>NZ_JAYRLV010000004.1:0-162278 GCF_041912815.1 Allobrachymonas sp. | reverse complement strand
TGCGTCAGACGCTGGGTGAACAGGTGACAGTGCAAATTGCCAAGCGCAGCGAACTGCACAGCTTCAGGGTCATGCCCAAGCGCTGGGTGGTGGAGCGCAGCTTTGCGTGGCTGGAGAAGAACCGCAGACTCTCGAAGAACCATGAGCGATGGATCAACACCAGCTTGCAGTTCGTTCACTTGGCGTTCTTGGCTCTTTTGCTCAGAAGATTGTGAACACGTTCTTAAACCAACTGGCCTCTGCGAAACCCGGGGCGCTTCAGTTCAGTGTGACCGCTACGTCCGGGAGATTGGCTATTGGCCATCCTCGATGCTTTTTCTTTGCCACCCGCTTCTGTATAGAAGTTTGTCTTCGGTTGCACCCCGAAGTTGCTCGACGGGCTCAATCTTTCGGCGCGTGGCTCATCTTCTCTTTGAGTTGAGCTTGCTTACCGGCAAGCGTCCATTTAGCCATCTCTTGCTGCTCTTGCTCAAATCTATCAAGGTGAACCCAGTAGTCCCGATGGTGTGCGCGATTGGGCGACTCCACGATGTCTTCCACTATCGCCGCGAGGCGCTGGAGAGCTGGGCTGTTCAAGAAGCGCATACACAAACAGGCGAGACTTGACACATACACAAACAGGCGAGACTTGACACCTATTCGGCAGGCAGATCTATAAGCTTGCGGGGACTTGACACGTACATTAGTAGCCAGCTGGGGCGTTGCGCTTTGTATTGGAAACCGCCCTGGCATATGAATCACGAACCATCAGGGATTACCAGACGAATTTCCACACGACGCTGGCGCGCATCTTCATGCGGAATGCCTGCGAGTGGCTGTGAATCTCCAAAACCGGCCACAACAATACGTTTAGCATCTATCTCCTGAAGATTAGATGCCAATCTTTTTCTAGCTTCTCGAGCACGTGCGGCCGACAGAGTGTAATTATCGTCATAAACCGTGCAATATGTGGAAAAATCCGTCACCGGTCGTGGAACAGGGCGATCGTCAGTATGTCCCTCAACATACACTCGACCGTCTGGGATTTCATGCAAAAAACTCGACAACTTCTGCCGGACGTTTTCCATTGCTGGCTGTGAGGCTGTCGCCATACAAGCGCTACCCCTATTGAAAACACCATCACGCAAGATAATTTTTTTTGCCGCAGCATCCAGCGTCACCATGTCTTTTCCCGCAATTTGTGAAAGAGAGGTCGACAGCTCGCCAAGCAACTGAGTTAACTTTTGCTGTCTAGGATCTTTAAGCTGCGCCAAACGCGCCATTTCCTGTTTCTGAACGACAGAAATCACCAACAGCAACATTACCACTGCCATAACGCCAGCCATCAGGTCCGAAATAGCAATCCATTCGTTAGGCTTTTCTTTCATAGAGCCACTTCCTTAGAGGCACTCTGCTTCGTCAAGCCTTTCAGAATGTTTTCAATGCTACTGAGTTTCTGAACGGCTTCTTGGCTTGCATCAGCATCACCCTTTTTTGAGATATTTTCTAGAAGAGGAACTTGGTTTTCAAGGCGTTTTCCAATGCTGTCGAGGTTTTTACCAATACCCCCCATCCGCTGCCCAGCATCAGCCACCGAACTCATACCGCTTGTAATATCCTTTCCAAGCTTCTCCATCGTCTGGGTCGTTGTTTCAATGTTTTCGTTCAACGTCTGGGTAGAAGTAGTAAATTCGATAGCGGCTTTCTTTTGCAACTCCAACGCCGTTCCAATCGAGGATTCCACCTTATTCATGGTGTCCTTTACATCCTTGGACAACTCGCTCAAGGCGGTGGAAATTTCTTTCGTCGCGCCGTTCAGCTTCTCGCTCCCCTCCTTCATGGTAGCAGAAGAGCGTTCGCTCATCGTCTCGATAGCACTTCCCAGGTCCTTTCGCACATTGTCGAGTACCTCCTTGAATTCACTTCCGAATTCATCGACCACCTTTTCAAGACCTTTAGCGGCCGAAGATACTTGATTAGAGCCTTCCACCATTTCTTTTGCCGCATCAGCCATTTGCTGAATAATCTGTTGAGTGTTCTGCGTAAATCCGGAAAGAGCAGTACTTGAAATCAAGCTTGTTTCTTGGATATGCGCCAGCGAAGCATTGATCTCACCCTGCGTCTGCGTGAGAGTACGGTCGATCCCGGCAAGCAGCTTTTGCTGACCCTCTCCAACCTTCACGAATCCAGCCTGAACCCCTTCAACAATGCGCACTGATGCACGGACAATGCACTCAAATAAAGCCTTTTGCTTATTTCCCTCTTCAACCAAGCGTTCTGCTTTTTTACGGCGCAACTCAACTTTGACTTTATCGATGACCCAGGCTAAACGTTTCTCATCAAGCCGTGTTACCTCACTCCAAATTTTAAGTAGCACAAACCCTATGATACCCCAGGTAGATGTCTTGAATTTAGTACCCAAGCCCTGCAGCATGCCAGTCAGATCACTCATGCTGCTAGCAATAGCATTAGATTGAGAGAGGATATTAGATGCATGATTGAGCGCCATACCCAAACCCAAGAATGTACCAAGCAAACCAATCACCAGCAACATTCCTGGCATTATCTCTGCAAGTTTTTCGGGTGCCGTGGCAACAGCATACCAAAGATCGGTCACACTTCCGTGCTCAATATCCAAATCATCGTCTTTACTGTCCGGCGTCCCACGGTTCCATTTTTTCTCCCACGACACCGGAGTAGCAACCAAGTGGGCACTAATGACGGTATATCCAATCATACCTACGATGATAGTCAAAAAACCAACCTGCAGCGGGTCATCCAATTTCGGAGTTAAAAAGTTCAGAAGCTCTCCTGCGATACTACTCATACGGACACCTCCAATACAGAATTCATACGTTGCTGTGCTTCCTTGCGGAAGATATTGGCAAAGTCGTTGATGAGAGATTGATCCTCAGGCGCAAGTTGACTGAAAGGGGTTTCTTTATTAGCAACCTTAACAATAATTTCCCCCACAGCAGCACCTTCGTCGATTACGTAACTTCTATCTTCCTTCTCCAACTGTTCTTCTGATTTTTCCAACAATTGAAGAAAACCCTCAGCTGCATCGGCATAGCGATCAATATCACGGCGACGCATGGCAATGCTGTTCAAAGATGATTCTTGGGCAGGAACAGCCTTTTCGAGAGATGCAAGTTCCTCCGCTTCCGTGCTATCAAGTTCAGTCTGGACCTTCTTGGCATTCTCAAGCCGCCTCAGGTCGACCTTGAGCTTGGCTAGGATTTTATTGGCCCCATTGAATTCTGTTTCAAGCGTTGCTGCTTGCTTCTTCCAAGAGGCAATCAGTTCTTCATAAACAAAGGATTGTAGAGTTTTTCCATACTCTTGAAGCAGCAGACGATCCAACCGCTCCGCAGCTTTCTTGCTCAACTCCATATCGGGTTTAACGAGATCGGAAGCAACTCGAACGATGAACAGATCATCCGCACCAAGATCATCGATACTTTGAGCGTTCCGAAACTTCTGGTCAGACATTTTCAGAAGTTTTTGCGTAGCACGCAACCTCAGGTAGTGTTCCGTATTGGAAGGCCCAGACTCGATAATCAACGCCAAATCTTTTTTTGCAATCTCATAATCATTGATGGCAGAAGTCAGTTCTAGGCGGTGACGTTCCTCATCGGAGAGAGCCTCTCGCTCAGCCAAACGCATGGTCTTCTGGTGCTGCCGTGCTTTCTCCAGCTCCTCGTCGGTAATTTCATCTTCCACTTCATTCTTTTGTCTCCGCTCCTGCCAGCGCTGGGCTAGCTGAATTCCCCATTTGATTGCCTCATCAATCTTCTTGGCAATGGGAGAATTTTCAAATGCGGTCAATGCTCCCAACCCCTTCTCCAAAAAGGTCAGTGCAGCGCTGAGCCACGGAATCCCCTGAGTAGCAACGGCTGCCAGACGCAGCCCGGCACGGAAGTGTTCTACATAGGGTTTTACAGTCTGCCAGACCTTCTTCACTCCATCAACAAAGCCTTCAGCTTTTTCGGCCATCCACCCGATGGCCTTACCTGCATATTCCTTTGCAGTGTTATACGCTTGGCTTAATGTGCTACTAATGCTGCTGACTGCACTTCCGATCGCACTTCCTACACTGCTGCACACACTACTAAACCATCCCATGATGACCCCCTTCTCTGTTATGAATTTTAGAATCCCAACATCCGCCGTCCGGCTTCCGCACTGGATTTTCTACCATCTTCAGCATGGAGATTTCTCCCTACATTGCGGCGCGCTGTTCGCACATCAGCGATAGCCGATTCTAAATGCGTCCATTGCACACATGGCTTCTGCACATTGTCGTGTATAGCGCGCGGAAAAGCTGTGCGTAATACGTTGCGGATTTCTCTTCCAGAAAAGCCTTCTGACTCCGTAGCGCAGCGCTCAATCAGCGTTTCACGATCTTCTTCCAAAGGCACGCCCGGCACCAGCATCTTGGACCAAAGCTGTTTGCGCCCCTCAAGATCTGGCAGCTTGAATTCGATGTGGTAACGGATACGACTAACAAAGGCATTGTCATAATTTCTTGCAAAGTTGGTTGCAAACACTGCAACACCTTCGAAGCGCTCCAACTCAATAAGCAGCGTAGAACGCATGGCATTGATTTCGTTGTCAATGCCTTGCGTGACAGAAGACAGGCGTGCGCCAAGTAGCGTGTCAGCTTCGTCAAAAAACAATAACGCACCTTCCATGGCGGCAGTATTAAAAGCTGCGCTAATGTTTTTGGCGGTCTCACCGACAAATTTACTTTCGAGCTCTGCTATCCCTAGATGAATATAAGGCAGCCCTAATGTTCCAGCCAGAGCCTCTGCGGCCAAGGTTTTTCCGGTGCCCGGTAGTCCATAGAAATTAAGGATCATATTGCGGCCCGTCGGGTCGACACTACCAAAACCCCAATCAGAATAGATAGTCTTGTGATGACGCATCGCACCGATGGCCTCATCAAAAATACGCCGGGTTTCTGGTGCCAACACTACATCACCATCCAACGTGGTACGTGGCGTACGCACGGCATGCGGCGAGCAGGTTGATGTGTCAGCCGAGTCCTCTGCAGTAGTCATGGAGCAGTAATTCCAAAATTGGACCATATGAAGATGGCCGTCATTCTACAGAACTGATGCGCAAGGAGACCCGAAGCGCCTCGCGAATCAAGAAAACTCTATCGCCTGAGATGAATGTCTCCAAGAAAACGCCACACACAACAAAAAAGCACCTACCGCGCGATCGCTGTAGGTGCTTTTTGATTGGAATGGGTGGTGGGTCGTGCAGGATTCGAACCTGCGACCAACGGATTAAAAGTCCGCTGCTCTACCAACTGAGCTAACGACCCACTCGCTCGCTCAGGCAACTCAGCATTGCCTGAATCGAAACGAGCATTCTAGCAGCATTGACCCAGCATTCAGCAGCTGGAGGCAATTTTTTTAAGGACCCAGCCGGCTGCGCTCATGCCGAAGGTGGCGGTGACGGCCACGGCGGAGCCATAGCCGTGGCAGTTGAGGGTGCCGTCGCTGGCGGGAGAGGCGTCGCAGCTGGTCTCAGGGGCGGCAGGCATGCGCACGGCTTCGCGGCTGAAGACGCAGGTCACGCCGATGGTCTTGCCCTCGCGGGGGGCCCCGTGGTGGCGGCGCAGCCGGTAGCGGAGCTGGGCGAGCAGGGGGTCGTGGGTGACGCGGGCCAGATCGTCCACATCCACGAGGTGCGCGAGTTCCTTGCCGCCGGCGGCCCCGACGGTGACAAGGGGGGTGCGGCTTCGGCGGGCCCAGACGGCCATGGCGGTTTTGGCGGCGACCTGGTCGCAGGCGTCGATGACGGCGGTGGCATCGGCGGGCACGAGGGCTTCCCAGTTGTCGGGGGTGACGAAGTCGTCAATGCCCTGCACATGCGCCTCCGGGTGGTAGCTGGCGATGCGTTCGCGCATGGCGTCGATCTTGGCCTGCCCGAGGGTGGCATCGGTGGCATGGATCTGGCGGTTGATGTTGGATTCGGCCACGTGATCCATGTCGATGAGGGTAAGCTGCCCTACCCCGGTGCGTGCCAGGGCCTCGGCTGCCCAGGAGCCCACCCCCCCGATGCCGACCACCACCACATGGGAGTCGGCAATGCGGCGCGCACCCTCTGCACCATAGAGCCGGGAC
This sequence comes from Allobrachymonas sp., assembly GCF_041912815.1. Lineage (NCBI taxonomy): Bacteria > Pseudomonadati > Pseudomonadota > Betaproteobacteria > Burkholderiales > Comamonadaceae > Allobrachymonas > Allobrachymonas sp. The sequence continues at coordinate 156,162 of NZ_JAYRLV010000004.1, read as the reverse complement.
GCCCCGCCAAAGCGGCGCGCGTGATCGGGCGGGAACAGGGGAGAAGCGGGGGCAGCGGCAGAAGAAGCAGTCATGTCATGATGCAGGAAAGATGCCCGCGCCCTTCGTTGGGGCCAAGCGAAGGCAGTACAGGAGCAGATGCAGGGCCAGCAGGGGGCGCGACGCAGGCAGGGTGCGGGATGCCTGCTGCCCGGTGCGAGTCCCCCGTTTGGGCAGAACATGGCAACCTGAGCTCGGGCGAAAAGAGGGAAAGACACACACGCCGCCAGGCGGCGGCCCCGACTGTACACGATGGGAACCATCGTCGCCCTGCCTTGTTTTGCCCAACCCTGCCCTGCGGCAAGGCTTACTTGAGGCGGGCGAGCCGGTCCTTGCCGGCCTGGGCGGCCTCGGAGCGCGGGTAGCGGGCGATGAGCTGTTCGAGCGCGGCGCGGGCTGCGGCGGTGTTGTGCAGCTCGACCTCGCAGTTGGCGATGGAGAGCAGCGCCTCGGGGGCACGTTCGTGGTTGGGCGCCTGGCTCACGACGGCCCGGAAATTGGCGATGGCACCCTTGTAGTCGCGCAGGGCGTAGTCGGAATTGCCGAGCCAGAACTGCGCCAGCACCCGGTGGCTGCTGCGCGGATGGGCACGCAGGAACGCACGGAAGCCGGTCTGGGCCTTGGCATAGGCTCCGCTGCGGAACTGGTTGATGGCGGCTTCGAATTCGGCTTTTTCGCGGGCGGAATCAGCGGCATGGGCCGGAGCTGCGGAGCGGGCATCGGGGTCGCCGTCTCCATCGTCCTGGGGAGCGGAGGCGGCCTGCTTGCGTGCCGGGGCGGCTGCGGGGGTGGCAGGGCGTGCGTCTTCGAGGGCGCGGGAGAGGTCCTTCTGGCGGCGCTGCAGGTCGGCGATGTCGCGGCTGTATTCCTCGTCATGGCCGCGCATGCGGGCCGTGTCAGCCTTGAGCGCGTCGATCTGGTTCTGCAGCTCCAGCAGGCTGTTGCGCATGCGGGCGTTGTCCTCGTTCATGGCCTGAAAGCGCTGGCGCAGGTCCAGGATGGCGCGGCGCGCCTCGTTGTCGCCGAACAGGTCGGCGTGGGCCAGCGGCTGCATGCCGAGGCAGGCCAGGGTCACTGCGGCCTGCAGCACAAGGCGCGGCTGCAGGGCCCCGCGCCGGGCAGAAAAGACGGAATGCGAATGCGGCAAAAGAACGTTCATGCAAACCTCAGGGCATGGTGTGCAGATTCCCGTGGCCTCTGTGCTCTATGCGCTGTGTGCAAGGGGGCACTTCAGACGGACCGCAGAGGCACGGGAACTGCAGCGAGGGAAGACGGCCGGAGGCCGACAGCTCACTTACTTGGTGTAGTTGTAATCGAATTCGACGCGGCGGTTGCGTTCGTCGGCACCGACGTTGGGCACCACCGGGCGTTCCTTGCCGAAGCTCACGGCCTCGATCTGGGTGTCGGGCACGCCGAGCAGGTTGAGCGCACGGCGTGCTGCCTCGGCGCGTTTCTGCCCCAGTGCCAGGTTGTATTCCCGGCCGCCCACGGCGTCGGTATGCCCTTCGAGGCGCACGCGCGAAGCGGCATGGCTCTTGAGGAAGGCGGCATGGCCTTCGACCACGGGGCGCGCGTCGGGGCGCACCACATAGCTGTTGAAGTCGAAGTGGATGACGGAGGCCACGTTCTGCGGCCCGCCACGGCTGGCACTGCCGTCGTCGGTGCTCACGGAGGCGACGGAGCTGTCACCTCCCGCGCCATTGGCACCGGCGGCTCCGTTGGCGCCTTCGGTGAGCTTGGTGGTGGAACAGGCCGCCAGCGACAGGGTGGCAGCAAGAATCAGCAGGGTACGTTGCATGGTTTTTCCTCTTGGGAGAGTCAACGACAGGGCCTGCGCCGGGGAGATGCGGTCCGGGGCACAGGCTGAACATCGGGGTCAGGGGGTGAGCGGCGCCCAGGCCGGCTCGCGGATGTCCCCCGGATGGCCGGACAGGCGCGTCTTGACGCTGCCGTCGGCCGTCGTGGTCATGAGGGCCTCGCCGCCGCCCGTGTGGGTGGCGTAGATGATGAGCTGGCTGTTGGGGGCAAAGCTCGGTTTTTCGTCGTTGCTGGTGCTGGAGACCACGTCCATGGTGCCGCTGCCCAGATCGAGCACGGCCACGCGGTAGCCGCCGCGCGCGTTGGTGATAAAGGCCAGGGTCTTGCCGTCGGCACTGACGGTGGGCGAGATGTTGTAGCTGCCCTGGAAGGTCAGGCGCTGAACCTGCTCGCCGTCGAGCGAGGAGCGGTAGATCTGCGGCGAGCCGCCACGATCGCTCACGAAGTAGATCGACTTGCCGTCCGGGCTGAACACGGGCTCGGTGTCGATGGCGCTGCTGTGCGTGATCCGGCGCGGCGTGCCGCCGGTGGCGGGCACCAGATAGATCTGCGAGGTGCCGTCGCGGGTGAGGGTGACGGCCAGATGGGAGCTGTCAGGCGACCAGGCGGGCGCGCTGTTGGACCCCTTGAAGTTGGCCACCACGTGCCGGCTGCCGTTGCGCACGTCCTGCACGTACACCACGGGCTTGCCCAGCTCGAAGGAGACGTAGGCGATCTTGCTGCCGTCGGGCGACCAGCTCGGGGAGATGATGGAGGCCCGGCTGCTCAGGGCCGGCTGGGCATTCTGCCCATCGGCGTCGGACACCCACAGGGTATAGCGCCCCCTGGAGCGGGTGACATACGAGATGCGGCTCGCGGCCACGCCCTTGCGCCCGGTGATGCGGCCATAGATCCAGTCGGCGGCCCGATGCGAGGCGAGCCGCAGGTCGGCCTGCGGCACCTGGTAGTTCTGGCCGCCCATGTCCTGGTTGCGGGCCATGTCCCACAGGTGAAAGCGCATGGCGTATCGCCCTGCTCCTTCGGCCTGCACGCTGCCCACCACGGCGTAGTCGGACCCGGCTGCCCGGAACACTGCCTGGGGCGGATGGCTGCGCTCGTCGAGCGCACCCGCCTCCACCGCTACGGTGCGAAAGAGCCCCGTGCGCACCAGATCGGCGCCGATGATGGCCGAGGGGCGCTGGGGCACGGCGGCTTCACCCCGGAAGGGCACCGGAGAAATGGGGTACTGGGTGCTGCTGCCGGGGCCGACGATGGTCACGTTGAATTCGGCCGCCAGAGCCGGGCCGGATGCCACCCACAGCCCCCCCAGCAGCAACGCAGCGGCAACCCACCGCCCCTGCCAGAAAGGGTAGGACGTGCGCACACCGCCTGCCAGCGAGGGCGAACCCTGGCAGCGTGCCATCGAAAGGGAAGACTTCATCTTCATCGTATGCGGATACGTAGGTGGATGCCTGTCGGAACAGAACCGAATGCATCTCGAAAATCAGGGAAGTATGCGGGCCGGGGACGGAGAGGAAAGAAACCGAAGAGGACAGAACGAAGCAGCACAAAAAAGCCACGCCCTGCGAGCCGAACCGATCCCCAGGGCTCCGCCCCACCGAAAAGCTGCATCACATGCTACACACTTGCCATGACGGCTCTCCGACCGATCGGTTACAAAGGGTAAGCCCCCCCCTGATGCCCCCGGGGCCGCAGGTCCGTGATGCCGCCCCGCCGCAGGCAGGCTCCATGCTCCGGGCTGCGGCACGGAAGGGGCAACGCGCTCCAGGCCACCGACCTACAATGCGGGATGCTTTTCACTCCTCTTTCTCACCGGGCCCGATGACGACCGACGCCTCCTCTCCCCCTTCCGCCGCGCTCGCCTCACAGAGCCTGCCGGCCCGTTTGCGCCGCATCTCGCGCTATTTTGGTGTCGACCGTCAGTGGTGGGTGTACGCCTTTGTGGCCACGGTGGTGGCATCGCTCACCGAAGCCGGGGTGCCGGCCCTGATCAAGCCCCTGCTCGACCGCGGCTTCACCAGTGGCACGCTGCAGCTCTGGGCCGTGCCTGCGGCCGTGCTGCTGCTGTTCTTTCTGCGCGGGGTGGCCGGTTTCGCGGCCCAGTATTCGCTGGCACGCATTGCCAACGACGGCATGGTGCGGCTGCGCGAGGACATGTTCGCCCGCCTGCTCAATGCAGACCTGAGCCTGTTCTCGCGGCAGTCGGCCAGCACGCTGTCCAACACCGTGGTGTTCGAGGTGCAGAACGGCGCCAACATGCTCGTGCAGGCGCTCATGGGACTCACGCGCGACGGCAGCACCCTGGTGGCGCTGGTGGGCTATCTGCTGTATCTGAACTGGAAGCTCACCATGGTCGTGGTGGTGCTTGCGCCCGGCATGTCGTGGGTGATGCGCAAGCTCTCGCGCCGCCTCTACGGCCTCACCAAGCAGGGCCAGCGCGCCACCGACGAGCTGGCCTACGTGGTCGAGGAAAACGTGCTGGCCCACCGCATGGTGCGCCTGCATGGCGCCCAGCAGCAGCAGAGCAGCCGCTTCGAGGTTCTGAGCCGCCGCCTGCGCCAGCTCTCGCTCAAGTCGGTGATCGCCTCCTCGGCCATGACCCCGCTGACGCAGTCGGTGGCCGCGGTGGCGCTGTCGGCGGTGCTCACCATTGCCCTGTGGCAGGCCCAGGTCAGCCAGGGCCATGAACGTGCCGTCACGGTGGGCGGCTTTGTCGCCTTCGTGGCCGCCATGATGATGCTGGTGTCGCCCATCCGGCGTCTGGCGGACGTGGCCAACCCCATCACGCGCGGCGTGGCCGCCCTGGAGCGCGGCCTCGCCATGGTCGAGACCGTCCCGCCCGAACCGGAGGCAGCCCCCGCCGCACAGGCCAGCCAGCTGCCCGCGCGTGCGCGCGGCGACATCCGGTTCGAGCGCATCCATGTGGACTATGCCGCGCAGGCGGCGGACCGCGAGGCCCGCATGCCGACTTCGCCTCTGTTCACCACCATGCCCACGGGCGCGAGCGTGGCCCATGCCGAGGGCCTCACCGAAACAGCGGCCGCCGCACTCGAACTCATCGACCTGCACATCGCCCCGGGCGAGGTCGTGGCCTTTGTGGGGCCATCGGGATCGGGCAAGACCACGCTGGTCAACCTGCTGCCGCGCTTTGTGCTGCCGTCGAGCGGGCGCGTGCTGCTCGACGACGTGGCTCTGGACGACTGGCCCCTCGACCGCCTGCGCGCCCAGATCGCCATGGTGAGCCAGGACGTGGTGATGCTCAACGACACCATTGCTGCCAACGTGGCCCTGGGCAGCGAACTGGATCGTGCCCGCGTGCAGGCGGCGCTGGAGGCCGCCAATCTCGGCACCTTCATCGAACGTCTGCCCATGGGCATGGACAGCATGGTGGGACACAACGCGGCCCAGCTCTCCGGCGGCCAGCGCCAGCGGCTGGCCATTGCACGCGCCGTGTACAAGAATGCCCCCATCCTGATCCTCGACGAAGCCACCTCCGCGCTCGACAACGAATCGGAACGCCTCGTGCAGGAAGCCCTGCAGCGCCTCATGCAGGGCCGTACCACCCTGGTGGTGGCGCACCGCCTGACCACCATCGAACATGCCGACCGGGTGGTGGTGATGGAATCGGGCCGCATCGTGGAACAGGGCACCCACACCGAGCTGATCCAGCGCGGCGGCGTATATGCCCGCCTGCAGCACCACGCCACGGCCTTTGTGTCCAGCATGGCAGGCAGCGCCCCCACGCCGTCCGAAGGGAACACCCCGGATAGCGGCCACGCCGCCTGAGCCGGCACGGCACGTGCACGACACGGCACAGGCCACAGGCTCCTGCGCACATCGCCGGACTGTGCCCTGTCGCGGGGCACATCCAGGCACTGTCCGGCTCCCCCGCTGCACACTGCAGGGCGCGCCCTCAAGGCGAAGCGAACTTCATCAGCACCAGCCCCGCCACGATGAGCGCTACAGCCAGCATGCGCAGAGGGCTGGCTGCCTCGTGCAGCACACAGAGACCGACGGCAAAGGAGCCCAGGGTGCCGATGCCCGTCCAGATCGCATAGGCCGTGCCGAGCGGCAGGGATTTCATGGCCATCGACAGCAGCCCGAAACTGGCCGCCATGACCACAAGGGTCAGCAGGGTGTACCCGCCGCGGGTGAATCCATCCGAGAGCTTCATCGTGTACGCCCAGACGATTTCAAGCAGCCCGGCCATCACCCGCCATATCCAGTCCATATCCACCACCTCCGGCACCCATCAGATACAGATACCGGGTCGTCCCGGATGATCGAAAGGCCCGCAGGCTGGGGGCGTCCCCGCACCCATGATACGCAACCGTGTCGGCCCATGCCGCCCAAGCTCCCCCTGTGCGCAGCGGCTTGGGAATCACCCTTTCTGGCTGCGCCGCATGGCTGCGGCCAGCTGCACGCTGCCACGCTCGTCCAGCGCCTGCAGGGTGCTGGCAAAATCCCGGGGCTCCCTGTTCTGGCTGAGCTTGCGCTTGCCCTCGATGCGGGTGATATCCACCTCGATGCCCACGATCTGCCCCAGCATGTCGCGCAGGTAGTCGGCGGGCGCATCGCCCATGCGCCAGGGAACGGGCTGATCCGCCTCGTGCACGCGCGTCAGACGCGCCAGCACTCCGCGCAGGAACTTCTCGTCCTCGCGGATGTGGAGCCGCCCATGCACATGCACGGCCTCATAGTTCCAGGTGGGCACATGCCGGTGCGTTTCCGGCTTGCTCGCATACCAGTTGGGCGAAATGTAGCCCTCCGTCCCCCGAAAGACCACCAGCACCGCATCGCCCTCCCGCACCTCCTGCCACACCGGATTGGCGCGCGCGACATGGGCCTGCAGCGTGCCCAGGGGATGTGCCTCGGTGCCTTCCGGATTCAACAGAAACGGAAGGTGATCGACCTCCAGCCCCGCAGCCCTCTGCGTGACCAGCATCCCCAGGGGATGCGCGCGCATGAGGGAATGCAGCACGTCAGGACGGGATTCGGCAAACAGCGCAGGGGCGTACATCACGACATCGGCTCCGGGCAAAGTGGAGAGCGTACCTCACCCGAGGAGCCCCCTCACTCCAGAGTCCCTCGCGCATGCAAGGGGGCTGCGGTGCCGGATGCGGGGCCGGCCCGCCCCGCCCCCTCCTCCTCACATGAGCACAATGTCGTACTGTTCCTGTGTGAAGCCGGTTTCGGCCTGCAGGGAGATGGGCTTGCCGATGAAGGCGCTGAGGCCGGCGAGGTGCTGGCTTTCCTCTTCGAGAAAGAGGTCGATGACCTGCGGGGCGGCGATCACGCGGAATTCGCGCGGGCTGAACTGCCGCGCCTCGCGCAGGACCTCGCGCAGGATGTCGTAGACCACGCTGCGGGTGGTCTTGACGGAGCCGCGCCCCTGGCAGGCGGGGCAGGGTTCGCAGAGCATGCGCTCCAGCGATTCGCGGGTGCGCTTGCGCGTCATCTCGACCAGTCCAAGGGGCGAAAAATCCCCGACCATGGTCTTGATGCGGTCGCGCTGCAGCTGCTTGCGCAGTTCGCCCAGCACTTCGGCCTGGTGGTCGGGGCGGGTCATGTCGATGAAGTCGACGATGACGATGCCGCCCAGATTGCGCAGCCGCAGCTGGCGTGCAATGGCGTGGGCTGCCTCCAGATTGGTCTTGAAGATGGTCTCGTCGAAATTGCGCGTGCCCACGTAGCCGCCGGTGTTGACGTCGATGGTGGTGAGCGCCTCGGTCTGGTCGATGACCAGGTAGCCGCCGGACTTGAGGTCGACACGGCGCCCCAGGGCTCGCGCCACTTCCTCGTCGATGGCATAGAGGTCGAAGATGGGACGCTCGCCACGGTAGTGTTCGAGCTTCTGCACCGCATCGGGCATGAAGGTGAGGCCGAACTCGCGCAGGGCATCGAACTGCTCGCGCGAATCGATGCGGATGCGGTGGGTGTGCTCGTCGACCATGTCGCGCAGCACGCGCTGCATGAGGCTCAGGTCCTGGTGCAGCAGCGAGGGCGCCGGTTGCCGCTGCGCAGCCTGGCGGATGCGCGCGCAGGCCTTGCGCAGGTAGCGCATGTCCTGTTCGAGCTCGGCATCGGTGGCGTCCTCGGCATTGGTGCGCACGATGTAGCCGCCGGGCTGGTTCAGTCCTTCTTCGGCCGGCATGCCGGCCATGAGCCGCTGCACGCGTTCGCGCAGCTCCTCGCGCTGCGGGCTGGGGATTTTCTGCGACACGCCCACGGCGTCGTCCTGCGGCAGGTAGACCATGAGCCGGCCTGCGATGCTGATTTGCGTGGACAGGCGCGCGCCCTTGGTGCCGAGCGGGTCCTTGATGACCTGCACCATGAGGGTCTGGCCCTCGAAAATCTGCTTCTCGATGGGGCGCTGGGGCGCGGCCGGCTCGCGCCCGCCCGGCCCGGCGGCGGGCGCTGCCGCCTGCCGCTCGCGGGGGCTGCTGCGCTGCCACACGTCGGCCACGTGCAGGAAAGCGGCGCGTTCGAGCCCGATGTCGATGAAGGCGGACTGCATGCCGGGCAGCACGCGCACGACCTTGCCCAGATAGATGTTACCCACCCGCCCGCGCTGAAGCTCGCGCTCGATGTGCATTTCCTGCACCACGCCGTTTTCGACCACGGCGGCACGGGTTTCCTGGGGGGACCAGTTGATCAGTATGTCTTGTTGCATGAGAAGGGGGACCAGGCAAAGGCCGGGGCTGATGGCTCCGGCACCGCACGCCCCGGAGCTGCCGTGTAGGAAGCCGGGAGCCAGGAAAGGGAATCAGGCCGCCTGCCGCACCGGGTGGCTGCGGACAGGCAGACGCAGGTTCATATTGTCCACCCCATTGCACGCAGGATCTGTGCCGTCTCGAACAGGGGCAGCCCCATGATGCCCGAGAAACTGCCCTCGATGCGGGCAATCAGCGTCGCAGCCCGGCCCTGCACCCCATAGGCCCCTGCCTTGCCCATGGGCTCGCCGCTGGCCACATAGGCCGCGATGCGCGCTTCGTCGAGCACATCGAACTCCACCCAGGAGGTACACAGCCGTGCGGCACGCCGCAAGGGGCTGCCGGCTGTGCCGGAGCCTGCCACGGCCACGGCGGTCAGTACCTGATGACGCTGCCCCGACAGGCTGCGCAGCATGGCCGCGGCGTCGGCAGCATCGGCGGGCTTGCCCAGAATGCGTGCCCCCAGGGCGACGGTGGTATCGGCACAGAGCACGGGAGCAGCGGGCCAGCCCCGACGCTCCAGCCGCGCCAGGGCGGCGTCGAGCTTGAGCGCGGTGACGCGCTGCACGTAGTCGGCTGCTGCCTCTCCCGGCAGCACGGCTTCGAGCCCCTCCGCGTCCTCTCCGGCATCGGGCAGGAGCAGCGTGTGGCGAACGCCGATCTGGTCGAGCAGCTGGGCCCGACGGGGACTCTGGGACGCGAGGTAGAGAAAAGAATCGGTCGACATGGGGCAAGACAATGGAAAAAAGAGGCGGTCAGCCAGAAAAGAGCGACCCGCGCAACCCTGAGCGGCAGACCCGGCACGCGCACGCAGGCACCCACGCCCTTGCTGCAGCAGGGAGCCGCTCCACGCCGCAGGGCGCGAAGCCTTACTCGCGGTGGTACGGATGGCCGGCATTGACCGACCAGGCGCGATAGAGGCTTTCGACAAGCAGGACACGCGCCATGGCGTGCGGCAGGGTCAGGTCGCTGAGGCGAATGCGCTCGTGTGCGGCCGTGCGCAGCTCGGGAGACAGGCCATCCGGCCCGCCGATGAGGAGGGCCACGTCGTCGCCGTCCTGCTGCCAGTGGCGCAGGCGCTCGGCCAGGGCCTTGGTGGTGAGCGAGGTGCCGCGCTCGTCGAGCGCCACGATGCGCCGGCCCTTGTGGCAGCCGGCGTCGATGGCGGACTCGATGCGCTGGGCCTCGGCCTGCATCATCTGGGCCGTGGTTTTGCCTCCACTGCGGGGCTCGGTCTTGACGGTGCGGCATTCGAGCCGCAGGTCGGGCGGGAACCGCTTGGCGTAGTCATCGAAGGCAGTCTGCGCCCAGTCGGGCATCTTCTGCCCGACGGCGACGATCACGAGTTTCACCCGGCCACTCCGTGCGCAGGCGATCAGGCGGCGGACTTGCGCGAACGCCGGGGCGCAGCCTTGGGCGCCGGTGCGGCAGCAGCCGAATCGGTGCCGGCGGCCTGCTTGCGGCTGCGAGGCTTGCGGGCAGGCTGTCCGTCGGTGGCAGCAGATGCTGGGGCAGCGCCCTGCTCTGCCTTGGCTGCCGCAGGAGCACGGCGGGTAGAAGGCTTGCGGGTACGGGCCGGCTTGTCCCCCTCGGCAGCGGCTGCCCTGGCAGGACGGGCAGGCTTGCCCAGGCGCATGCGCACCGGCTTGTCGCCCCAGATTTCCTCAAGCGCGTAGTACTGGCGGATGGCGGGCTGCATGATGTGCGCCACGGCACTGCCGCAGTCCACGATGATCCACTCGCCGTTTTCCTCGCCCTCCATGCGGGGCTTGGGGAAGCCTGCGTCGCGCACGGCATCGCGCACGCTGCCAGCCAGGGCCTTGGTCTGGCGGTTGGAGGTGCCGCTCGCGATGATCACGCGCTCGAACAGCGGCGACAGGTGTGCCGTGTTGAACACCTGGATGTGCTGGGCCTTGACATCCTCCAGACCATCGACGATGGCACGCTGGAGCTTCTGGATGTCGCGGTTCGATTCCTCGATCTCGACAGGCTCTGCCTGCTCGGGAGTGGATGAGGCCACGGCCTGCAGCTCCCTGTCCTCGGCGGGAGGAACGGTGTTCTTGGATGCGGCAGTGCGGGGAGATGCCTTGGCGGTTTTTTTCTCAGTGGCCATCAGGGTGTCGATAGAGTTGGTGGAGTGCAATATACCGCGCGACCTCGGGCGGCACAAGGGAAGACAGCCAGGCCAGCGAAGAGGCCTGGAAAGCGGTCGCGCCGGCCTGTGCCAGCCGCTCCCGGATGGCGGTCGAACTGATCGCGCTGGGGGGCAAGTGTACCTGCACGCAGCGCAGTTGGGGCAGCGAAGCGCGTACCCGATCCAGATCGGCCTGCAGGTCGGCCGCTGCACTGCCGGGGCGTCCCAGCACGGCCACGGTGACCTCCTGCAGCAGCTCCTGCGCCCGCTGCCAGCGCGGCAGCGTGGCCACCAGATCCTGCCCCATGACAAGGAACCACTCTGTGCCACACGGCCCTTGCCGGCGCGCCTCGCGCTGCTGGAGCTCGCGCAGGGTATCGATCGTGTAGGTGGTGCCCTGCCGGCGCAGCTCGCAGTCATCCACCACCACCTCGGGCAGGCCGGCAAAGGCCAGCCGCGCCATGGCAAGACGGTGGGCCGGATCGGTGAGCCGGCGCTCCTTCATCCAGGGCTGGCCGGTGGGCACGATGTAGAGGCGATCGAGCCCGAGCTGCCGCACGGCCTCGCGTGCCAGCGCCACATGGGCAAGATGGGGCGGATCGAAGGCGCCGCCGTACAGCCCCACGCGGACCGTGGCCTGCCCTGCACAGGGCGTGGGGCCAGGTGGCGGGGAAGGTGCATCGGTGCGGATCATGCGCCAGCGCGGGAAGGCGCCTCGCCGGCCAGCCAGTCGCGGCAGGGCAGGAAGTCGGTGTAGAGGCGTGCCTCGGGCGAACCGGCAGGCTCTGCGCGGCGGTAGCTCCAGCTGGCCTGCGGCGGCATGGACAGCAGAATGGATTCGCTGCGCCCGCCGCTCTGCAGGCCAAAGTGGGTGCCCCGGTCCCACACGAGGTTGAATTCGACATAGCGCCCCCTGCGGTAGAGCTGGAACGCGCGCTCGCGCTCGCCCCATTCCCGCTTGCTGCGGCGCTCGACGATGGGCAGATAGGCCGGCAGAAAGGCCTCTCCCACGGCCTGCAGCATGGCCAGATCACGCTCGGGGCCCAGCTCGGCGAAATCGTCGAAGAAGATGCCCCCGATGCCGCGCTGTTCGCTGCGGTGGGGCAGCCGGAAGTAGCGGTCGCACCAGTCCTTGAAGCGGGGATACTTGTCGGCTCCGAAGGGAGCCAGGGCATCGCGGCAGGTACGGTGAAAATGGACACAGTCCTCCACCTCGCCATAGTAGGGAGTGAGGTCCATGCCGCCACCGAACCAGCGCACGGCCTTTTGCCCGGCCGGGTGGGCGGCGATCATGCGCACGTTCATGTGCACCGTGGGCACATAGGGATTGCGTGGATGGAACACGAGCGACACGCCCATGGCCTCAAACGGAGCCCCGGCCAGTTCCGGGCGGTGCTGGGTGGCGGAAGGCGGCAGTTGCGGCCCCTGCACGCGCGAGAACCCGACGCCCGCGCGCTCGAAGACCTCCCCCCCTTCCAGAATCATGGTGCGCCCATGTCCCTGCAGCCGCTCACCCTCCGGCTTGCGCCAGTCGTCGACGATGAAATGGGCTTCGGGCTCCAGCGCCTGGACGGCTGCCGTGATGCGGGCCTGCAGGCCGCGCAGCCAGGCAGCCACGGGATCGGCATGGGCCTGTGCGGAAGCCGCACCGGACAGAGAGGAGGAAGAAAGACTCATGGCGATTTGATGAAAGGCCCCGGCGGCAAGGCGCTGCACACGGGGCAAAGAACTGGATAACGATGGGCATCGGACACCTGCACCACTCACTCCTGCGGCTGCGATGGGTGCTCATGCCCGTGCCGGTGCCGTTCGAGCGGCACGATGGGAGACTGCTGGTCGGGATGGCATCCCTGCCGGCCGGCATAGTAGCGGGCAATGGCCGCGAAGTCGGCCTCCATGTCCCCACTGCACCGCACGTAATCGGTCACGCCCAGCTGCCTGGCCCCGTAGTCGATGTAGGCGAGCCCGAGCGGACAGTCCAGCGTCCGCCACAGGTGATAGAAGCCAGTGCGCCAGCCGGGGGTGTAGCTGCGCGTGCCCTCGGGGGCCACCACGAGCCAGAAGAAGGCCGATGCATGCATCTGGTGCTGGGTCTGCTCGACCACGCCGTAGGCGGCCCTGCGGTTGATGGGCACCCCACCGACCCAGCGGATCCAGGGCCCGATCAGGGGCAGGCGGGTGGCGCTGTCCTTGATCCAGAACTTGAAGGGCATGCCATGGCTCCACTTGTACAGGAGCCCCAGGATGAAATCCCAGTTCGAGGTGTGCGGGTAGACGATGTAGAGGCCATGGGCCTCGGGCAGCGGGGCAAACTCGTTGCGCCAGCCGAACCAGGACAGCACCCGGGTGGCCAGCCGGCTTCCGCGGGGCAGGCGCACTGGGCCAGAGGCCGGGCTGGTGGCACGGCGCAGCCCACAGACGGTGTCCGACGCCGTCTCCGGCACCGGACGCGCCGGCCCCTGCCCGCAGGAGCCGGGCTCGTCCGCGCAAGGCTGATCGCCGGCCATGTCGGTGCTCCTCAGGGCTGCACGCCTGTCTGTGCAGCCGGATGATTGATGGCGCGGTAGCCGATGTCGTTGCGGAACTGCATGCCCGGCAGCTGCACCTGCTGGATGGCCGCATAGGCCCTGGCCTGCGCCCCGCGCACGTTGTCGGCCAGAGCAGTCACGCACAGCACCCGCCCGCCGCTCGTCACCAGCCGGCCATCGGCCTGCAGTGCCGTGCCGGCATGGAAGACCTTGACGTCTTCCGCATCGACCGGGAGCTGGGTAATGGCCTCGCCGGTCTGCGGATGCAGGGGGTAGCCCGGAGCGGCCACCACCACTCCCAGCGCCACGCGCCGGTCCCATTGCGGGGTCACGTCGGCCAGGTGCCGGCCCGTGCTGCCCGCAGGTTCGGTAGCGGCCCACAGCAGGTCGAACAGATCGCTCTTGAGCCGCATCATGATGGGCTGGGTTTCGGGGTCTCCCATGCGGCAGTTGAATTCCAGCGTCTTGACCTTGCCTTCGCGGTCGATCATGAGACCGGCATACAGAAAGCCGGTATAGGTGATGCCGTCGCGTGCCATGCCACGGATGGTGGGCAGAATGACCTCGCGCATGGCGCGTGCGTGCACATCGGCCGTCACCACCGGTGCTGGCGAGTAAGCGCCCATGCCGCCGGTGTTGGGGCCTTCGTCGTGGTCCTTGAGGCGCTTGTGGTCCTGGCTGGTGGCCAGGGCCATCACGTCGCGGCCGTCGCACACGACCATGAAGCTCGCTTCCTCACCCTGCAGGAACTCCTCGATGACGACGCGCGCCTCGCCGTTGTGCTTGACGCCAAAGGTATTGGCTTCGAGCATGTCGTTGACGGCTGCGTGGGCTTCTTCCAGGGTCATGGCCACCACCACGCCCTTGCCGGCAGCGAGGCCGTCGGCCTTGACCACGATGGGTGCGCCCAGCCGGTCGATGAACGCATGGGCAGCCACCGGATCGGTGAAGGTGTCGAAGGCTGCGGTGGGAATGCCGTGCCGCTGCATGAAGGCCTTGCTGAAGGCCTTGGAGCTTTCGAGCTGCGCCGCCGCCTGCGTGGGGCCGAAGATGCGCAGCCCGGCCGCACGGAACCGGTCCACCACGCCGGCGGCCAGGGGCGCCTCGGGGCCGACCACGGTGAGGTCGATCTTCTGCTCGCCGGCCCACTGGCACAGCGCTTCCAGATCCTGGATGGGCAGGTTTTCCAGATGGGAGTCCCGGGCAGTGCCGCCATTGCCAGGCGCCACGTACACCTTGCTCACGCGCTCGGACTGCGCCAGCTTCCAGGCCAGTGCATGTTCGCGGCCACCAGAGCCAATCACGAGTACCTTCATGCTCACTCCTCCAGGTCCAGTTCGGCGTTGGAATACACGTTCTGCACGTCATCCTGATCTTCGAGCATGTCGAGGAGCTTCTGCATGCGCAGGGCGTCCTCGCCCGCCAGCTCGATGGGGTTTTCGGCACGCATGGTGACCTCGGCCACCTCGGGCTGCAGACCGGCGGCTTCCAGTGCCTTCTGCACGGCCTCGAAGTCTCCGGGAGCCGTCAGCACCTCGATGGCGCCTTCGTCGTCCGTGATGACGTCCTCGGCACCGGCCTCCAGAGCGGTCTCCATGACCTTGTCCTCGTCGGTGCCGGGCGCGAAGATGAACTGCCCGCAGTTCTTGAACTGAAAGGCCACGGAGCCCTCGGTGCCCAGATTGCCGCCGTTCTTGCTCAGAATGTGGCGGATCTCGGCCACCGTGCGCACGCGGTTGTCGGTCATGGTGTCGACGATGATCGCCGCGCCCCCCACGCCATAGCCCTCGTAGCGGATTTCCTCGTAGTTCACGCCGTCGAGGTTGCCCGTGGCCTTGTCGACGTTGCGCTTGATGGTGTCGGCGGGCATGTTGGCCGCCTTGGCCTTGTCGATGGCCAGGCGCAGGCGCGGGTTGGCGTTGGCATCTCCCCCACCGTGACGTGCCGCCACAATGATTTCACGGATGAGGCGCGTCCAGACACGACCCCGCTTTTCGTCCTGCCGGCCCTTGCGATGCTGGATGTTGGCCCATTTGCTGTGACCTGCCATGTGATCTGTTCCTTCGGTGATTATTTGATCTAATAACATCCATTTTACTGACTCGCTGTCGCACCGTTGAACGCCCCTGCCCGCAGACCTGCATCGCGCCTGCGGAAGCGCCGCAACGCACGGCTTCGCACAAGGATTGCTCCCACCATGGCCCACCCCCTGCCCATCGCCCAGAACGACCACACCACCTGCTCCCTGCTGCCGGCGCTGGCCAACCGCCACGGACTCGTCACCGGAGCCACCGGGACGGGCAAGACCGTGACGCTGCAGAAGATGGCCGAGAGCTTCAGCGCCATCGGCGTGCCGGTGTTCATGGCCGACATCAAGGGCGACCTCACCGGCATCAGCCAGACCGGCCAGATCGGCGACAGGCTGGCTGCCGTGCTGGCCGAGCGCCACCTGCCCACGCCCGAGTCCGTGGCCTGCCCGGTCACGCTGTGGGACGTGTTCGGCGAACAGGGCCATCCCGTGCGCGCCACCGTGAGCGACATGGGCCCCCTGCTGCTGGCCCGCATGCTCGACCTCAACGAGACCCAGGCCGGGGTGCTGCACATCGTCTTCAAGATCGCGGACGACAGTGGGCTGCTCCTGCTCGACCTGAAAGACCTGCGCGCCATGCTGCAGTACGTGGCCGACAACGCAAGCCAGTTCACCACCCAGTACGGCAACGTCAGTGCCGCCAGCGTCGGAGCGATCCAGCGGGGGCTGCTCACCATCGAGACCCAGGGCGGTGACCGGTTTTTCGGCGAGCCCATGCTCAACATCCAGGACCTCATGCAGACCGTCGGGGGCAAGGGCGTGGTCAACATCCTTGCCGCAGACAGGCTGCTGCAGTCGCCCCGCCTCTATGCCACCTTTCTGCTGTGGCTGCTCTCCGAGCTGTTCGAGCAGCTGCCGGAAATCGGGGACCCTGACCAGCCCCGGCTCGTGTTCTTCTTCGACGAGGCCCACCTGCTGTTCGACGAGGCGCCCAAGGTGCTGCTCGACCGCATCGAGCTCGTGGTGCGTCTGGTCCGCTCCAAGGGCGTGGGGGTCTACTTCGTCACGCAGAACCCCATGGACATCCCCGACAGCGTGCTCGCCCAGCTCGGCAACCGGGTGCAGCACGCGCTGCGCGCCTACACCCCGCGCGACCAGAAGGCCGTCAGGGCCACGGCCGAAACCATGCGCCCCAACCCTGACCTCGACATCGCCGCCACCATCACCGAACTGGCCACGGGCGAGGCACTCATCAGCTTCCTCGACGACAAGGGTCGCCCCGGCCAGACCGAACGCGCCTACGTGATTCCCCCTGGCAGCCAGATCGGCCCCATCACCGCCGAACAGCGCCAGGCCCTCCTGAGCCAGTCTCTGGTGGCCGGCGTCTACGAGCAGGCGGTGGATCGCACCTCCGCCTACGAAATCCTGCAGCAGCGCGCCGCACAGACCACTCCCGCGGCGGGCATTGGCTCGGCCACCCCCGCGGCACAGGACGCCACGGCAACAGCTCCCCTGCCCTCCACAGGCACCACTGCCGGCACCCCGGCTGCACCTGCCGCATCGGGCGGGCTGCTCGACAGCGTCGGCGGACTGGTCAAGGATGCCCTGTTCGGCCGCACCGGCCCCCGGGGTGGCCACTACGACGGACTGGTGCAGTCCATGGCCAAGTCGGCCATCCGCACCGCAGGCCGCGAGCTCGTGCGCGGCGTGCTGGGCAGCCTGATGGGCAACCGGCGCTGACCGGCGCGGACACTCTGCCCTGGCCCCGGTTGCAACTGACGCGGGTCAAAGATGCGCCCGCCGCAGGGGTACCCACGATCCCTACAATGAAGCCACCTGCGCGGCACGCCATGCAGCCCTGCCCCGCCATGCGGGCAAAGCTGCCAGATCCGGCCGCGCGCTGCCATGGCCCCTGCGGGCAATGGCACCTTCGTCCTGCCTCCAGCGATCGGTTCTCATGTCCCACGTTCACCACATCACCCACCCCCTCGTGCAGCACAAGCTCACCCTCATGCGCAACAAGGAAGCCAGCACCAACAGCTTCCGGCGCCTGCTCGGCGAGCTCAGCACGCTCATGGCCTATGAAATCACCCGGCACATGCCCCTGCAGGAGGTTCCCGTCGAAACCCCGCTGGAGCGCACCACCGGACACGTCATCGACGGCAAGAAACTCGTGCTCGTCAGCATCCTGCGAGCCGGCAACGGCCTGCTCGACGGCATGCTGAGCGTCGTTCCAGGCGCCCGTGTCGGCCATATCGGGCTCTACCGCGATCCCGACACCCTGCACCCGGTCGAGTACTACTTCAAGATGCCCTCACAGATGGAGGAACGCGACGTCATCGTGGTCGACCCGATGCTCGCCACGGGCAACTCGGCCGTGGCAGCCATCGACCGCATCAAGAAGCTGCGCCCCCGCTCCATCCGATTCATGTGTCTGCTCACCTGCCCGGAAGGCCTGGCCACCCTGCAGCAGGCCCATCCCGATGTGGACATCTATACGGCAGCCATCGACCGCGGCCTCAATGCCCACGGCTACATCGTGCCCGGCCTCGGCGATGCCGGCGACCGCATCTTCGGCACGACCTGAGCCGTCATTTTCTCTGCCCCCTTCCGCTTCGCGCCATGTGCCCATGGATGCAGGGGGCACCAAGGCTCCAGAAGCAGAAACAGAAACGCCCGCTGCATGCGGGCGTTTGTTTCTGCTCATCCTGGGGCGGCTGCCGTCTCAGCGACGGAAACCGCCTGCAGCGTCAGCTCACTTGGAGCAGGACTTGCCGTGGTTGGCGTGAGCACCGGCAGCCTGGGCAGCGGCCTCGGTCATGTACTGACCCTTCTTGGTCTTGCCGAAATACTTGGTGCCCGGGCAGTGATAGACCTTGCCGTTCACCCACACCTGACCCGGTGCCGCTGCGGCAGCCGGCGTCACGGGTGCCGGCTTGACTGCCGGAGCAGGCTTGGCAGCAGGTGCCATCTTGACGGCAGCAGGCGCTGCAGCCGGCACGCCAGAAGCGGACACAGCCGCAGGAGCCTTGGCAAAGGCACTGCCAGCCAGCAGACCAGCCACCAGAAGCACACTCAGGGATTTCTTCATGATCGATATCCTTTCAGCATAAAAACCGGAGACCGCACCCGCAGCCCCCTTCTGAAAACCAGATTGGTTAACCAATCTTGACGGAACACTGACTAGTGTAGCCACGCGGCTCTGTCTGCGCACACCAACTTGTATCCGTGTGTACAAACAACTCTCCGCTCCGCCACTTCCGCGGGGGGCCACACCGCGTCTTCAGGCCGCATCGTCCTGTGCTGGACTTTCGAGCCGATCCAGCCGCAGCCGGTCCCGCTCGTCACTGACACGCTGCGCCATCCACCCGCTCATCGCGATGGCTCCGAGCGCGGCACCACCCCCGATCAGGAACAGCACCAGAATCTGGTATTTGGCAGCTTCGAAGGGCGACATGCCCGCCAGAATCTGGCCCGTCATCATCCCCGGCAGCGTGATGATGCCCGCCGCACTCATCTGGTTGAGGGCCGGGATCACGCCCGCATGCACCGCCCGGCGCTGCAGGCTGCCCAGCGCCTGCTGACGGGTAGCCCCGAGCGCCAGCCGCGCCTCGATCGCGGAACGCTCGCGCACCAGCCCGGAAGAAAACGCATTGAGCGTCAGACTCACGCCGTTCATGATGTTGCCCAGAACCAGCCCCACCAGAGGAATCAGCACCTCCGCGCTCCACCACGGGTGCGGCCGCAGCACCAGCAACCCCAGAAAGGTGGCCAGCACCATGGCCACCATGGTGGTTCCCGCTCCGATGCCGAAGCCCCACAGCCCCTTGAGCTTGCGCTGCTGGCGCGCATACACCTCGCGGCTCGCCGATGCGAACATGAACAGCGCCACCAGCCCGATGAGCCAGGGCGACTGCAGGGCAAACACCGTGCGCAGCACCATGCCCACCAGCAGAAGCTGCACCAGCGCCCGGACAGCGGCCACGAGCAGCGATCGCGCCACCCCCAGACGCAGCGCCAGCGAAATGCCGGCATTGGCGAGCAGCAGCGCCGAGCTGATGGCCAGGTCCGTTGTGGAAATCAGCGCTTCGCCCGTCATGCCCGCACCTCCGTGATCTGTCCGTTCTCAATCCGAAACTGCCGCTGCGCCATGCGGTCGGCCTGCCGCTGGTCATGGGTCACCATGACAATGGCACCCCCCTGCGCCAGATGGCTGCGCAACAGCCCCTCCACCCGTTCGATCGAATCCGGGTCCAGTCCCGAAGTCGGTTCATCGAGCAGCAGCACCCGAACTCCCGGCCGCAGCGCCCGCAGCAGGGCCATGCGCTGGCGCTCGCCAGTGGACAGCCGCGCCACAGGCCAGGCACTCGCCTCTGCGCTGATGCCCACTGCAGGCAGCATGGCCGCAAAGTCATAATCCGCTGCAAAATGGGGCGCCACCGTCTCCTCCCACCAGCCCGAATCGGCCGCCACATAGGTCACCTGTCGGCGCCAATGTGGCGCCGGCATGGCCGAACAGGCCTCTCCGGCCAGTGCCGCATCCCCGCCATGGGGATCCAGATCGGCCACCATGCGCAGAAACACACTCTTGCCCGCCCCGGAATGCCCCATGAGCGACACGCACTCCCCGGCCTGCACCTGCAGGTGCACCGGGCCCACCTGCATGCGCTGCAGACCGCGCACATCAAGCAGGGGCATGGAGGAAGAAGGGGATGAGCCCCTGTCGGAGTGGGGCACCGGAACGTGCGCTGCCTGCGTCGCCTGCACGGATTCCGTGTGCACCGGCGCAGCAGAAGGGGATGAAATCTCGGCTTGCATCTGCGCAGTATGCCTGAATGAAACATGAAAAAAGGCCAGCCGCACAAAGCGGCTGGCCTGGGCAGGAGACCCGAAGCGGCGCGCGTCAGTCTGCCGGCACCTGCTCCTCGGGCTCGGCCTTGCCTGGACGGGTGCTTTCCTTGCGCGGCAGGGGCTGGATATCGAGCACGATGCCGTTGTTGTCGGCCTGCTTCTCGTCGTAGTCCACGGTGACACGCCCCCCGTCGGTGAGCCGGCCAAAGAGCAGCTCGTCGGCCAGTGCCTTGCGGATGGTGTCCTGGATCAGCCGCTGCATGGGACGTGCCCCCATGAGGGGATCGAATCCCTTCTTGGCCAGATGCTTGCGCAGCGCATCGGTGAAGGTGGCTTCCACCTTCTTTTCCATGAGCTGGTGCTCGAGCTGGAGCAGGAACTTGTCCACCACCCGCAGGATGACCTGCTCATCAAGCGGCTTGAAGCTCACGATGGCATCGAGCCGGTTGCGGAACTCGGGCGTGAACAGCCGCTTGATGTCGGCCATCTCGTCTCCGCTCTCGCGCTTGGTGGTGAAGCCTATCGTCGACTTGTTCATGGTCTCGGCTCCCGCATTGGTCGTCATGATGATGACCACGTTGCGGAAGTCGGCCTTGCGCCCGTTGTTGTCCGTGAGCGTGCCGTGGTCCATGACCTGCAGCAGCACATTGAAGATGTCGGGATGCGCCTTCTCGATCTCGTCGAGCAGCAGCACACAGTGCGGCTTCTTGCTGATCTGTTCGGTCAGCAGCCCCCCCTGGTCAAATCCCACGTATCCGGGAGGTGCACCGATCAGGCGGCTCACCGCATGGCGCTCCATGTACTCCGACATGTCGAAGCGCACGAGATCCACGCCCAGAATGTAGGCCAGCTGGCGTGCCGCCTCGGTCTTTCCGACCCCGGTGGGCCCGCTGAACAGGAAGGCCCCGATGGGCTTGTCGCGCCGTCCCAGCCCGGAACGCGCCATCTTGACGGCTCCCGCCAGCACTTCCAGCGCCTTGTCCTGCCCGAACACCACGCTCTTGAGGTCGCGTTCGAGCGTCTGGAGCTTGCCCCGGTCGTCGCTGCTCACGCTGGCCGGCGGAATGCGCGCGATCTTGGCCACGATGTCCTCGATCTCGCCCTTGCCGATGGTCTTCTTGCGCTTGCTTGGCGCCAGAATGCGCTGCGCAGCACCCGCTTCGTCGATCACATCGATGGCTTTGTCGGGCAGCTGGCGATCATTGATGTAGCGCGCACTCAGCTCGGCGGCTGCCTGCAGCGCAGCATTGGCGTACCTGACGTTGTGGTGCTCCTCGAACCGGGACTTGAGCCCCTTGAGAATGTCCACGGTCTGCTCGACGCTGGGCTCGGCCACATCGACCTTCTGGAACCGACGAGAAAGCGCGGCGTCCTTCTCGAAGATGCCACGGTATTCGTTGAACGTGGTGGCGCCGATGCACTTGAGCTGTCCGCTCGACAGGGCCGGCTTGAGCAGGTTGCTCGCATCCATGGTCCCACCCGATGCAGCACCTGCGCCGATGAGGGTATGAATCTCGTCGATGAACAGCACGGCCTCGGGTTTTTCCTTGAGTGCCTTGAGCACGGCCTTGAGCCGCTGCTCGAAGTCGCCCCGGTACTTGGTGCCGGCCAGGAGTGCCCCCATGTCGAGCGCATAGACCTCTGCCTGTGCCAGGACTTCCGGCACACTCCCCTGAGTGATGCGCCACGCGAGCCCCTCGGCAATGGCCGTCTTGCCCACGCCTGCCTCGCCGACCAAGAGCGGGTTGTTCTTGCGCCGGCGGCAGAGAATCTGGATCACGCGCTCCACCTCGGCATCGCGACCGATGAGCGGATCGACCTTGCCCTCCCGCGCAGCCTGGTTCAGGTTGTGGGTGAACTGTTCGAGCACCGAGCCCTTCTCGGCACGCTCGCCCGGTCCTTCCTCGCCGCTGTCTGCGGCAGCGCCTTCCTCGGGCTTGGCAGGCTCCTCGCCTTCGCCGGATTTGCGAATGCCGTGCGCGATGTAGTTGACCACATCGAGACGGGTCACGCCCTGCTGGTGCAGGTAGTACACGGCATGGGAATCCTTTTCGCCGAAGATCGCCACGAGCACGTTGGCGCCGGTGACTTCCTTCTTGCCATTGCCGGTGCTCTGCACGTGCATGATGGCGCGCTGGATCACGCGCTGAAAGCCCAGCGTCGGCTGGGTATCCACCTCTTCGGTGCCAGGCAGCTGAGGACTGTGGTCCTTGATGAAATTGGTGAGGGACGTGCGCAGATCATCCACGTTGGCCGCGCAGGCATGCAGAACCTCACTGGCCGTGGGGTTGTCCAGCAAGGCGAGCAGCAGATGCTCCACGGTCAGGAACTCATGGCGCTGCTGACGAGCCTCGACAAACGCCATGTGCAGGGTAACTTCAAGCTCTTGTGCAATCATTTCTTTCCTTTCGCCCAAGGGGACATGGCTGACCGGCACCCCCATATTACAGGGATTGCAGCCGGGGGTTGGAAACCCTCGCGCCCTGGTAGAGATATGGGTGTCCGCAATCCTTATTCAACGGGCTCGCACACACACTGCAACGGATGTCCGGCCGCCCGGGCCGCCTCCATGACCTGCCCCGTCTTGGTTTCCGCGATGTCGCGCGTGAACACGCCACAGATTCCCCGCCCCTCGGTATGGACCTTGAGCATGATGCTCGTGGCCGCCTGGCGATCCTTGCCGAAGAAGTCCTGCAGAATCAGCACGACAAACTCCATGGGCGTGAAGTCGTCGTTGAGCAGCACCACCTGGAACATCGACGGAGGCTGCACCTCCAGCCGGCGTGGACGAACGGCAACTGCATCCCCATCCTCGACCAGCGGGGTAGTCTTGGCCGGAGATGCGGGACGAAAGGGAGCTTGGGCAAGAACGATGTCAGACATGGAAAAGACGGCAGCGCACGTCCAGAGCAGCAGAAAATTTCCGAAGACCCCCGTGGCCCCCGGATGCACTTCCACCACTCGACGTGGATGCATGAAACAGAGATGGCGCCATTGTCCCGTGATTCAATCCCGCGTGCCCGCCTGGTACCGGCGTCCCCTTCGCCCAGCACCTCCCTCTGCCCATTCGCCCCTGTTTGTTGCGATAAAGAGACGCCCCTCTTCTCTTCTCCCCCCCTTGTCTGGAAGCCTTCAGCATGCCCGTCTTTACGAGCCTCGCCCCTCGAAATTTCGCATCATGACAAACAGGCACCCCAAATGCATGTAACGCCTCCCTGTTTGTCATGGATATGACAAATTTCTCTCTGGCGAACACAGGCAGCGCCTGACGAGGAAGGACGGAGCATTCCATGACCTCGCGCAAGCTTTCCGCGATGGTCATTTGCCGCCCCTGCTTTCATTCTTTTTACTGATAGCATCTCGCATGTAACAAGGTTCTTCCCATATGCCATACGTGACAGGAGAAAATCGTGAGCATTGGCACGGTCAAATGGTTCAGTGATGCAAAAGGATATGGATTCATCCAGGCGGATGACGGAGGCGATGATATCTTTGCGCATTTCACCGCCATCCTGATGGATGGATACAAAAGTCTCAAGCCGGGCATGCGTGTCCAATATGAATTGCACGAAGGCCCCAAAGGAGTGCATGCTCGGGATATTCAACCCGTGGAAGAAAAAACGCACCAGCACGATGCTTTTTCGAGCACTTCTGGTGAATCTGCGCCCCATTCCGATGCTTCGGTAAATACCGATACGTATTTTCCCCCTGCTTTCCCCGCTCCGGCATATTGATGCCAAAGCCGATGATGATAGGCTGACCGGGAAACAGAAAATTTCTCCACGCAGTTTCACGTGAACATTCAGAAAAGAGCGCCAGAGAACACGGAATTCTCTGACCCGACTTTCTCTGCCCCAACTGCATGACAAGGGCTGTTTGCCCATCGGTTCCTGGTCCGCCCTCGCGGCGCTCCTCCATCCCCTCCTCTCTACGCGCCACGACAGACAAAGAGGCACCTCCTTCGCCGGGAGCAGTGCCTCTTGTGCTGCGCGCTGCCTGCGAACTGCCGATGTTGGAGGCAAGTGTCCTGACCATGGTCCCGCGTTCGACCGGTCACGCCCTACAGGCCCCTCTGGCGCTGCACGACTGGCGACAAGCACACAGGCATAAAAAAACCCGGACAGGCTGCTGCCTATCCGGGTACAGGGAAGACACGCAGAATGCCATGCCTTCCCGGGGAAATGCCCCACGCCGCCACAGAGCAGGCGCGGAGAAGGTCCGTCTTACATGTGGTCGATCATGACCTGACCGAACCCAGAGCAGCTGACCTGGGTAGCGCCTTCCATCAGGCGTGCAAAGTCATAGGTGACCTTCTTGCTCTTGATGGACTTGCCCATGCTGCTGATGATGAGGTCGGCTGCTTCGGTCCAGCCCATGTGGCGGAGCATCATTTCGGCGGAGAGGATTTCGGAACCGGGGTTCACGTAATCCTTGCCGGCGTACTTGGGAGCCGTGCCATGGGTGGCCTCGAACATGGCCACGTTGTCGCTCAGGTTGGCGCCCGGGGCAATGCCGATGCCGCCCACCTGGGCTGCCAGTGCGTCAGACACATAGTCGCCATTGAGGTTGAGCGTGGCAATGACGCTGTACTCGGCCGGGCGCAGCAGTATCTGCTGCAGGAAGGCGTCGGCGATGCTGTCCTTGACGACGATATCCTTGCCCGTCTTGGGGTTCTTGATCTTCATCCAGGGGCCGCCGTCGATGAGCTCGCCGCCGAATTCGTTCTGGGCCAGGGCATAACCCCAGTCACGGAAGCCACCTTCGGTGAACTTCATGATGTTGCCCTTGTGCACCAGGGTCACGCTGGGCTTGTCGTTGTCGATTGCGTACTGGATGGCCTTGCGCACCAGGCGCTCGGTGCCTTCGCGGGACACGGGCTTAATGCCGATGCCGGAGGTTTCCGGGAAGCGGATCTTGGTGACGCCGAAATCCTCGCGCAGGATGCTGATGAGCTTGCGGGCCTTTTCGGAGCCGGCTTCGAATTCGATGCCGGCGTAGATGTCTTCGCTGTTTTCACGGAAGATGACCATGTTGGTCTTCTGCGGTTCCTTGACGGGAGAGGGCACGCCGTCGAAATACTGGATCGGGCGCAGGCACACATACAGGTCGAGTTCCTGACGCAGAGCCACGTTCAGCGAACGGATGCCACCGCCCACGGGCGTGGTCAGCGGGCCCTTGATGGACACGACATAATCGCGCACGGCGTCCAGGGTTTCCTGGGGCAGCCACACGTCGGGGCCGTACACCTTGGTGGACTTTTCCCCTGCATACACTTCCATCCAGTGGATCTTGCGCTCGCCGCCGTAGGCCTTGGCGACGGCAGCGTCCACCACCTTGAGCATCACCGGAGTAATGTCGAAGCCCGTTCCGTCTCCCTCGATGTAGGGAATGATCGGATTGTTGGGGACATTCAGCGTCATATCGGTGTTGACGGTGATTTTCTGGCCCTCTGCGGGCACTTTGATATGCTGATACATGGTTGCTCCGGTGTGGTTATTAGCAGACTTGTGTGCAAACGGCATGCTGCAGCCCCGGTCAGGCCGCGCATCCAACCGGGAATTCTATCGACAAAAGCCTTGCCCACCCTTACAGAGCCGGGTAATCCCGCCCCTGGCAGTCGGATGCCCCTCGCACGGATTGCACCCCGGGGTTTCTCGCGTTTGCGATCGAGACACACAGCCCCTGATTCGCGTGGACTGGAACGGCTGCGGGTGTGGCTACAAAACACCGCCCCGGCGTTTTTTCGCAAAAAAAAAGGGGGGGCCTGTCAATTTCCTGACTGTAGGCGTACACTCCGATCTGCCCTGTAACAAGGGCACCGTTTACAACCCCACTCAAGGATGAATGAAATGAAAAAGATCGTTGCTGCTCTGATCGCTGCTGGTTTCACCGCTGGTGCCTTTGCTGCTGCTTCCGCTCCGGTTGCTGCTGCTTCCAAGGCTGCTCCCGCCAAGGCTGCCAAGAAGGCTCCTGCTAAGAAGGTTGCCAAGAAGGCTGTGGCCAAGAAGGCTCCTGCTGCCAAGGCTGCTGCTTCCAAGTAAGCACACCGGCTTCTTCATGAAAAGACCCGTCTGCGCTCACGCGCAGGCGGGTTTTTTCATGTCTGACGGCTGGGGGAGGCACGCCTACAATGCAGGCACCCTGACTGATGCAGCCCTGCTGCAGCAGTCCGTCCCCATTTTCCTGTCTGCCATGAAAACCATCCGCTCTTTCGTCTCCTCGGTGCTGCTGACGCTTGCCACGGCCGCATGCGCCCAGATTCCCGTCTCTCCGGTGGGCACGCCCCAGATGCACCTGCCCCGGGCCACCATGCAGGTGGGCCGGCAGTCTTTCAGTGTGCAGCTCGCGCGCACCGAGCTCGAGAAAGAAACCGGTCTCATGTACCGCACCCGCATGCCGGCCAACGAAGGCATGCTGTTTCTGTTTGACCGCCCCGGCATTCAGTGCTTCTGGATGCGCAACACGCGCCTGCCGCTGACGGCCGCGTTCGTGGCCGATGACGGCACCATCGTGAACCTGGAAGACATGCAGCCCATGACCGAGACCAACCATTGTTCGGCCCGCCCGGTGCGCTATGTGCTGGAGATGAACCAGGGCTGGTTCGCCCACCACCATGTGCGTGCCGGCATGCGGATCCGCCATGCGCTGTTCCGCCCGGCTGCGGCAGCTCGCACTCCCGCTCGCACAGCGCACGGCGCCTGAGCCCAGGTCGCTCGTCCCCATGCGCATCGCCCTGGGAATCAGCTATCTCGGCACCGCCTATGCCGGCTGGCAGAGTCAGCCGGATGGCCGTACCGTGCAGGACCGGCTGCAGCAGGCGCTGCAGCGCTTCACGGATGGCCCCCCTGTCCATACGCTGTGCGCCGGCCGCACCGATGCAGGGGTACACGGACTGATGCAGGTCGTGCATTTCGACACCCTCCTGCAGCGCCCGGCAATGTCGTGGGTGCGCGGCACCAACACCTTTCTGCCGCCCGACATCGCAGTGCAGTGGGCCGCCGAGGTCCCAGTGGATTTCCATGCGCGGGCCTGTGCCACGGGGCGGCGGTACATCTACATTCTCATGGAAGCTGCCGTGCGTCCGAGCCTGGAGGCCGGACGAGTGGGCTGGGTGTTCCGGCCGCTGGATGCCGCAGCCATGCGCGCCGCAGCGGACAAGCTGCTCGGCGAGCACGATTTTTCGTCTTTTCGCGCAGCGGCCTGCCAGGCCCTGAGCCCGATCAAGACGCTGCGCCGCATCGGCATCAGCCGCCATGGCGCCTACTGGCGCTTCGAGTTCGAGGGCAACGCCTTTCTGCATCACATGATCCGCAACATCATGGGGTGCCTGATCGCGGTGGGACAGGGCAACCGCCCGCCCGAATGGATCGAGGACGTTCTGGCCGCACGCAGCCGCGATGCCGCCGCCCCCACCTTCGCCCCCGATGGCCTGTACTTTGCGGGCCCCCTCTATGATGCACACTGGCAGCTGCCCGCGCGCACGGCGGCCTTCGACTGGCTGCCAGGCGGACAGGAACAGGAAGCACCGCCTACCGGTGGTGCAGCGCATTCCGCCGCCTGATCCCTGCCTGGCTTCGTGCCCCTCTTCTTTTCTTCAGGAGCCTCCATGCGTACCCGCGTCAAGATCTGTGGACTCACCCGCGAAGCGGACGTGGATGCCGTGGTGCAGGCCGGTGCGGATGCCGTGGGCTTTGTGCTGTATGCACCCAGCCCCCGAGCCGTCACGGTGAATCGTGCGGCCGAACTGGCCCGGAGACTGCCGGCTTTCGTGACGCCGGTGCTGCTGTTCGTGAATGCCGACGATGCTCTGCTGGAGGCCGCTGCACAGGCGATTCCGCACGCCACCTGGCAGTTTCACGGCGACGAGACCCCGGAGCGGTGCGATGCCGTGACGCACCATGGGCGACGCGCCTATCTGCGCGCTGCGCGTATTCCGCTCGTGCCGGCCGATGGCGCGCCGCCATTCGACTTGCTAGAATTTCGACAGCGCTATTCTCATGCCCAGGCCATCCTGCTCGACGCACAGGTCGAGGGGTATGGCGGTGGCGGCAAGGCATTCAATTGGTCACAGCTTCCAACAAACGTCAACGCTCCCCTCGTCTTGAGTGGTGGACTGACGCCTGCAAACGTGGGCGATGGCATCCGTTTGCTGCGTGAGCGCTGTCAGGCTCCCGCGGTGGATGTGAGCTCCGGCGTGGAAAAGGCCAAGGGCATCAAGGATGCCGACAGGATCCGCGCCTTCATGGCTGCTGTCCGCGCAGCCGATCACGCTCACACTCCTTCTGCGTGAGTGTGGCGGCCCTGGCCGCTGTACATGCATCGCCCATGGAGGCCTGCGTGCGACTGCGATCTGGCACTCCCCCCACCTTTTCGATGCACCGGCCGCTGGCCCGGAGCCTGTTGCCTTCGGTCATCGCATCGCCCCGTATTCGTTTTCGAGCATCTTTTCATGTCCAGCTATTCCCAACCCGACGCCCACGGCCACTTTGGCCCTTACGGTGGCGCCTTCATCTCCGAAACCCTGACCCATGCCATCGAGGAGCTGCGCGCGGCCTATGCGCACTACCGCGAGGACCCCGAGTTCATCGCCGAGTTCCAGCGCGAGCTCAAGTACTTCGTAGGGCGCCCCTCGCCCATTTACCATGCTGCACGCATGAGCCGCGAAATGGGGGGGGCACGCATCTATCTGAAGCGCGAAGACCTCAACCACACGGGCGCGCACAAGATCAACAACACCATCGGGCAGGCCCTGCTGGCTCGCCGCATGGGCAAGCCCCGGATCATTGCCGAGACGGGGGCCGGCCAGCACGGGGTGGCAACCGCCACGATCTGTGCCCGCTATGGCCTGGAATGCGTGGTGTACATGGGCGCCGAGGACGTGAAGCGCCAGTCCCCCAACGTGTACCGAATGAACCTGCTGGGCGCCACCGTGGTGCCGGTCGAATCCGGCAGTCGCACGCTCAAGGACGCCCTTAACGAAGCCATGCGCGACTGGGTGACCAACGTGGACAACACCTTCTACATCATCGGCACGGTCGCAGGGCCGCATCCGTATCCGGCCATGGTGCGGGACTTCCAGAGCGTGATCGGGCAGGAGTGCCTGGAGCAGATGCCCGAGCAGAACGAAGGCCGCCAGCCCGATGCGGTGGTGGCCTGCGTGGGCGGCGGCAGCAATGCCATGGGCATCTTCTACCCCTACATAGACCATGCGCAGACCCGCCTCATCGGGGTGGAGGCGGCTGGTCAGGGACTCGACAGCGGCAAGCATGCCGCCTCGCTGCAGAAGGGCGAGCCGGGTGTGCTGCACGGCAACCGCACCTATGTGCTGCAGGATGCCAATGGTCAGATCACCGAAACGCACAGCATCAGTGCAGGCCTCGACTATCCCGGCGTGGGTCCCGAGCATGCCTGGCTGCGGGATACCGGTCGTGCCGAATACGTGGGCATCACGGACCGCGAGGCCCTCGACGCCTTCCACTATCTCTGCCGCACCGAGGGCATCATCCCGGCCCTCGAATCCAGCCACGCCATTGCCTACGCCATGAAGCTTGCGCCGACCATGCGCCCCGACCAGAGCATTCTGGTGAACCTGTCGGGCCGCGGCGACAAGGACATCGGCACCGTCGCCGACCTGTCCGGCGTCGACTTCTACGACCGCCCCTCGATGCGCGGTCTCACCGTCAAGGGAGCCTGATCATGAGCCGCATCCAGACCACTTTTGCCCACCTGCAGGCCCAGGGCCGCAAGGCCCTCATTCCCTATGTGATGTCCGGCTTTCCCGAAGCGGGCTGCACGCCCGACCTCATGCACGCACTGGTGCGAGGCGGGGCAGACATCATCGAGCTGGGGATTCCCTTCTCCGACCCCATGGCCGATGGCCCCGTGATCCAGGCTGCCGGCGAGAAGGCCATTGCCAACGGCACAGGCCTCGCGCAGGTGCTCGACGCCGTGCGCATCTTCCGCGAGGGAAATGGGCACACGCCCGTCGTGCTCATGGGCTATGCCAATTCAATCGAGGCCTACAACCTCCATCACGGTGCCCGTGAGGGGGAGCCGGCACACGGCCCGTTCGTGCACGCAGCCTCCGCTGCGGGAGTCGATGGGGTGCTGGTGGTGGACTACCCGCCCGAAGAGTGCGCCACCTTTGCCCAGGACCTGCGGGAGCACGGCATGGACCTCATCTTCCTGCTGGCACCCACGTCCACCGATGCCCGCATGGAGCAGATTGCCCGGCTGGCGACCGGTTATGTGTACTACGTCTCGCTCAAAGGCGTGACGGGCTCGGGCGCGCTCGACACCTCGGCAGTGGCCCGCGCCATCCCGCATATCCGCCAGCATGTGTCCATTCCCGTGGGAGTGGGCTTCGGCATCCGGGATGCGGCCACGGCCCGCGCCATTGCCGAACACGCCGATGCCGTGGTGATCGGCAGCCGCATCCTGCAGCTCATCGGCGACCAGAGCGGAGCTGCCATTGCCGAGAAGGCCGCCAGTTTTCTGCAAGGCATCCGCGAAGCGGTCGATGCATAATGCGCCATCCTTTCGAGAAAGTACGTCATCCATGAGTTGGCTGGAAAAACTGTTGCCTCCCAAGGCCACCAAGACCCCCACGTCCGGCGAGCGTCGCACCACGATGCCCGAAGGTCTGTGGATCAAGTGCCCGAGCTGCGAGTCCGTGCTCTACCGCAGCGATCTGGAAAAGAACCAGAACGTCTGCCCCCACTGCGGCCACCATCACCGCATCGGATCGCGGGCCCGCCTCGATGCCTTTCTGGACCCCGAAGGTCGCTACGAGCTTGGCCAGGAAGTGGTGCCGGTCGATGCGCTCAAGTTCAAGGACAGCCGCAAGTACCCCGACCGTCTCAAGGAAGCGCAGAAATCCACCCATGAGACCGATGCCCTCATCGTCATGGGAGGCAGCATCTGTGGCGTGAACGCCGTGGTGGCCTGCTTCTCCTTCGACTTCATGGGCGGCAGCATGGGCAGCGTGGTGGGCGAGCGCTTCGTGCGGGGCGTGGAACACGCCATCGCCCAGAAGGTTCCCTTCATCTGCTTCACCGCCACGGGCGGCGCACGCATGCAGGAGGGCCTGCTGTCGCTCATGCAGATGGCCAAGACCAATGCCGCGCTCACGCGGCTGGCCAAGCAGCGTCTGCCCTATATCAGCGTGCTGACCGATCCAACCATGGGCGGCGTGAGTGCGGGCTTTGCCTTTGTGAGCGATGTCGTGATCGCCGAGCCCAAGGCCCTGATCGGCTTTGCGGGTCCGCGAGTGATCGAGAACACCGTGCGCGTCAAGCTCCCCGAAGGCTTCCAGCGCGCAGAGTTCCTGCTCCAGAAGGGCGCGATCGACATGATCTGCGACCGGCGCGAGCTGCGCCCCACCATTGCCCGCACGCTGGCCATGCTGCAGCGCATGCCGGCCGATGCCGTGGTGACGGACAGCGTCGAAACCGCAGCCTGATTCTGCCTTCTGCCCTGCAGGCCCGCCCGGAGACCTCCCGGCGGGCTTTTTCATGCCCTGGCGCGACAGGTGGCTGCCCCTGGCGATGCAACATGCCCGCGCCCGAGCGGTTGCAGCGGGCTCACAGGCTCTAGAATAGCTCTTTTGCCCCATTTTCAGGCGGCCCTGATCTTCTTGCATGGCCGCCTGTCGTCTTTTCCATGACCCAGAACAGCCTCCCCCCCTCCACTCCTGCCGTCGACGAAAACCAACTGATTGCCGAACGCCGCGAAAAACTCAAGGCTTTGCGTACAGCACAGGCAGAAGGCAAGGGAGTGGCCTTCCCGAACGACTTCAAGCCCAGCGACCGTGCCGCTGACCTGATCGTGGCGCTCGACGGCAAGAGCAAGGAAGAGTTCGAGGCCGAGATCGAGGCAGGCAAGAAGATCCCTGCCAGCATTGCAGGCCGCATGATGCTCAAGCGCGTCATGGGCAAGGCCAGCTTCGCCACCCTGCAGGACGCCAC
Source organism: Allobrachymonas sp. (assembly GCF_041912815.1). Taxonomy (NCBI): domain Bacteria; kingdom Pseudomonadati; phylum Pseudomonadota; class Betaproteobacteria; order Burkholderiales; family Comamonadaceae; genus Allobrachymonas; species Allobrachymonas sp. The sequence continues at coordinate 124,084 of NZ_JAYRLV010000004.1, read as the reverse complement.
GGGCCGCTTCCAGATCTACGTCACCCGCGACGCAGTGGGCGAAGGCGTGTACGCCGAATTCAAGCGCTGGGATCTGGGCGACATCCTGGCCGCAGAGGGCTATCTGTTCAAGACGCGCACCGGCGAGCTGTCGCTGCATGCCACCTCGATCCGCCTGCTCACCAAGAGCCTGCGCCCGCTGCCGGACAAGTTCCACGGCGTGGCCGATCAGGAAGTCAAATACCGCCAGCGCTATGTCGACCTGATCATGGACGAGGCGGCGCGCCAGCGCTTCACTGCCCGCAGCAAGGCCATTTCGGGGCTGCGCGAATTCATGACGCGCCACGGCTTTCTGGAAGTCGAGACCCCCATGCTCCACCCCATTCCAGGGGGGGCCAATGCCAAGCCCTTTGTCACGCACCACAATGCGCTCGACCAGGACATGTTCCTGCGCATCGCGCCCGAGCTGTACCTCAAGCGCCTGATCGTCGGCGGCTTCGAGCGCGTGTTCGAGATCAACCGCAGCTTCCGCAACGAAGGCATCAGTGTCCGGCACAACCCGGAATTCACCATGATGGAGTTCTACTCGGCCTTCTGGAACTACCGTGACCTCATGGACTACACCGAGGAGCTGATCCGCGACACGGCACGCCATGCCTGCGGCACGCTGGCCCTTACCTACCAGGGACGCGAGGTCGATCTCGCCAAGCCCTTTGCCCGCATGACCATCCGCGAGGCGATCCATGCCTACACCGAGGCCGGTGCGCACGTGGACGATCCGGCATGGCTCATCAGCGCCCTCAAGCGCCTGGGCATGAGCGAGGAGAAGGATCGCCTGAGCCAGCGCAGCCTGCCGTCCCTGCAGGTCATGTACTTCGAGGAAGCCGTGGAAGAGCAGCTCTGGGAACCCACTTTCATCATGGAGCATCCCACCGAGATCAGTCCGCTCGCCCGTGCCAACGACGCCAACCCCGACGTGACCGAACGCTTCGAGCTCTACATCACCGGCCGTGAAATGGCCAACGGCTTCTCCGAGCTCAACGACGCAGAGGACCAGGCTGCCCGCTTCCAGGCCCAGGTGGCCGCCAAGGAAAGCGGCGACGACGAGGCCATGTACTACGACGCCGACTTCGTGCGCGCGCTCGAATACGGCATGCCCCCCACGGGCGGCTGCGGGGTGGGCATCGACCGGCTCATGATGCTGCTCACCGACAGCCCCAGCATCCGGGACGTGATCCTGTTCCCCGCACTGCGCCGCGAAGCCAACGCCTGACGCCCACGCCGCGCACCACACACGGCAAGCGGTCCTTCCAGCAGGCCGGTCCCGACGGGGCCGGCCTGTTTTGCATGCGCCTCTCCCCATGCGCTCCGCAGGGTCGATCCGCCAGAAGGCATGCGCCCGCTCCTCTGCATGCTTCTACAATCGGGCCAGCATCCATTCCTTCTGTCTGACCTTTCAGAGACTGCCCCCATGAGTACCGAACCCACCCTCGTCGTCCGCGAACAACCGCCCCATGCCCGCCTGTCGGACTACCGTCTGATTGCCTTTGACATGGACTCCACCCTCATCAACATCGAGTGCGTGGACGAGATTGCCGCGGCCGTGGGCAAGAAGGAAGAAGTGGCTGCCATCACCGAGGCCGCCATGCAGGGCATCATCAGCGACTACAAGGAAAGCCTGCGCCAGCGCGTGGCCCTGCTCGCAGGCGTGCCCGAGGCAGCCCTGCAGAAAATCTACGACGAGCGTCTGCGCCTCAATCCCGGCGCCGAGACGCTGGTGCGTGCCTGCCAGCAGGCGGGGCTCAAGACCCTGCTGGTGTCGGGTGGTTTCACCTTCTTCACCGAGCGCATTCGCCAGCGGCTGGGACTGGATTTCACCCGCTCGAACCTGCTCGAAGTGGTCGACGGCCACCTTACCGGCCGGATGATCGACCAGCCCTGGGGGGACATCTGTGACGGGAACGAGAAGGCCCGTACGCTGCTGGAAGTCGCCACCCTGATGGGACTGCCTGCCGACCGCACCATCGCCATCGGCGACGGTGCCAACGACCTGCGCATGATGGGCGAGGCCGGGCTCTCGGTGGCCTTCCACGCCAAGCCCGCCGTGCGCCGGCAGGCCATGGTGGCCATCAACGAAGGCGGACTCGATCGCCTGCTCGAAGTGGTTCACTGACGCAGCAAGGCCCATGCCCCTCCTCCGCACGCAACAGCCTGCGTGGTGGGGGATACCGGTTGCTGCTGCATGCCCATGCCGCCTCCTTCCCCACAGACTCCCGAGTCCGCTCCCGCTGCGGTGCGTGTCGAGCCGCCTGCCGGCTTCTGGCGCCGCCGCGGCAGGCGCTGGCTGGTGAAGCTGCTGCTGATTGTCGCGATCCTGGGTGCCATGCAGGTCTGGCAGACGCGGCACATGCGCACCGGGCAGGCGCCGGATGCGGTCCTGATCCGCGCGGGAATGGCGTCCTCCCCGAGCACGCTGGGTGCCTGGCGTGCCAGCCACCGGGGGGAGGCCGTGGTGCTGTATTTCTGGGCTACCTGGTGCCCGGTGTGCAAGGCCGAAGAACCCCTCATGGACGGGCTGATCCAGCGCTTCCCTGTACTGCCCATTGCCCTGCAGTCGGGCAGCGCAGCCGATGTGGCCCGCTTCGAGTCCCGGCAGGGGCTGCGCTGGCAGAGCGTGGCGGATGCCGATGGCGGTCTGGCCCGGCTCTATGGGGTGCAAGCCACGCCCAGCTTCGTCATCATCGGGCCGGATGGACGGATCGTCTCCCGGACCGTCGGACTCACCTCCCCCTGGGGGCTGCGCCTGCGGCTGTGGTGGGCCAGGCTCGCCAGCCTCTGAGCCACCACCGGCGCCCCCTCTGCTCCCTGCGTGCAGCAGGCTGCTTCAGGCCGATTGCAGCGCCTGGGCCATGCGGTGAATGCCCTCCTCGATGCGTGCCTCGTCACAGGTGGCAAAACTCATGCGCAGGCAGGAGGGATCGGGGTGTTCGGCAAAGAACGGAGCTCCGGGCACAAAGGCCACCAGCCGCTCGATGGCGCGCTGGGCCAGCACACCCGCATCGCGCTCCCGGCCCTGGGCGCCGGTGAGCCGCACCCAGAAGAACATGCCGCCTCCGGGCGCCGTGAAGCTCACCGCATCGCCCAGCTCGCGCTGCAGGGCCTCGGCCATGCAGCGTGCCCGTGCGGCATAGGTCTGGCGCACTCGGGTGACGGCCTGCGGCAGGCGGTTGCTCTGCAGGTAGGCGGCTGCCGTGGCCTGGGCGTAGGTGCTGGTGTTGGCGTCGCTGAACTGCTTGCACATGACTGCGCGGGCCAGCAGCTCGGGCGGCGCCACCAGCCAGCCGAGCCGCAGGCCCGGTGACATGATCTTGCTCAGGCTGCCGCAGTGGGCCAGCCAGTCCCGGCTGCCCGGCACCCGGTCGCTGAGCGCGAGCAGGCTGGGGGGCGGCGGAGCATCGAAGTACAGGTCGCCATAGGGATCGTCCTCGACCACCAGGGTCTCGTACTGGGCTGCGAGCTCCAGCACGCGCAGCCGGCGCTCCAGCGTGAGGGTGGCTCCGCTGGGGTTGCCGAAGGTCGGAATCAGGTAGACCAGCCGGGGGCGATGCTCGGCAATGAGGGCTTCGAGCCGGTCGGTGCAGACGCCGTCGGCATCGATGGGGGCGCTGATGACCTCCGCACCATACAGGCGGAATGCCTGGATGACGGCCAGAAAGGTCGGCCCCTCGACGATGACCTTGTCACCGGGATTGATCATGCACTTGCCGATGAGGTCAATGGCCTGCTGGCTGCCGGTGGTGATGATGAAGTCGTCGGGCTGGAGGGGGGCACTCTTGCGGTCGGAGTAGTCGGCGATCTGCTCCTTGAGCGGGGCGAACCCCTCGGTGGCACCATACTGCAGTGCAGCTCCGGGCCACTGGGCCAGCGCGTCCGTGGCAGCTGCCCGGAACCCGTCGACATCGAACAGGGCGGGGTCGGGAAATCCGCCGGCAAAGCTGATCACCCCGGGCTTGCCGAGCAGCTTGAACAGTTCACGGATGGCAGAGGTCTCGCAGTGGAGCAGACGGTTGGCAAATTGCATGGAAACTCCTGTGGGCATGGCGAACAGGCGCACCCGCAGCAGCCATGCCACAATCGTCTGTCCGGCAAAGGAGCACTATAGCGCCAACCGCCCTCTCCCGCGACCTCCGCGCCCCTCACCCACCATGACCAAAGACCAGATCGTCCGCTTCTTCTCCACCCTCCAGGCCGCCAACCCGGAGCCCCGCACCGAGCTCGAATACCATTCGGCCTTCGAGCTGCTGATGGCCGTGCTGCTCTCTGCCCAGGCGACCGACGTGGGGGTGAACAAGGCCACGCGCGGGCTGTTTGCCGTGGCACGCACGCCGCAGGAGATGCTCGATCTGGGTCTGGAGGGGCTGGAGGCACACATCTGCACGATTGGCCTCTACCACAGCAAGGCGCGGCACATGCTGGCCACCTGCCGCATTCTGGTGGAACAGTATGGAGGACAGGTCCCCGAAGACCGCGAGGCGCTGGAATCCCTGCCCGGCGTGGGCCGCAAGACCGCCAACGTGGTGCTGAACGTGGCGTTTGGGGAGCCCACCATCGCGGTGGATACCCACATTTTCCGCGTGAGCAACCGCACCGGACTGGCCCCGGGCAAGACACCACTCGCGGTGGAGCAGAAGCTGCTCAAGCGGGTGCCCGATGCCTACCGCCAGCATGCCCACCACTGGCTGATCCTGCTGGGGCGCTACGTCTGCAAGGCCCGCACGCCCGAATGCTGGCGCTGCGCAGTGGCCGATTGCTGCGACTACCGGCCCAAGACGCCAGCCCCCACCCGCCGCTCCTGAGGCGGCATCTGCCCCGGTTCCGTGGGCAGCCGCTCTGTGCGCGAAGGCTGTGTGGAACCTCCACGCGTCGGCCTGCACAAAGGCAGCCCGGCGTGCGGCTGCGTCAGCTGCGGGGAGCCGTCGGGCCTGCCGCAGCCGTGGCGGCAGGATCGACCAGGGGATTGAGGCCAGGCTCGCCCACCTTGTGGAGCAGATTGCGGTCGGTGTGGTGAAAGAGCTCGTCCTGCCCCGCGATCTGCATGAGGGTGTCCTCGTCGTAGCCCCAGGTGCCGTCGGAGTTGAAGGTCACCCGCACCTTGAACTCCAGCGTGCGAAAGGCGCTGTCGAGGAAGGGATTGGAGCAGATGCCCCAGACCGGATCGCCCAGCCGTGCCCGCAGCTCGAAGGTGTCGGCATCAGGATCGACCGTGCCACCGGCCATGACCACCTGCCCGCGCGGAATGGTGAGCGTGTGCATCACGGTGCTGGTGGCAGGCTCCCAGAGCCAGTAGCCGACCTGGTCGTGATAGGTCTTGACCTGGTTGGGCTTGGTGATGAAGACGTGGTAGCGCAGCCCGAAGAGCAGCTGAGGGCCGTTGGTCTGCGGATCGATCGGCTGCAGCTCCATGTGCTCGGTGAATACCTGCTTGCGCGGCCCGTCGGCCTTGGGCTTCACGTCCAGCCCGCGGGTGCCCTCCCACACCCCGGCCATGCGGCGCAGCGGCCCGAGCTGCGCGAGCGTGGCGGGATCGCAGGCCGGCTCGGTATAGAGGTCACGGGAAGGGGAACGCAGGGCGATGGGATCGGAGGAATCGGTCATGGTGCAGGGGGATTCGGTAGTCGAGAAAAAGAAACACGCGTCTGCCTGCATTATGGGCTACAGGGGCATACCCGTTTCTTTCCACCTCCGCGCAGGAAGCCCCCGGAGTCCGGCCCGATAATGCCGCCATGTCCGACTTCCACGCTGATTCCCTGACGTCCGCTCCGTCCGCCGATGCCTCTCCGCCGGACGACGCACCGGCACGTCCGGCCACTCCCCGGGCCCTGTTCATGGCCTGCACGGCGCTGTCGCTGCAGGGATTCGGCGGGGTGATGGCGATCGTGCAGCGCGAGCTGGTGGAACGGCACCGCTGGTACACGCCGGCACAGTTCGTAGAGGAATGGGCCGTGGCACAGATTCTGCCCGGGCCGAATTCGCTCAATCTGACGATGGCACTGGGAGAGCGCTACTTCGGCTGGCGGGGCGCACTGGCGGCGGTGGCTGGCATGCTGCTGGCGCCCATGCTGGCGCTGCTGGCCATGGCGGTGCTGTATGCGCGTCTGGCGGATCTGCCGGCGGTGCAGGGTGCCCTGCGCGGCATGGGGGCCGTGGCGGCCGGACTCATCACGGCCACGGGGCTCAAGCTCGTGCCGGCGCTGCGCACCAATGCCATGGGACAGATGGCCTGTGCGGTGGTGGGGGCGGCGACGTTCGTGGCAGTGGTGGTGCTGCACCTGCCGCTGCTGGGCATTCTGCTCACGGTGGGGTGCAGTGCGTGGGGCTGGGCATGGTGGCGTCTGTGGCGCACGGCGCAGGCACGGCGCAGCGCCTCATCGGGAGCGCAGCCATGATCCTGCACCTCACACTGGCGGACTGGCTCGCCTTTGCCTGGCATCTGCTGTCGATTTCGCTGCTGGCCGTGGGCGGCCCCATGACACTCGCCCCGGACATGCACCGCTTCTTCGTCATGCAGCACCACTGGCTCACGGATGCCCAGTTCAGCAGCTCGATCGCGATTGCACAGGCTGCCCCCGGACCCAACCTGCTGTTCGTCGGCATGCTGGGCTGGAATGTGGGGCTCAATGCCGCCGGAGGCCTGGCAGCCGGCGGGCTCACCGCCTTTGCGCTGGGGGTGGGCGGCATGGTGCTGGCGCTGGCGAGCCTGCTGCTGCCGAGCGGGGTGCTGGTGTACTTTGCCTCGCGCTGGGCCCAGCGCAACCGCCACCTCACCGGGGTGCGGGCCTTCAAGACCGGTCTGGCCCCCATGGTGGTGGCGCTGCTGCTGTCGACGGGCTGGCTGCTCGCGTCGGTGTATGACCAGCCGGCCCGCGACTGGCGGCTGTGGCTCCTGATCGCTGGCTCCATCCTGCTGGTGCTGCGCACCCGCGTGCACCTGCTGTGGCTGATTGCGGCCGGAGCAGTGCTGGGGGCGGCAGGGCTGGTCTGAAGGGGGTTGTCAGGCGCTCTTGTCCGATACGCCGGCGCTGTCGAAGCTGGCCATGTCGCGCAGCACGGTGCAGGCCGACTGCAGCAGGGGCCAGGCCACGGCTGCGCCGGAGCCTTCGCCGAGCCGCATGCCCCAGTCGAGGAGCGGCTTGGCTCCCAGGGCATCGAGCATGAACTGGTGGCCCGGCTCTCCGGAGCGGTGGGCAAAAATGCAGCGCTGCAGCACCCGGGGCTCGACACGGGCCGCCACCATCAGGGCGGCGGTGACGATGAAGCCATCGACCAGGATCACGCGGTTTTCGGCCGCTGCCTGCAGCATGGCGCCGACCATGGTGGCCATTTCGAATCCCCCGAACGCGGCCAGCACGTCGAGTGGCGCAGTGGCCTCGGGATGGGCGGTCAGGGCCTGCCGCAGGATGTTGGTCTTGCGCAGCACGCCTGCGTTGTTGAGCCCGGTGCCTGCGCCGGTGCAGGCGGCGATGTCGATCTGGCACAGGCGCGCCAGAATGAGCGAGGCGGCCGAGGTGTTGCCGATGCCCATTTCGCCCAGCATGAGGGCATTGCCCGGCAGCGCCTGCACGAGGGTCTGCCCGTTGCGGATGGCCAGTGCGCACTGGTCGTCGGTCATGGCGGGGCCCTGGGTGCAGTCGGCCGTGCCGTAGCCGACTTTGCGCACGAGCAGCTGGTCGCGCGGCGCAAAGTCGTGCGCGACGCCGCAGTCTGCCACCGACAGGGCAATGCCGTTCTGACGGGCGATCACCGAGACGGCTGCCCCGCCGGCAAGATAGTTCTCCACCATCTGCCAGGTCACGTCCTGCGGGTAGGCAGAGACGCCACGCTTGACGAGGCCATGGTCGCCGGCGCACACGAGCATCTGGGGAGATTCCAGCACAGGCGCTGCGGTGCGCAGGATCAGCCCGATGCGCAGGGCGATGCCTTCGAGCCGTCCGAGCGAGCCGACGGGCTTGGTCTTGCGGTCCAGGGTGGTCTGGAGCGTGTCGCGCAGCGCGGGATCGTCCAGATCGGAAACGGGAGCAAATTCGATGTCTTGCATGATGCGGATATCCATCCTCGAAAAAAAGAAGGGGAGCAGCAGCGTCAGGGCTGCACGAGGGCGTGCAGGGTCTCGGCGCCGAAATGGGTTTCGACGAAGGCGGCCATGCGCTCGAAGGTCTCTTCCAGCGGCGGCGGGGCAGCGCCCCACAGCGCCTGCAGGATGTGCGGATGCTCCAGCATGCCGTGCAGGTACAGGCCGAGCACGTTGCCGACATGCGGATTGGCGGCGGTGGCCGCGCCGTTGATCCACCCCAGGGGAGCGGCGCCGTCGGCAGCCGAGGCCAGCACCGGCATTGCCTGGTGCCCTGCGCGCAGCATGGCCGGATGCGGCGCGGTCTGCCCCATGTGAATCTCGTACCCCGACAGCGGCTGGCCCGCGAGAGCGGACCAGGCCCCAGGCCAGGCCGGAGCCTCGCTGTTTGCGCCTTCGGTCGGCCGGGTGCCAAAGGCACCGGACCAGTGGCGTACCGTCTTGCGTGCCGTGAACAGGGTGACCAGCGGCAGTAGCCCGAGTCCCGGCGCATTGGCATGGCGGGCTCCGGGGCCCCCTTCGAGCCCGTCGGTATCGATCACTGCCTCGCCCAGCATCTGCAGACCGCCACAGATGCCGAGCACCCGCCCGCCGCGCGCAGCATGGGCACAGATGGCCGCATCGAGCCGGCGTTCACGCAGCCACTGGAGATCGGCCGCGGTGTGCTTGCTGCCCGGCAGGATGAGCGTGTCATGGGGCTGCAGATCGCCCAGGGCAGCCGGATCACGCACCCAGCGCAGGCGCACGCCGCTGCCCGGCAGGGCGGCCAGCTGGCGCAGCGGCTCGAATTCGTCGAGGTTGCTCAGGTGCGGATAGGCCACGATGGCGATGATCCGGGTGGCCTCGCCCTGGGCCTGCCCCACACCGGCATCGTCGAAGACTCCATCCTCCTCCGGCAGGCCATGTCCGCGCCACAGGGGCAGCGTGGCGAGCGTCGGCACGCCAGTGCGTTGGCGCAGCATCTCGGGGGCGGGTGCGAGCAGCCGGGCATCGCCCCGGAACTTGTTGAGCACGAAGCCCCGAATCAGGGCGCGGTCCGACTCGGGCAGCAGGGCCCAGGTTCCGTAGAGGTGCGCAAAGGCACCTCCGCGGTCGATGTCGGCCACCAGCAGGCAGCGGGCCTGCGCATGACGCGCCACGCGCATGTTGACCACGTCGCTGGCGTAGAGATTGATTTCGGCGGGCGATCCCGCGCCCTCGATGAGCACCAGGTCGTGGCTTGCCCGCAGCGCGTCGAGTGCTTCGGCCACGGCAGGCCAGGTGTGGCGGGGACGTTCACGCCAGGCCATGGCGGTGAGCTCGGGATGCACCTGCCCGAGCAGCACGACCTGGCTGCGCGTGTCTGCCTCGGGCTTGAGCAGCAGCGGGTTCATGCGCACGTCAGGTTGCGTGCGCGCAGCAAGCGCCTGGAAATACTGGGCGCTGCCGATCTCGCCCCCATCGGGATGCTGCGCGGTTCCGCCCACTACCCGGGCGTTGTTGCTCATGTTCTGCGCCTTGAAGGGAGCCACACGCAGGCCCTGGTTGGCATACCAGCGACACAGGGCCGTGGTGAGCCAGCTCTTGCCGGCGTTGCTGGTGCAGCCCAGCACCATCAGGCAGCGGGCCGGACGGTGTCCGGTGGAAGTGCTCATGGATTTCCATCCTCCAGAATGTTCTGCCAGGCCTGTGCGAGTGCCTTCCGGGCCTCCGGGGTGTGCACACACAGCCGCACTTCGCCGGGCAGACCAAAGCTCGTGCAGTCCCGCAACTTGATGCCACACCGACGCAGCGCCCCCAGCACCGCCTGCGGAGAGTGCCCTGCCGGCCAGGGGGGCCGCGCCACCAGAAAGGAGGCGATGCTGGGCCGCACCCGCCAGCCGGCCTGTTCGAGCTGGGCCACCTGGGCCTCTTTCCATGTGCGCAGCATGGTGCGGGCCTGCTGCAGCCAGCGCTGGGTGTCGTCCCGCGTCCAGGCATCGAGCAGGGCCACCCCATGCGCTCCCAGCGGCCACGAGGGCGCCAGATCCACCAGCGCTGCCAGTGCCGGCGCTTGCAGCCCGCGAGGTGCCACGGCATAGGCTGCACGCAGTCCGCACAGCCCCAGGGCCTTGTTGGGCGTCCAGAGCTGCCAGACGGCGTCGCGGTCGAGTCCCGGCGCTGCCTCCTCTTCAGTGAGGGTCAGCGGGGCATAGGCCCCGTCGAGCACGACCACAGCGTTCGGATCGCGGGCCTCCCAGTGCGCGGGCAGCACGAGCGCCTGCCCCAGCGGGCTGGAAGGCGCACACAGCCACACCAGGGCGGCGGCACGCACATCGTCCACAGGCAATGCCCCCTGCAGGGCCGCCTGCCGGGCGTAATCGACATAGTGATGCGGCGGCAGCCACACAGTGGGCATGCCCTGCGGAGCCCGGAGCCGTGCCTGTCGACAGGCCCACTGCGTGAGCCGGGCGATGAGCTCGCTGCCGCTCGCACCGATGACGATGCGTGACTCATCCACCGCGTGAAACCGCGCCAGCCGGGCACGCAGGGCCACATAGGCCGGATCGGGATAGCGGGTCGGATCCACGGCCGCCAGTCGCTCCCGCACGCCGGGGCAGGGACCTGCGGCATTGCTGTTGGTCGAGAAGTCCCACGGGGCCGCCCCCAGGGCATCCGTGCCGCCATGGCAGCGCACGTCCATCGGCAGGGATGCCGTCATGCGCGAGCTCCCCACTGGCAGGCCAGCGCCGTCAGGAGTGCCATCACGCTGAGCACCGCAGTGCCGCCATACACCACATGCCGTGCCAGCCGCACGGCCACGGCAATGTCGCCCGGCAAAGGTGCCCTGCCCTGCGGATGCAGGATGTAGACCCCCGGCTTGCGCAGATGCACATCGAGCACCAGGGCCGCAGCCGCCATGGGCCAGCCACTGTTGGGCGAGGGCGTGCGTCCGGCCTCCCGCACCAGCGCTCCCAGCGCGCGGTGCCAGCAGGCCGGCACCGACAGCACCCAGACCAGGGCCGTCAGCCGTGCAGGCACCCAGGCCAGCACATCGTCGATGCGCGCCGCCCACTTGCCGGCCCATTCCCAGACCTGACCTCGGTGCACCCCGCGATAGCCCCACATGGAATCGGCCGTGTCCGCATAGCGCCACAATGCCGCACCGGGCAAACCCGCCACCAGAAACCAGAACAGAGGAGCCACCACCGAGTCATTGAGATTCTCGGACAGGCTCTCGATCGCGCTTTCGCGCACCGCTGCGGCATCGAGCTCCTGCACGTCGCGGCTCACGATGCGTGCCAGCTGGGCCCGCCCCTCGGGCAGCGACCGCGCCAGCGCCGCATCGACCGCTCCGACTTCGTCCGTCAGCATGCGACAGGCCAGCAGTGGCTTGAGCAGCACACCGGCCAGCACGGCACCCCATGCCCAAGGCAGCTGCGCCAGTCCCCACTGCAGCAGGCCGGCACAGGCCAGCACGAGCAGCGCTCCGGCCCACCAGGCCAGGCTGCCGCGCCACAGCGACGGCCCATCGCGCGGGACGGCCTCCGCTCCCCCTCCTGCGCCGGGGGCAGGCCGGCGCACCTGCGCCTGCAGCCAGGCACCTGCGTGCGTGAGATAGCGCCCCATCCACACCACCGGATGCCAGCGGGGTGGCGGCTCGCCGATCCAGGCATCGATGACCAGTGCCAGCCACACAGCCGCCACCAGGGCCACCAGTCCCTGAGCCAGGACGCCCGGAGCCGAGGCGTTCCAGAACCATCCGATCAGGCCCATCATGCCCGCCTCCGTGCAGCAAGCCGCCCGAGGCCAGCTCCGCGCCTGCAGTCACCCCATGCGGTGCGGCTGATCCTGTTCACGGCGCGCGTCCACGCCTCAGGCGTGCTCGGTCTGTCGACGGGGCTGCATGCCCAGCCGCTCGATGAGCTGCAGGTCGGCCTCGACGTCGGGGTTGCCGGTGGTGAGCAGCTTGTCGCCATAGAAAATCGAATTGGCCCCGGCCATGAAGCACAGTGCCTGCGTGGTGTCATGCATCTGGCGGCGACCGGCCGACAGGCGCACCCGTGCCTCGGGCATGGTGATGCGTGCCACGGCGATCATGCGCACGAATTCGAGCGGGTCGATGTCCTCGGCATCGGCCAGCGGCGTGCCCTCGACCTTGACCAGATTGTTGATCGGCACGCTCTCGGGATAGCGCGGATGCAGGTTGGCCAGCTGACCGATCAGCTCGGCCCGCTGGCGACGGTTCTCGCCCATGCCGATGATGCCGCCGCTGCACACGCTCACGCCCACGTTGCGCACGTTCTCCAGCGTGTCGAGCCGGTCCTGGTAGTCGCGCGTGCTGATGATGTTGCCGTAGTTCTCGGGGGCGGTGTCGAGGTTGTGGTTGTAGTAGTCCAGACCTGCCTCACGCAGGCGCTCGGCGTGATCCTGCGTCAGCATGCCCAGAGTGCAGCAGGCTTCCAGCCCCACATCCTTGACGGTCCTGATGAGCGTGACCACCTGCTCGATGTCGCGGTCCTTGGGCGAGCGCCAGGCCGCTCCCATGCAGAAGCGGGTGGCCCCTGCGGCCTTGGCCGCCTCGGCCGCTTCGCGCACCACATCCTCGCCCATGAGCTTGCTGGCATCCACGCCGGTGTCATAGTGCGACGACTGGGGGCAGTAGCCACAGTCCTCGGGGCAGCCGCCGGTCTTGATCGACAGCAGCGTGGCCAGCTCCACCTCGGTGGGATCGAAATGTTCGCGGTGCACCTGCTGGGCACGGAACATCAGCTCGGGGAAAGGCAGCTCGAACAGCTCCTCAATGTCCTCCACGCGCCAGCGCCCCGTGCTCTGGGGCTGGGCCGCGCCCTTCTTCGGAACGCAGAAATGGATGGACTGCTCTGCGTCGCCATGGCATGCAGAGGGGTTGAAGGTCGTGGATTCGGACATGGATCACTCTCTCTCAATGCGGCTCCCTCCGGGGAGCCCGTAAACAAATCAAATCATCGCAGCGGCTGCAAAGGGACGCCGCACCACGGCGGCGCCCATTCCCTGCGGCTCCGGCTGCAGCAGGTGGCGCGCCGGGCAAGGGCCGGATTGTGCCCCAGTTGGCCGGGCCAGACCTGACATCTGGCTTGCGGCGCATCCCTGATGCGGGCTGCTGCCGGCTCAGTCTGCCTCTGGTCCTCCGCGGGTATCGTGCCCTTCCAGGAAGAGCGCAGACTCGCCCCAGCGATTCTCGTACACCACGTCGGACAGCGGCATGCGCCGCGCCCAACGCTCACGCTGCAGCATGGGCTCCTCGTAGAACGCGGGCACCGGGCCGATGCACAGCAGGGCCAGGGGCGTAGCGCCTTCGGGCAAGCCCAGGAGCTCCGCCATGTCGACCGGGTCGAAGATCGACACCCAGCCCACGCCCAGCCCCTCGGCCCGCGCGGCCAGCCACAGATTCTCCAGCGCACAGCCGACCGAGGCAATGTCCATGTAGGGCATGGTCCGGCGTCCAAACACGTGCCGCTCGCGCCCGTCCATGAGACACACCGCCAGCAGCTCGGCTGCCTCCCGCAGCCCCTCGACCTTCAGCCGCATGAAATCCGCCTGCCGTTCACCGAGCGCTGCCGCCGTGGCAAGCCGCTCGCGCTCCACACAGGCATGAAGCCGCTCGCGCAGGGCCGCATCGGTGATGCGCATGAAGCGCCACGGCTGCATGAACCCCACGCTCGGCCCCCAGTGCGCCGCCTTGAGCAGACGCTCCAGCACCTCGGGCGCCACCTGGGCGCCGGAGACAAAGTGCCGCATGTCGCGCCGCTCGACGATCGCCCGGTACAGCCCCGCCCGCTCGGCCCGGCTGTAGCGCACCTCGTCGCCAGACTGGTCTGGCGCTTCCCCTTGCCGGAATTGGCTTTGTTCCACGACTCAGTCCTCGATGCCGCGCTGGGCAGGAATGCCTGCCTCGAAGGCATGCTTGATCTGGCGCATTTCCGTGACCGTATCGGCCAGCGCCACGATCTCGTCCGGGCAGCGACGCCCCGTCAGGCACACATGCACATGGCGCGGACGGGTCCGCAGCGTCTCCAGCACATCCTGCAGATCGAGCCAGCCGTACACCAGCGGATAGGTGATCTCGTCGCACACCACCAGGAAATGCTCCCCTCCCAGAATCGCCGCCTTGGCCCGTTGCCAGCCGTCGCGCGCGAGCTGTGCCGACTTCTCCAGATCCTGGCTCTTCCAGCTGAAGCCATCCCCCAGCCCCTCGACCGGCACGCCGAGCTGCTCGAACATGCGGTGCTCCCCGAAGCGGGCACTCGGCACCTTCATGAACTGGTAAATGATGACTTTCTTGCCGCGTCCCGTGGCCCGCAGCGCCAGCCCGAAGGCGGCCGTGCTCTTGCCCTTGCCGTCGCCGGTATGGACGATCACGATGCCGCGCCGTTCACCCTCGGGCTTGTCATAGGGCTTCTCGGTGGGGGGTTGCTCGATCTGCATGTGCTGCACTCCTCAAAAAACATCCAAAAAATGTCGCGGGCTCTGCCTGCCTGTGCCGACACGCGCCCGCAGTCTCTGCATGGGTCCCGTGGCGCTCAGGGCCCTGTGGGCGCCTTGAGCACCAGCGGCAATCCTGCCGCCATCAGGGTCACATGGCTGCACGCAACGGCCACGCGCTGGTTGAGCCGCCCCAGTGCGTCCACGAAGGCACGTACCTCCGCGCCCAGCGGAATCACTCCGAGACCGATCTCGTTGCTCACCACATAGACCGGCCCCGGGCAGGCGGCCACCGCACGCACCAGATCGTCCTCTGCCGCGCGCATGTCCTGTGCTGTCTCCTCACCCCCTTCGCCGCCACGCAGGCGTGCGGCATCCGGTGCCTCGCTGAGCTGCTGGGTGAGCCACAGGGTCAGGCAGTCCAGCACGATCGCCGTATCGGCCGCACCATGCGTCCGCAGCAGGGCCGGGACATCCAGCGGCCGCCCGTCCTCGCCTGCCTGCAGCGTCGCCATGCCCGGCACCCGCCGGGCCCGATCCTGCTGATGCCGCGCAATGCGCCGGCGCATTTCCTCGTCCCAGGGCATCGCGGTGGCCAGATACAGAGCGCGATGGCCCGGACCACGCGCCAGCCAGGCAGCCGCAAGGGTTTCTGCCCGGGCCGTCTTGCCGGACTTCTGCCCTCCCAGAATCAGCTCGTGGTGCACCGGATTCATGCCCCAGTCTCCACATGGTCAGGCAGGAACAGCGCTGCTGCCGCCTGCGGACTGCTGGCAAACCAGGGGTGAAAATAACTCGCCCGCACATTGCCCTGCGGCCCTGTCCGGTAGAACGCCTCGCCAGCCTTGCTGCGACTCGTCACGCGCGGACTGACCGTGCGGGCCGCTTCGGGCTCCGGCGTGTCCAGGGTCGAATAGTGAAAGGTATGCCCCCGCAGCGGCGGCGCATCGCACCCGGGCACCGCCAGCGCCTGGGGCCCCAGCCCCTGAAGCCGTCCATGCATGCGCACCGTCCCGGGCAGCACACCCCACAGTGGCACGGCAGCTTCCGGTTCCGCACCCGCTGGAACCAGACCCTCGGCAAGCGCCATCATGCCGCCACATTCGGCCCACACCGGCCGCCCCGACTGCACATGGCATCGAATGCTCTCGCGCATGCCGGTCTGGGCCTGCAGCGCCTCCAGATGCAGCTCCGGATAACCGCCCGGCAGCCACAGCGCATCGCACGCCGGCAGCGCCACATCCTCCAGGGGAGAAAAAAACACCAGCTCGGCACCCAGCGCCTGCAGGGTACGCACATTGGCCTCGTACAGGAAGCAGAACGCCGCATCCCGGGCCACTGCGATGCGCACGCCCTCCAGGCTGCGCAGCTCCGCGTGCAGCCAGGCGTCCAGAGGCGATGCGCCCTCTTCTGTGCAGCGCAAGCCCACTGGGCTCTCCAGGGCCTCTGGCTCCGCAGGCTCCAGCGCCGACGGGAACTCCGTCATCCAGCGACTCGGCACAGACTGCCCCTCATCGGCCACCAGCGGCATGTCCGCGAGTGCATCGGCAGCCAGGTCGAGCCGTGCCAGGGCATCGGCCATCTCGGGAGCCAGCATCAGCCCCAGATGCCGCTCGGGCAGAGAAAAATCGGCGTTGCGCATGATCGCGCCCATCCAATCGCGTGGCTCCCGGAGCCCTCGGCGCAGCATGTCGGCATGGCCACTGCTTGCCACCCGGTTCGCCACCACACCCGCCCAGCGCACCCCTTCGCGGTAATGCGCCAGTCCATGTGCCAGGGCCCCGAACGTGCCCGCCATGGCATGGGCATCGATCACCGCCAGCACCGGCAGGCCCAGCCGCACCGCCAGATCCGCACTGCTCGGCTCGCCATCGTAGAGACCCATGACGCCCTCGATGAGAATCAGGTCATTGCAGGCAGCCGCCTCGCGGAGCATGCTTCGGCACGCCACCTCGCCCACCATCCACAGATCGAGCTGATACACCGGCTGGCCGCTTGCGAGCGCATGCCAGCCCGGATCAATGAAATCAGGGCCGCACTTGAACACCTGTACCCGCAGGCCACGCCGCGTCCACCAGCGTGCCAGCGCCGCCACGAGCGTGGTCTTGCCCTGCCCCGAGGCCGCAGCACCTACCAGCAGGGCCGGACACGCCACCGTGCCCGCCTGCGCAGAGGATTTCGCCATGATTCGCACATATCCATCCTGCAGCCACACCCATCGCACATGGGCATGCCGCCTCCCACGCCACCAGCCACCCCGCCGGCGCGTGCGCACGAACACCCTCCCTGCCGGGGCTTGGGTGTCCTCCCATGCTGGCCGGTCTCCGGGCTGACGGCGAGCCGACGGCACCTTCCCGGGCGAGTGGGCGCTCTCCCAGTGGCATGTGGCCGTGGCTGCAGATCGCGCTCCCGAAGGCATGCGATCCGCACCGTTTTACCGTTGCGGGGGCAGCGCAGGCCGGGACAACGCGCACACCCGCTCTTCGGTGGCGTTCTCCTCCTGCTTCCCGTTTCACCCACGAACCCGTCTGCATGACCGATTCTCGGAATGCCTGCCGACATCGTCTGCTGCGACAGACACCACGCGCGCGATGCGCATGCTTCTACGGGCAGAGCGCCGGCCCGGGGAGATGCATTTCTCTCCAGATTCCTGTGGGCACCAGCAAATCGGCATTCTAGCCTGCCCATCACGGCCCCTGCTCCCTCCCCTGCGGATCAGGGCGCATGGACTACAATGACAGGCATTCAGAGGCCCTCTCCTTCAGCCTGCGGCGGCATGCGCAGGCTGCCTCTTCGCCGCCATGACATCTCCGCACACATCCCCTCTTCTCGATCAGGTTGCCGACCGTGTCGAGCAGCTGCTCACGCGCCATCATGCGCTGCAGCAGGCGCACGACCTCCTGCAGCAACAGGTCATCGAACTTGGACAGGAACGCGATTCGCTCAAGTCCCGGCTGGCAGCTGCACGCGCGCGCATCGACTCCCTCCTCGACCGCATCCCTGTGGATGCCTCCCCCATGCACGCGCCCGTCCTCCCGCCGACGGCCTGGGGAACCCCCGACTCGGTGGATGCGCCGCTCCCCTCCCCCACCGACTCGGCAGCCCCATCCGAGTCCGCCAAGGAACGCCCCGATGAAACAGCTTGAAGTGCACATCATGGGACTGGCCTACATGCTGGGCTGCCCCGATGGCTCCGAGAGCCTGATGCTCGAAGCCGTCCAGAAAGTCGATACCGCCATGTGCCGCATCCGCGATGCCGGCAAGATTCGGGCCCGTGACCGCATTGCCGTGCTGGCCGCGCTCAACGTCGCCTATGACCTCCTCGAACGTGAACAGCTCGCCGCCCGGGAAGCCGCACAGGCCGCAGCAGCCAGTGCCGAAGAAACAGAGTCCACGACTCTCTCTGATAGCGTCCCCACCAGCGAGGCCCCAGCCACGCATCCACGCCTGCAGCACCTGCTCGGGGAAATGGAGACCGTGCTCGGCGCCCCTCCCACAGAGCCCGCCGCCGAGGCACTGCCTTCTTCCTCCGGCACCGACTGACCCCTGCATGCCCCCAGCGATGGCTGGCACACAAATTACATGTTCCGCGTGTCTCCAAGGCCGCAACCTTGCCCTACAATGGGGGCGTCTGCACCGGTTCCGGCTTTATAGTTCCTTGAACCAATGCTCTTTGAGCTCGGGCTTGGTATATTGCCCGGCCAGCGTGACCATCTCGCGTAGATGGACCCATGGCCAGTGCTGCCCTCGCCCCCCTGAACCCTCGGTTCAGGATGCGGTCGGTTCCCGTGCAGACACCTCATTCCTCACACCGCTCGCGGTGTTTTTTTACGCCCATCGTTCTGCGGCGCCATGGCGGTGTGCCGCCTCTTGCCATGATTCTCGAACCCCTCACCATCGTTGAACTGGCCGGTCTCGGCCTCATGGGAGGCTTCATGGCTGGGCTCCTGGGCATCGGCGGCGGCATGGTGCTCGTGCCCTTCATCAGCTGGATCATCGTCGCCCACGGTGTGGAGCAGGGTCTGGCCGTCAAGATGGCCATCGCCACGTCCATGGCCACCATCTTCTTCACCTCGATGTCGAGCGTGCGCGCCCATCACCGCCGCGGCATGGTGCGCTGGGATCTGGTCAAGGGCATCGCGCCCGGCATCATGATCGGTGCACTCATCGTCAGCATCGGCATCTTCTCGCTGCTCAAGGGCGCCTGGCTCTCCCTCATGTTCGGCGTGCTGGTCACCGTCGCTGCCCTGCAGATGCTGCTCGACCGCAAGCCAAAGCCCACCCGCCAGATGCCTGGCCCCGGAGGCCAGGCTGCTGCGGGCGGCATGATCGGTTTTCTCTCCGGCCTGCTCGGGGCTGGTGGCGGCTTCATCAGCGTGCCGTTCATGACCTGGTGCAACGTGCCCATCCACAACGCAGTAGCCACCAGCGCTGCACTCGGCTTTCCCATTGCAGTCTTCAACGTGGTGGGATACATCGTCAGTGGCTGGCAGGTGGCCGGGCGCCCCCCCTACTCGCTGGGTTATGTCTGGATTCCGGCCGTGCTGGCCGTCGCCAGCTGCAGCGTGCTCATGGCTCCGGTGGGGGCACGCACGGCCCATGCGCTGCCCGTCAAGGCCCTCAAGCGCATCTTTGCCTGCCTGCTCATCGTGCTCGCGGCCAGCATGACCCGCGAAGGGCTGCGCACGCTCGGGATACAGATCTGACGTCCGAACCGCAGCACGTGGCGCTCTACACCGAGGCGCTCCATGCCCTCGCGCCCGCAGCCTCGGACTGGCGCGATGCAGAAGATCCGGTTTGCGCCACTAGAGTGCCGGAGTGGCACACCACGGGGCCTGCTGATGCATGAGCCCCATCCACAGCGCGACCCCCGCAGTGACTGCCAGCGCCAGCCCCGCCAGCCGGATGCCCCACTGGCCCTGCGTGCCACCAAGGTGAGGCACCCGCAGCAGCAGCCAGGGCCCTGCCATCAGCGACACGCTGGTTCCCAGCACAAACAGCACCATCACGGCAGCCCCCTGCCAGACCTCGCCGGTCAGGGCTGCCACCATGAGCGCCGAATACAGCAAGCCACAGGGCAGCAGGGCCCACATCATGCCGATCAGCACGGGCCCTGCCAGCCCACGACGCTGCTGAAGCCGCTTGAGACGCTCCCACACCCTGCGTGCGGAGCGATCCAGCCACAGCGGTTGTCTGCCCTGCACCAGCAGAACCAGCCCCAGCAGCAGGGCTGCCACGTGCAGCATGCTCCAGAACGGACGCAGGGCTGCACTGTGCACGGTCATCCATCCCAGCCCCTGCATCGAGGCGGCCGCGACTGCGCCCAGCGCGCCATAGCCGATCACCCTTCCCACCTGGAACAGGCCCATGGCCAGCGTCTGGCGTCCACGAACCGGCCCAGCCGCATGACCGATCCCGGCGCAGGCCGCACCGCACATGGCAATGCAGTGGGGCCCTCCGGCCAGCCCCATCAGAAATGCCGTGGCGGCAAGCGAGAGCTGCATCGACACGCCGTCAGATGATCTTGGAAAACCGCGTGCGCGACAGATTGGCCTGCAGGTACTTGTCGAACACCATGGCCACCCCGCGAACGAAATACCAGCCCTGATCCGTCACCTGCAGACGCTGTGCATCCACCTCGACCATCCCTTCTCCCTGCAGCCGTTTCAGATCTTCCAGCTCGCGGGCGAAATACTGACGGAAATCGATCATGTATGCGAGATTGATGGTTTCGTACTCCACCTCTCCCTGACACATGATGGCCATGATCACCGTGCGGCGGATCAGGTCGTCGCGCGTCAGCGCCAGCCCGCGCACCACGGGGAAATGCCCACGATCCAGACAGTCGTAGTACTCCTCCAGTGTCTTGGCATTCTGGCTGTAGGTCGAACCGATGCGCCCGATGGCCGACACCCCCAGCCCGATGAGGTCGCAGTCAGGCTGCGTGCTGTAGCCCTGGAAATTGCGATGCAGGCTGCCCTGACGCTTGGACACTGCAAGCGCGTCATCCGGCAGGGCAAAGTGATCCATGCCCACATACACATAGCCCGCCTGGCTGAAGGCCTGCAGCGACTGCGACAGCATCTGGATCTTCTCGCCGCCACTGGGCAGCGTATAGGCGTCGATGCGCCGCTGGGGCTTGAAGCGCTCCGGCAGATGCGCGTAGGCATAGAGTGCGATGCGGTCGGGCCGCAGCGTGCACACCTGCTCCAGCGTGCGCGCAAAGGATGCTGCCGTCTGCTGCGGCAAGCCATAGATCAAATCCACGTTCACCGATTCAAACCCGATCTGGCGGGCAGCCTCGACGAGCGCGAACACCTGCGATGCCGGCTGAATGCGGTGCACCGCCTTCTGCACCTCGGGGTCGAAGTCCTGTACCCCGAAGCTCAGTCGGTTGAAACCGAGCCGAGCCAGCGTGCGCAGGCGCGTTTCGTCGACCGTGCGAGGATCCACCTCGATCGAATACTCCCCGCCCGGCACCAGTGTGAATGCGCCCCGGATCATGCCCATGAGCTCCGTGAGCTCGGCGTCGTTCAGGAAAGTGGGCGTGCCGCCTCCAAAGTGCAGCTGCGACACCGTCTGTCCGCGTCCCAGCCGCCCCACATGCAGATCGATCTCGCGCTGCAGATAGCGCAGATACTCGGCACCCCGCTCATGGTGCTTGGTGATGATCTTGTTGCAGGCGCAGTAGTAACACAGCGACTCACAGAACGGCACATGCACGTACAGCGACAGCGGGAGCACCTGCCCCGCACGGCCATTGCTGCGCTGCTCGAGCGCTGCCACATAGTCGTTCTCGCCAAAGGCTTCGACAAAACGGTCGGCCGTGGGGTAGGAGGTGTAGCGTGGACCGGCAATGTCATACCGTGCCAGCAATTCGGGGGTGATGTGGGAAAGTGCCTGACTGCTCATGTTCCGTGCATTGTAAGATCGTCGACCCGGCTCCCGGCAGTTCTCTCCCATGCGACCATGACGGCGCATGGCCATGCCCTGCGGATTCCGGCCTCTGCTGCGTGCATGCCCCTTTCTCCTGCCGCTCCAGGCCGCAGAAATGGACATGGCCTCAGGGACATACATCCCCTTTCGGCTGCAGGACTTTTCATCTCTCTAATGTGCCCATCCTCCCGCAGGACCACATTGACTTGCATCAACGGCAAGTTGCCCCATGCGATAATGGTTCTCACCTGTGTGCAACCCAATCCCCATCGGGGCAGTGTTCTTTCTTCTGTCCCTCGCTTTTCCACCATGCCCACCCATTCGCTGGCCCAAGGCTACAAGGTAGCCTGCTCGAACTGCAATCTGCGTGAACTGTGCATGCCCATGGGACTGACGCCCTCCGAGCTGGAGTACATCGACGACGTGGTAGCCACACGGCGCAAGATCAAGCGGGGGCAGGCACTCTTCAATGCCGGAGAAACCTTTGCTGCCCTCTTTGCCGTGCGCACGGGCGTGTTCAAGACGACCATCACCACCCAGGATGGACGCGACCAGGTCACTGGCTTCCAGATGGCCGGCGAGATCATCGGCCTTGATGGCATCGTGCAGGATGCCCATACCTGCAATGCCATAGCCCTCGAAGACGCCGAAGTGTGTGTCATGCCATTCGAGCGGTTTGAAGCCCTGGCCCGCCAGGTCCCGGCCCTGCAGAGCCATCTCCACAAGATCATGAGCCGCGAAATCGTGCGCGACCATGGCGTGATGCTGCTGCTCGGCAGCATGCGGGCCGAGGAACGTCTGGCAGCCTTCCTGCTCAACCTGGTGCAGCGCATGCATGCACGGGGGTTCTCCCAGTCCGAGATCATCCTGCGCATGACGCGCGAGGAGATCGGAAGCTACCTGGGACTCAAGCTCGAAACCGTGAGCCGCATGTTCTCCCGCTTTGCAGAGGAAGGCATCGTCGAGGTCAGGCAGCGCCACGTCCGCATTCTCGACATCGAGGCCCTGCAGCGTCTGGTCAACCAGCACACGCACACAGAAGACTGAGCGCAACGTCCCTGCACCAGACGGCGCCTGCACACTCTCGCCACTCCGATCCCCTGGCAGATCCCTGCTCCAGAAACAGGACAGCCGGCTCAAGGCCGGCTGCTGTCATGGTGCAGACAGGGAAACCCCTGCCCCGTCAGTGGTCATCCACCGGAACCCCAGTGGCTGCATGGTTGCGCGCCTTTTCGGCAGGAGCATAGTTCACCCCCTTTGCACGTACCATCTGATCGGTGTTGGGCTCGTCTTCCGATCGCGTCAGAACCTGCTCGGGGGCCTGCATGATGAAATACCAGGTCACGAGACAGGCCAGTACCACCGACAGCGGCCCCCCCACGACCATCCAGACCACGGGGTATTTCCACCAGGGACGCCCGTCCTCGGGATGTGCCTTGGACAGGCCCGGCAGTGTGGTATTTGCTTCCATGCGTACAACTCCTTTGCGAAGGCGAGAGCCCTCGAACCGCAGGGCTCTCACTATATCGCACGAACTTACTTGGGTACAGAGAAAGCGCCCTTTTCGGTCACCGAGACATCGGTGCCAGCCTGCTCGATCTGGAAGTTGATCGCATGCGATCCTGGTTCCAGCGTACCGTAGGGCACCCGCACGCTCACGGCCTTCTGCTCCACCTGAGCGGGACCGATGGTCACGGTCGAGCCCTCGACCACTTCCGCCCCCGTCACTCCCTCGACAGAGATGTTGTAGGTCTGCGCATTCTCGGTCGTGTTCATGATGCGCACCAGATAGGTGTTCTCGATCTTGTTGCCAGCCACGATACGGGACATGACTCCCCGGTCGCGAATGATGTCGACCTTCATGGGCGAACGCATCGAGAGGCTCACGACGAGCGCCGTGGCGATCAGCATCAGGATGCCGGTGTACACCAGAATCCGGGGCCGCATGACGCGGTGGATGATGTCGCTCTTGGTCCAGCCATTCTTCATGGCGTTTTCTGTCGAGTACTTGATGAGCCCGTGCGGGTAGTTCATCTTGTCCATGACCTCATCGCAGGCATCCACGCAGGCACCACAGCCGATGCATTCGTACTGCAGCCCATTGCGAATGTCGATGCCAGTCGGGCAGACCTGCACGCACATGGTGCAGTCGATGCAGTCGCCCAGCGCCACTTCGGAACGATCCACCTTCTTGGAGCGCGGACCGCGCGGCTCGCCGCGCTTGTCGTCGTAGGTCACGATCAGCGTGTCGGCATCGAACATCGCGCTCTGGAAGCGGGCATACGGGCACATGTACTTGCACACCTGCTCGCGCATGTAGCCAGCGTTGCCGTAGGTGGCAAAGCCATAGAAGAAGATCCAGAAGGTCTCCCAGTTGCCCAGATGCCACTGTGCAAAGTTGCTCACCAGATCACGGATGGGCGAAAAATACCCCACGAGCGTCAACCCCGTCCACAGGGCGATGAGCAGCCAGATCACATGCTTGCCGCCGCGCCGCCAGATTTTTTCGAGATTCCAGGGGCTCTTGTCGAGGCGGATGCGCGCGCTGCGATCCCCTTCCATCTTGGCTTCCACCCAGAGGAAGATCTCGGTGTAGACGGTCTGCGGACAGGAATACCCGCACCACAGACGCCCCGCCACGGCGGTGAAGAGGAACAGCGACAGGGCCGAAATCACCAGAATGCCGGTGAGGTAGATGAAATCCTGCGGATACAGGACCAATCCGAAGATATAGAACTTGCGTGCCTCCAGATCGAAGAGTATCGCCTGTCGGCCACTCCATTCCAGCCAGGGCAGTCCGTAGAACACCAGCTGCGTCAGTCCGACGAAGATCCAGCGCCAGGTCTGGAAGATGCCGGAAACCGTGCGGGGATGGATGGTCTTGGCCGCAGCGAACAGCGACGTTGTCGCGGGCGCTGCATCGATCGGAATGACCTTCTTGGGAGTCGCTTTGGGCTCGGAATGCGAGCCCGAGTCGTGTTCGGGCGTTTCTTGAGACATACGCGTGACCTTTTATTACAAATCAGACTTTCACTTGCATGAATATGATAGCGTCTATTGTTTCACAAAAGAAAAACCGCCATGACTTGCATCAAGTTCATGGCGGTAAGAAGATCAGCTTGGAGCGCCACGAGGGCGCAGAAGATCACTTGTTGTTGGAAAGGCTCCAGACATACGATGCCAGCAGGCGGATCTGCTCGGGCGAGAAGCGCTTGCCCCAGGCCGGCATGATGTTGACCTTGCCGTTGGTGATCTGCTTGACGATGCCTTCCTCGCTCGGCACGCCCATCAGCCACACGTTGTCCGTGAGGTTGGGTGCGCCCAGGGCCTGGTTGCCCTTGCCATCTGCACCGTGGCAGGCTGCGCAGGCCGCGAACTTGGGCTTGCCCACCGCAGCCAGAGCTGCATCGTGCGGCTGACCGGACAGGCTCAGCACGTAGTTGGCCACTGCCTTGGCATCATCCGGCTTGCCACCGATGGCTCCGATCATGGGAGGCATCTGGCCATGACGTCCGTTGGTGATCGTCTGGATGATGGTGTCGGGCTTGCCGCCCCACAGCCAGTCATTGTCGGACAGATCCGGGAAGCCGTTGCCGCCCTTGGCATTGGAACCATGGCACTGCGCACAGTTGTTCAGGAACAGACGCTGTCCCATGCCCACTGCCTTGGGATCCTTGGCGATCTCCTCGACGGGCATGTTGGCGTACTTGGCGAACAGAGGTGCCACCTGCGCATCACCCTTGGCCATTTCGGTGTTGTACTGCCCATGGGAAGTCCAGCCCAGAATGCCCTTGAACGTGCCGAAGCCCGGATAGAGCACCAGATAGGTGATGGCAAAGAAGATGGTGATCCAGAACAGACCCACCCACCACTTGGGCAGCGGGTTGTTGATTTCGCGCAGATCGCCATCCCATACATGGCCGGTGGTGTTGTCGGCGGCCGTGTGCGCGCGCGCCGTGGCACCGATCAGCAGAATGGCCACGCAGAACAGGATGCCGAACGCCACGATCGCCATCACGTACACGGACCAGAAAGAGTTGATGAAGTCACTCATTTTGTTTCCTCGGATTTTTGCGCCACAGGAGGATGGTCTTCGTGCATGAACGGGAGCTGTGCCGCTTCATCGAAGTGATGCCGGTTGCGATGGGAATAGGCCCAGCGCATGATCACGATGAACATGACAAAACTCGCCACCGTGGCCAAACTGCGCCAATCGTTGATATCCATGAGAAGGTTCCTCCTGGGAATGCGGTTTTATTGCGGAGCGGAGGCGCCGGCAGCCGGAGCGGCTGTCTTGCCCTCGCTGGCAGCAGCGAAGGCGGTGCCCAGAGACTGCAGGTAGGCAATCACGGCCTGCTGCTCGGTCTTGCCCTTCACAGCGGCAGCTGCTCCGGCAATATCGGCATCGGTATAGGGAACCCCTACCCGACGCAGTGCACGCATGTGGTCAGCAATGGTGGTGTCGTCGACCGTGTTCTTTTCCAGCCAGGGATAGGCCGGCATGTTGGACTCGGGCACCACATCGCGAGGATTGTGCAGATGCTGGGAGTGCCAGTCATCGCTGTAGCGTCCACCCACACGGGCCAGATCGGGACCGGTCCGCTTGGAACCCCACTGGAAGGGGTGATCGTAGACAGACTCGCCAGCCACGGAATAGTGACCATAGCGCAGCGTCTCGGCACGGAACGGACGGATCATCTGCGAGTGGCAGTTGTAGCAGCCTTCGCGCTGATAGATGTCACGGCCAGCAAGCTGGAGCGCCGTGTAGGGCTTGAGCCCCTCGATCGGCTGGGTGGTCGACTTCTGGAAGAACAGGGGAACGATTTCCACCAGTCCACCGATTGCCACCACCAGCAGGGTCAGCACGATCATGAGGAAGTTGCTGGTCTCGACTTTCTCGTGGGTGATACCACCCGCAGCAGGTTGATTTGCCATGTTGTTCAACTCCTTAGGCGTGTGCAGGGGCAACGGCGGGAATCTGGATGGTCACGGAACGGCCCTTGGAGGCAGTCATCAGCGTGTTCCAGAGCATGACGATCATGCCGCCCAGGTACAGGACACCACCGGTCAGACGGATCACGTAGAAGGGGAAGGTGGCCTTGACGCTTTCCACGAAGGTGTAGGTCAGGGTACCGTCGGGGTTGATGGCACGCCACATCAGGCCCTGCATCACACCGGCAATCCACATGGCAGCGATGTACAGCACGATGCCGATGGTGGCGACCCAGAAGTGCACTTCGATGGCCTTGACGCTGTACATTTCCTTCTTGCCGAAGAGCTTGGGAATCAGGTGGTACATGGAGCCCATGGTCACCAGACCCACCCAGCCCAGGGCGCCGGAGTGCACGTGGCCCACGGTCCAGTCGGTGTAGTGGGACAGGGCGTTGACGGTCTTGATGGACATCATCGGGCCTTCGAAGGTGGACATGCCGTAGAAGGACAGGGACACGATCAGGAAGCGCAGGATGGGGTCGTCACGCAGCTTGTGCCATGCACCGGACAGGGTCATGATGCCGTTGATCATGCCGCCCCAGCTCGGAGCCAGCAGGATGAGGGAGAAGATCATGCCGACGGATTGCGTCCAGTCCGGCAGGGCCGTGTAGTGCAGGTGGTGAGGACCGGCCCACATGTAGGTGAAGATCAGGGCCCAGAAGTGGACGATCGACAGGCGATAGGAATACACCGGACGGCCAGCCTGCTTCGGCACGAAGTAGTACATCATGCCCAGGAAGCCTGCGGTCAGGAAGAAGCCCACGGCATTGTGCCCGTACCACCACTGCACCATGGCATCCTGCACGCCTGCATAGGCGGAATAGGACTTGAGGAAGCCGGCGGGAATGAAGGCGCTGTTGACGATGTGCAGCAGGGCAATGGTGATGATGAAGGCACCATAGAACCAGTTGGCCACATAGATGTGACGCACCTTGCGGGTTCCGACGGTACCGAAGAACACGATGGCATAGACCACCCACACCACGGCAATGGCCAGCTTGATCGGCCATTCCATTTCGGCGTATTCCTTGGAGAAGGTGTAGCCCAGGGGATACGTGATGGCAACGGCCAGGATGATGGCCTGCCAGCCCCAGAAGGTGAAGGCAGCCAGCTTGTCGCTGAACAGGCGCACCTGGCAGGTCCGCTGAACGACGTAGTAGGACGTCCCGATCAGGCCGCATCCGCCAAAGGCGAAGATCACGGCATTGGTGTGCAGGGGACGCAGACGGCCGTAGGACAGCCACGGAATACCGAAGTTGAGCTCAGGCCAGGTGAGCTCGGCGGCGATGAACACGCCGACCAGCATCCCGACCACACCCCAGACGACGGTCATGATGGCAAACTGACGTACAACCCTATCGTTGTACGTGGTTGCCTGAGCGTTTGGAAAACTCATTTTCACCTCTTTTTCAAAAAGACCCCGATCAGCGTAATGTTAAACGCAAATCACAACTTGATACACATCAATCCTGTTTGAAGATTCGCTGCCCTTCGGCCTCGATATCCTCGAACTGCCCGGTGTGGATGGCCCACCACAGCCCGGCAAGCACGGCGAGGACCAACACCACCGACAGGGGAATCAACAGATAGAGAATTTCCATGCATGCTCCTTTCCATTAAGGGCAGCCCTTGCCGGAGGCCGCTGGCCGTTCACTCGGTTCTGCGCACGAGGCGCAGGGCATTGAGCACCACCAGCAGCGAACTGCTGGCCATGCCCAGTCCGGCCAGCCAGGCGGGCACCATGCCCATGGCGGCCAGGGGAATGCAGATCAGGTTGTACCCTGCTGCCCAGACCAGGTTCTCGCGCACGACACGCATGGTGGCGCGCGCGAGCCGGATGGAGCCGAACACGGCCATGAGGCTGTTGCCCAGCACCACGAAGTCGGACTGTGCCTGGGCCAGCGGAACTGCCTTGCCCAGTGCAAAGGACACATGGGCTCCGGCAAGCACCGGCCCATCGTTGATGCCGTCTCCCACCATGGCCACATGGTGCCCCTGCACCTGTTCTGCGCGCAGGCAGGCGAGTTTATCCGATGCGGAGCAGCCTCCCTGCGCATGCTCGATGCCAAGCAGATCGGCCACACGCCGCACCGCCTGGGGTCGATCGCCCGAAAGCACCTGCACACGCACCCCGAGTGCCTGCAGCCGACGGACGGTTTCCTCCGCATCGGCGCGCAATTCTTCCTTGAGTACAAAGGTGGCCAGCCAGCCGTTCTCGTCGCTGAGGTTGGCGTGCAGGCTTTCCGGCGGCAGCTCCTCGATGGTCTGCGGGGCCACCTGACAGAAACGGTCCGACCCCAGCCGCATGACCTGGGCCGATGTGCCGTGCTCGTCAACGACCTGTCCTTCCACCCCTCCTCCGGGCTGTTCGCGCACGTCCCGCGCAAGCCAGGGCTGGTGCAGCAGGGCCATGCCCTCAAGCCCCGCCGCTTCGACGAGTGCCCGGGAAACGGGGTGCAGTGAATGGCGTGCCAGTGCCGCGGCCTGTTCCAGGACCTGCCGGCGGTCCGCTCCGGGCCGCAGCAGAATGCGTTCGAGGGAGATGGCATCGGAAGTCAGCGTACCGGTCTTGTCGAAGACGACGGTATCGACCTCGGAAAGGGTCTGAAGGGCCTGCAGGTGGCGCACGAGTACCCCGCGACGTGCCAGTCCACCAGCGGCTGCCAGCATGGCGGCGGGGGTCGCCAGCGACAGGGCACACGGGCAGGTGACGATGAGCACCGACACGGCCACCATGACGGCGCGTTCGGGGCTCAGGCGCCACCAGTACAGGCACGCCGCAGCCGCAGCCAGCAGCACGACGAGCAGGAAGGGCTTGGCAAAGCGGTCAGCCAGTGCGGCGAGCCGGGGTTTTTCGACGGACGCCTGTTCCATCATGGACACGATGGCGGCGTAGCGCGTGGCTCCCCCCAGCTTGTCGATGCGCACCTGGACCGGGGACTGGATGTTGTGGCTGCCCGCAATGACTGCGGCACCCACGTCCCGTGACAGGGGGCGCGATTCCCCCGTGAGCAGGGCTTCATCCACCATGGTGCGCCCCTCCAGCACCACTCCGTCGCCCGGGAACGATTCGCCGGGCAGAACGCGCACGGTGTCCCCCGGCTTGAGCTTGCGCAGGGTGACCCGTTCGAAGACATGGGTCTTGCGGTTGAGCCGCTCCACACTGTCGGGCAGGCGATTCATCAGGGCTTCGAGGGCGCCTGCCGTGCGATCGCGCAGGCGCACCTCCAGCCACCGTCCGGTGAGGAGGAAGAAGACGAACATGGTCAGGGAGTCGAAATAGACTTCCCTGCCGAACAGGCCCTGGGGCTGAAAGGTCCCCAGCGTGCTCACGACGAAGGTGACCACCATGCCGATGGCCACCGGAAGGTCCATGCTGACGCGACGATGCCGCACGTCCTGCCAGGCACGCTGCAGGAAAGGCCGGCACGAGAACAGCATGACGGGCACCGCGATGAGCCATGAGCCCCAGCGCAGCAGATGCTGAAGGTCGGGCCGGATGTGGTGCGAAACGTATTCGGGCAACGCATACATCATGACCTGCATCATGGCGATGCCGGCTACGGTCAGCTGCCAGATGATCTCACGCCCTTCCTTCTTGCGGCGCTCGATGGCCGATGCATTGCTTGCAGGCACGGCGCGGTAGCCGGCCACCTCGACCGCATGCATCCACTGGGACGGCCGCACCATGTCGGGCTGCCACACCACGCGGGCCCGGTGGCTGCCGGGGCTCACCTGGGCATCGCGCACTCCGGGAACGCCCTTGAGGGCGTCCTCGATGGTGAGGGCACAGGCAGCACAGTACATGCCCTCGATGGCAACGTTCGACTCCCAGACGCCTTCCTGCAGGGCATGGCGATGGCTGAACCCCTCCCATTCATCGGGGTCATCCAGCAACTCGATGGCGCCGGAGGCAGGAAACGTGGCGGCTGTGGACATGAAAAAGGAACCTGGAACTGCGATGTCCCCTGCAACCGGCAACCGGGAAGGGACTCCTGTATGTGTGCCGGATTGTAAGGAAGCCGCCGAGGCAAGGGCATTTTTTTACACATTGCCTCCTCTGCATGCACCCTGCACCCTCCTGTCGCCTGTGCGGTCAGGGGCAGGGAGCTGCCCTTGCGCTGCAGGGAGCGTCAGAATCGTGCCGGTCTCTTGTCGAGAAAGGCCTGAATGCCCTCGCGGTGTTCGGGGTGATCCGCGTAGTCGAAGGCTGTGGCGCTCTGCCGCTCCAGCACAGGCTGATGCACGGCCGACCACTCCCGCATCATCTGCTTGTGCAGGCGTGCGGCGGAGGGGGACAGACGCAGGATGCGTTCCACGGTGCGGGACACTTCGCTTTCCAATGCTGCGGCATCGGGCACGGTACGGGTAAGAAATCCGCGCTGGAGCAGGACATCGGCCGGATAGATGCCGGCTTCGAGCAGCATGGAGCGCGCCAGGGTGGCTCCCAGCGTGCCAGCCACCAGCACCGCCTCCTGGGGTGCCATGGGGAAGCCGAGCTTGGCGATGGGCGCTCCGTAGCGACTGGAGACCGTGGCGATGCGGATATCGCAGCAGCTCGATATCTCGACCCCAGCGCCCATGCAGTTGCCGTCGATGGCAGCGATCAGCGGGGCATCGCAGGCCAGCATGGCCGAAAGCCCGCCCCAGACCTCCTCTTCGTGGAACAGACGCAGGCTGTCGGGGTCGAACCGGAAGGACTGGTATTCGGAAATGTCACCGCCCGCACAGAAATGCCCGTCGACGCCCTGCACCATCACGCAGCGCAGCGGATCCGGCACAGTGGTTTCCTGCTGCAGCTGCAGGAAGACGGTGCGCAGTTCGCGCCACATGGCGCGCGACATGGCATTGAGCTTGCCGTCATGGCGAATCTGGACAATGGCATGGCGGGCGCCGGACGTGCCGGCATAGTGACAGGAAATGGATGCAGTCATGAGATGGTTCCGGAATTCGGAGGCGTGGCGGCAGGGGCAGCCGAGGCGAAGTGCCGGTCCGACCAGACCCACAGGGCAATGCCCCCCAGGATCATCGGAATGCACAGCCATTGCCCCATGCTCAGACCGAAGTCGAGCAGCCCGAGAAAATCGTCCGGTTCCCGGAAGTACTCGGCGATGAAGCGGAACGCGCCATATCCCAGCAGGAACATGGCAGCGACCTGCCCGGGCTTGTGCTGTCTGCGCGCATACACCCAGAGAAGGATGAAGAGCAGGACGCCCTCCATGAGGAACTGGTAGATCTGGGAGGGATGGCGCGGCATGAGACTGCCGCTTTGCGGAAAGACCATGGCCCACGGCAGGGAGGGATCGGCGAAGCGTCCCCAGAGCTCTCCGTTGATGAAGTTGCCGATGCGGCCGGCAGCCAGTCCCGGCGGCACGCAGGGGGCCACGAAGTCAGCCACCTGAAGCCACGGTTTGTGGCGCGACCATGCGAACCAGCTGAAGGCCAGGATGACGCCCAACAGCCCTCCGTGGAAACTCATGCCGCCCTGCCAGACCTTGAAGATGTCAAGCGGATGGCTGATGTAGAAGCCGGGCTTGTAGAACAGGCAGTACCCGATCCGCCCCCCGAGAATCACGCCCATGACCCCGAGAAAGAGGATGTCTTCCACATCCCGGCGGGTCCAGGCCCCGGCTCCCTGGATTCCGGCAAACGGCGGCTGCCGCAGCCGCAGGGTGCCGAGCAGCAGAAACATGGCAAAGGCGGCCAGATAGGTCAGGCCATACCAGTGCACGGCCAGGGGACCGAGGTGCACGGCCACGGGATCGATATGGGGATACATCAGCATGGCGCATATGGTAACAGCGGCACCAGCAGTGCCAGCGCCCTTCGCTGAACGACAAGCCCCCCTTGCACAGAGGGGGCCGGATGGAATGCTTCTGCTGCGTGGCAGGCAGACCGGGCGATGGCGGAGAGCCCGGCCGCTCACCGCCACGCCCGAGCGTCAGCGACGGCGCTCATTGCCGGGCTGGCGCTTGAGGGCATCGCGCTGCGCCAGAAGGCGCTTGCGCTTGATGTCGTCCATTTTTTCCATTTCCTTGCGCTTGGTGTAGCCGCTCCAGTCTGCCCACTGCCACCATGCGGCAGCCAGGGCGAAGGGCGTCAGCACGATCCACCAGCTCCATTCGGCCACTGCGCCGAACTCCAGCAGCTTGAGCACCACCAGCAACAGACCGAGTCCGAGAAAATACATGTTGCGTATCCTTGGAAAAAATACTCGCGACGGCAGATCCTGCTGTGCGCTCAGCGCAGCGTCATGGATTCCTGCATGGCATGCATGGCGCCGGCGCCCACTGCGGCTCCGAATTTCTTGGCCAGTTTTTCGGCCACGTTGTCGCGCCGGGTGTAGTCGACGATGCGTTCCTGCTTGACGACGTCACGGGCCACGGAGTCGGCATTGCCGAACTTGTCGGCCAGCCCCATGCTGACAGCCTGCTCGCCCGTCCAGACGAGCCCGCTGAAGATGCCGGGGGTTTCCTTGAGGCGCGCACCACGCCCCTTGCGCACGACGCCGATGAACTGCTGATGGATCTGTCCGAGCATGGCCTGCGCATGGGCCTTCTGCCCAGGATTGAGCGGACTGAAGGGATCAAGGAAGCCCTTGTTCTCGCCCGCCGTGATGAGCCGGCGCTCCACACCCAGCTTCTGCATGGTGCCCGTGAAGCCGAACCCATCCATGAGCACCCCCACGCTGCCGATGAGGCTGGCCTTGTCCACGTAGATCTGGTCGGCAGCCACGGCGATGTAATAGGCGCCGGAAGCGCAGGTGTCGGTGACCACGGCATACAGGGGCTTCTTGTAGCGGGTCTTCATGCGGACGAGCTCGTCGTTGATGATGCCGGCCTGCACAGGGCTGCCGCCGCCCGAGTTGATGAGCAGGATGACGGCCGTGGAGCCCCCATCCTCGAAGGCTGCCTTGGCTGCAGCCAGGATGTTGCTGGCGCTGGCATCGGTGCCATCGGCGATTTCGCCCCGGATTTCGACCAGTGCCGTATGGGGAGCCGTGAGGGTACGGGCATCCGTGGTAGAGCGCTGGAGCAGCACCCAGGCCAGCACGGCAAAAAAGGCGAGCCAGGCCATGCGCACGAAGGTCTTCCACTGCCGCGCCGCGCGCTGCTCCCGAATGGAGGCCAGCGCCACCTTTTCGAGCATGAGACGCTCCCATTCGGCAGGGGTACTGGAGGACGACAAAGGGTCGTCGGAAGGACTCGGCATGGTGTCAGGACCAGGAGGAAGGAAAGAGGACGGGAGCCGTCATTGTAGAGAAGTGCGATGGCGAAGGGATCAGTCGGCAGACGGCTGGGTGTGGGCGTCGGGAATCCAGTACACCTGGCCGTCCTCCTCTTCCACCTGCAGCCGGACCAGTCCTCCGTGGCAGGGGCCTCCCATGCACTCCCCGGATTCCGGATGGTAGACCGCCCCATGGCTGGCACACAGCAGCCACTGCCCGCTGTCGTCGAAGATGCGGTTGGGCTGGAAGTCCAGCTCCATGGCGACATGGGTGCATCGGTTGAGAAAGGCGGACACCCTGCCCTCAAAACGTGCGGCGAATGCACGGCACTCCTCGCCATCGTGCACGACATCGAAAGGCATGACCTCACCTCCTTCCTCGATGGCGTCGGAAGAACAGAGCAGGATGCGGGAAAAGTGGACAGAGTCAGTCATGAACGGAAGGCGCAGGGCACAGAGAAACGGAAGACAGCATCACAGACCGGCATGGGAGCGGTCGGCGGGAATCGCACCCGGCAGCAGCCAGCGCCGCAGCTCGGGCACGCTGCCGGCGGTAAACAGCGGATCAAGCTGCGCCAGGCTGACGGAATCATGCGCGCCATAGGTGACCGCCACGCCCGGGCAACCAGCCTGGCGTGCCATGAGCAGATCGTGGCTGGTATCCCCCACCATCAGGGTCTGTGCGGCAGAAACATCCAGCTCCTCCATCAGCTCGAACAGCATCAGGGGATCGGGTTTGCTGGCGGTTTCATCGGCAGTGCGGATGGCATCGAAAAGGTGCTGCAGCTGCACGGCCCGCAGGGCTTCGTCGAGCCCCCGGCGACTCTTGCCGGTGGCAACCGCCAGCAGGTAGCCCGCCCGGTGCAGGTCATGCAGCAGCTCGGGCACTCCCTTGAACAGCAGAATGTCGTCCATATGACGGGCGTAGTGGTACCGATAGCGCTCGGTGAGCACGCGATAGCGCTCGGGGGGCACGTCGGGAGCTGCCTGCTGGAGCGCTTCCTGCAGCCCCAGACCGATCACGTGCCGCGCCCGATCATCGCTGGGACGCGCTCCCCTCACATCCACCACGGCCTCCTGCAGGCACAGCGCAATGAGCGCCGTGGAATCGAACAGGGTGCCATCCCAGTCGAATGCAATGAGCCGGATGGAATCAGGAAGAGTGAACATGGACAGCAGGCTGAAAAACGGAACCGGATGAACCGGGAATGGAAGAAATCCTCTGAAGACCCCCGCGCTTTTTGGGGTACCTGAATTGTGCGGGAAGGAAGATACCCCCGGCGCAAGCTCCGACTCCGGAAGCGCCCCGAGGCCATTGTGCAGGAATCTCCTGCACCCCTTCAGACCCCATCTCATTCATGAGGTCATGACGCGCGAGAAGACTCCAGAAAGCGCTGCAGCGCCTCCTCGGGAGGCTGCTCCAGCGATACGGATTCTCCTGTCACCGGATGGGTGAAACGCAGCCGCCAGGCATGGAGAAACATGCGGCGCAGGCCCGCCTTCTGGAGTGCCTTGTTGCGCTCGAAATCACCGTACTTCTCGTCGCCCGCAATGGGATGCCCCTCGGACGCCAGATGCACCCGGATCTGATGGGTGCGCCCTGTCTTGATCGTGACCTCCAGCAGAGTCATCTCCCCGAGAGGATGGGGAATGCGGCGTGCCACGCGCACCAGGCTCACGGCCTTCATGCCCTCCGGGTCATCGCGCCGCGTCGTGCACACCCGCCGCTCGCCGTCCTGTCCTCCTGCTGCCGGCAGCAGAAACTTGCGCAAAGGCGTATCGATGACCTTGCGGCTGTCGGGCCAGGCTCCGAGCACCAGTGCCAGATAGGTCTTGCCGGTTTCCCTGTGCCGGAACTGGTCCTGCAGGGCCGTGAGCGCCGAGCGCTTCTTGGCCACCAGCAGGATGCCGCTGGTTTCCCGGTCCAGGCGATGCACCAGCTCCAGGAAGCGGGCCTGCGGCCGTGCACGCCGCAGCTGCTCGATCACGCCGAAGCTCACGCCGCTTCCTCCATGCACGGCCACTCCGGCCGGCTTGTTGACCGCCAGAAGGGCTTCGTCGTCGATCAGGGTGGGGAACTCCCGCGCTGGCGCATCGGGCATCGTGTCGGCAGCCGGTCGCTGGGGCAGGCGCAGCGGCGGCACCCGCACCACGTCCCCTGCTCGGACACGGCTGTCGGCCGACACACGCCCCTTGTTGATGCGGACCTCCCCGCTGCGGATGATGCGGTAGACATGGGTCTTGGGAACCCCCTTGAGATGCCGCATGAGAAAGTTGTCCAGGCGCTGCCCGTCGGACTCCCCATCCACGGTCAGAAATTTGGCAGCCACGGGCGCGGCTGTGGACAAATGGCGGGCATTCGCCCCTATAATGTTTTTCACTGTCTGGCCAGTACTTGCAAGTGCTTGATTTCAATAAGTTTAAGCCACAAGCTGGAGTTTTGCCGAGCTGGCCTCACAGTAACGAGCCTATGCCGCTGGTCTTTGACGGGCAGGCCCGCCGATGACGCAAGAGATGCACGGTGGCCTTTCCGATGTCGCCAGCAGAGGCAGACGCCCCAGAAACCCCGATACGGAATACCCCCAGCCTGTCAGACCACGCATGCCGTGCCGGACAGGCGGATCACTGCAGGCACCATGCTGCTGCTTCTCATGACCCTCGCCTCGCACCTGCTGCAGCCCCGCCCTGTCCGGCGGGCATCTGCTCGCGTGCGCCTGGCCAGGACGAGAAATCCCGCGCACTTCCACGCCTTTCCCTCCTTGT
The DNA here is from genome assembly GCF_041912815.1 of Allobrachymonas sp. NCBI lineage: Bacteria > Pseudomonadati > Pseudomonadota > Betaproteobacteria > Burkholderiales > Comamonadaceae > Allobrachymonas > Allobrachymonas sp. The sequence goes on along the minus strand of NZ_JAYRLV010000004.1, from coordinate 87,636 downwards.
CACGGCCACTCGGTGCCCGGCAGGCAGTGGATGGCAGCGGATGGCGCGCACCGGAGACGCTCCCCCTCCCGGGTGGACGTTTCCTGCGCCTGCAGCACTGATCCAACCGCCACCCTGCCCCCCGCTCGCCCCCAGTGGCCGATGCGCGGGCAACCGGTCCGTGGCGGACCATTCCCTTCGTTTCCGGCGTCTTCCCGGCATGACCATGCCGCGCCAACCGCGCTCCGGGGCCTTGTAGACCCCATGCACCGGCCACGGTTGGCGCCTGTGATGAATTGCATCGGGCTTCCATGCCCAGGAAAGGAAACGCATCATGAAACGGATGCTGATCAATGGCACCCAGGCTGAAGAACGCCGCCTGGCCATCGTCGACGGACAGAAACTGCTCGACTACGAAATCGAGATCGAAGGGCGCGAACAGCGCAAGGGCAACATCTACAAGGCGGTGGTGACGCGCGTCGAGCCCAGCCTGGAGGCCTGCTTCGTCGACTATGGAGAGGAACGCCACGGCTTCCTGCCGTTCAAGGAAATCTCCCGCCAGTACTTTGCCGAGGGCGTGCCGGTCAGCCAGGCGCGCATCCAGGACGTGATCCGCGAGGGGCAGGAACTGCTCGTGCAGGTCGAGAAGGAAGAGCGTGGCAACAAGGGCGCTGCGCTGACGACCTTCATCAGCCTGGCCGGCCGCTATGTGGTGCTGATGCCCAACAACCCGCGCGGAGGCGGCGTGTCGCGCCGCATCGAGGGTGAGGACCGGGCCGAGCTCAAGGAGGCCATGGACCAGCTCGAATACCCCAAGGGCATGAGCATCATTGCGCGCACGGCCGGCATCGGGCGCACCGCTCCCGAGCTGCAATGGGACCTGAACTACCTGCTCAAGCTGTGGGAAGCCATCGTGGGAGCGGCCCAGTCTGCCAAGGGCGCCTTCCTGATCTACCAGGAGTCCAACCTGGTGGTGCGTGCCCTGCGCGACTACTTCAGCCCCGAGATCGGCGACATTCTGATCGACACGGATGACATCTACGAGCAGGCGCTCCAGTTCATGAACCACGTGATGCCGGAGCATGCCGCCAAGGTCAAGCGCTACAGCGACGACGCTCCGCTGTTCTCGCGCTTCCAGATCGAGCACCAGATCGAGTCGGCCTATGCCCGCATCGTCACCCTGCCGAGCGGAGGGTCGATCGTGATCGACCATACCGAGGCCCTGGTTTCGATCGATGTCAACTCCGCCCGCGCCATCAAGGGCGCCGACATCGAGGAAACCGCCACGCGCACCAACCTCGAAGCAGCCGATGAAGTGGCCCGCCAGATGCGCCTGCGCGACCTGGGTGGCCTGATCGTGATCGACTTCATCGACATGGACGAGCAGAAGAACCGCCGTGAGGTCGAGAACCGCCTGCGCGACGCGCTGCGTCAGGACCGTGCCCGCGTGCAGTTCGGCACCATCAGCAAGTTCGGCCTCATGGAGATGAGCCGCCAGCGCCTGCGCCCGGCCCTCTCCGAAGGCGCATCCATCCCCTGCCCGCGCTGCGGCGGCTCCGGCCACATCCGCGACACCGAGTCGAGCGCGCTGCAGATCCTGCGCATCATCCAGGAAGAGGCCATGAAGGACAGCACCGCTGCCGTGCACGCGCAGGTGCCGGTGGAAGTGGCCTCCTTCCTGCTCAACGAAAAACGCTCCGAGATCGCCAAGATCGAGCTCAAGCAGCGGGTGCATGTCCTGCTCGTGCCCAACAAGGGCCTGGACACCCCCCACTACAAGCTCGAACGGCTCAAGCACGACGATCCCCGCCTCGACAGCCTGGAGGTCAGCTACAAGCTCGCCGAGGAGATCGAGGATCCCACGGCAGTCACGCGCCGCAGCCAGGAACCCACCAACCGCCAGACGCCCGTGATCAAGGGCGTGCTGCCGGACGGCCCTGCTCCCGTGGCTCCTCCGAAACCCGAACCGGCCGCCCCTGTGCCCGCAGCAGCCGCGACTCCCGCGCCTGTCATGGCCCCTGCTCCGGTTCCGGCCCCGTCCGGCCTGGCAGCTCTGTGGCTGCGCATCAAGCAGTGGCTGGGTCTGGCTCCATCGGCTGCCCCGGTCGCCATCGCCCCGGTGACGCCCCCATCCACCCCGGCTGCCGGTGCCCGCGAGGACAGCCGTCGCACAGGCAACAGCGGCAATCGCCGTGGCAATGGCAACCGTGGCCCGCGCGGCAATGGCAGCGACCGTGGCGAACGCTCTGTCGAAGGCGCACGCCGCGCTCGCAGCCAGGAAACCGGTGCTTCCGCATCGAGCGAAGAGCTGCGCACGGGAGACCGTGGCACTGCTGCCTCTGAGTTCGAGGGACGCAGCGACCGTGCGGCACGTCCGCGCCGCGAACGCACCCCTGCCGGCGAACAGAACGGCAACGGATCCCGTGCTCCGCGCGGCGAGCGGAGTGAGCGTTCTGAACGCGCCGACCGCCCCGAACGCGGGGAGCGCAATGACCGCCGCAGCGGCAATGGCAATCGTCAGCCCGGTGGAGAATTCGCTCCGCAGGCCGATGCGCAGCCGAACCTGCCCGTGATGGCCCAGGATGCCGCCGCGACGACTCCGGTCGACACGGGCGCTCCTGCCACACCCGAAACGGGAGGACAGCCCACGGAAGGCCGTGAACGCCGTGAACGCCGCTCGCGTGACCGCTATGGTCGCGACCGTCGGGGCAATCGGGGAGATCGCGCCGAACGCGCGCCGCAGGATGAGGCCAGCGAGTCGGCTTCCGCATCGGCTGGCACGGAAGCCCCAGGAGAAGAAGCTCCCCGCAGCTACTTTTCGGCCCAGGCCAACACGCCGGTGCCCAGTCTGACGCTCGACCCCGTGGCGGGTGCCCTGCCTGCTCCCGAGACGGACGCTCCGGTGGAATCGTCTGCCCCCAGCGAGGTCGCAGCCGCCACGTCGGAGGTTCCGGCACCGGCTCCCGTGATGCATGCTGCGCCCGAAGTACCGCCTGCACCGGCTGCGCAGCCTGCTCCTGCCACGGCGGCGCCTGCAGAAACGGCTCCCGTGGTGACAGACGTGCCCCTGGCACCGGAAGTTGCCTCTGGGTTGCCAGCGGTGCGGGCCTACAGCCTGCCCGAAGAGCGTCTGCATCGCATCGCCGAAGAGGCTGGCCTGCAGTGGATCAATTCCGATCCCGAAAAGGTGGCGGTGGTGCATGCCGCCATTGCTGCCGAACCGCTCCCGGTGCATATTCCGCGCGAACGCCCTCCGATGGTGGAGGCCGATGAAGGCCCGCTGGTGCTGGTCGAGACCCGCAAGGACCTGATGGCGATGCCGTTGCCCTTTGAGGTGGTGGGCGGTGCCTCGGGTGCTGCGGCCGCACAGGGCTGACCCCCTCGCCCTCAACGGGGCGCGCTCCAGGGCTGCGTCACCGCCAAGCGGCTGCAGCCCCTGGAGAAGCCGCCCTTCCCTTCCACGGTGCCCTGCATCGTGCCAAGCCCATGTGCCCCAGGCCATGGGCTTTTTCTCGCCTGTGTCTCATGCGGGGCTGCTGTGCCCGGAGGGCACCGGAATGCAGCCCTCCGTTTTTCTGTGACATCCCATCCGCTCTTGCCCCATGGCAGGCCGCTGGCAACTTCCGTGTCATGCGATGGGTGTGCAATCTGTCCACCATGGCGGACTACCAGAACGCGGGACGGTCTCCAGATCGAGGGAACAGAACCTCGTCATGCCTGCCAGGGTCGGGACGTGGGCACCTCGTCATCGCTGGATGATCCACGCACCCCACGGCATCCTGCATCGACCGATTCCGTGTCAGGGACGTTGTGCGCCGACTCGGGAGGATGAAGGCAACAGACTCGAGCTGGCGGCAGCAGCTGCCCGAGCGGCGTGCAGGGCGTCGAGGGTGCTGGAAATCGAAGGGACGCCCACCGCGTGGACTTCGCTGCCTATGTCGTGGATGTCCCTGCGTGCGGTCTGCACAAGCGGGGAGGCCCCGTCGAAATACGTCCGCAGCATCTGCCCCGCGTCGGTCAGGTCGTCCCGCAGCAGATCGGGCTGGCGGGCCAGGAGCGCCATGCGGGCATTGAGCAAACGCAACCGGAAATGCTCGCGCACATAGACGCCCTGATCCGGCGGCAGAAAGACGGCCTCGGCAGGTGTGCCGGCCCCGCCGCTGCGTGCACGCATCCAGCGGGTCAGCGCCTCGCGCGCGGGAGTCCAGAGCCGCCGCCACCAGGACACCGAGGCGTCGGGGGGAGGAGCGGAAGCAGCAGACCGGGCCACCACGCCAGAGGCAGAAGAAGTTCCGGGACGCAAGGGAAGGGTGTCGACCATGGCCACCAGCTGGTCGAGCCGGTGCGCAAGGGCCGGCACATCCGTCAGGCTGGCGCTCTTGAGGCGGTCGATGTCACTCTGCACGGCTCGGTGCAGTGCGCGCAGTCGGGGCTGTGCGCTGCGGGCCAGACGGTGTTCGCTGCTGACGAGCGCGGCCAGCAGAGGATCGACGCTGCCGGTGAGCTGGGACTGCTGCTGTCCCAGTTCAATGGCCGAATCGATGTCGACGAGCAGATTCTCATCCTTGGCCCGTGCCAGCCCCTGGAGCATGGCGTCGATCTGGGCCCGCTGCGCCTGGATGTCCCGAACCTCGGACTGCAGGGCACCGGAACGGCTCTGCGCGTCCTGGCTCTGCTGATGCGCCTGGCGTGCCAGGAGAGCCGTCTCCCGGGTCTGCAGCCGCATATCGGCCACCTGCGTGCTGACCTGGCGCTGCATCTGCTGCACGGTCTGCCACAGCCAGATGGCCACGAGCATGGCTGCCACGGCCAGCAGCACAGCCAAGGTCAGTGCCACACGCGCAAGGGCAGGCATGCTCTGGAGGCCTCCTGCGCCGGCTCCTTCCCTGACGTGGGGAGGGGCAGAGACACCCAGGGAGGCCGGACGGGGAGAAGCCGGGGCATCCGGTGCCGGAAGGGGAATCATGCGACCGATTGTATCGACCGCACCACGTCCTCCACAGTGGGTCGGGAAGACACCACCCTCCCGAAGCCCATGCGCCCGGCCGCCTCGCCGATGCGCGGATGGGTCACGATGGCCACGGCCTGCTGCCAGTTCTGCCCTGGCAGCAGCGCATGCAGATGGGTCAGCGCCTGTGAACTGCTCCAGACCCAGAGGCTGGGCTGCTGCACCTGCAGGGCCATGCGCTCGCGCTGCAGCGGATCCCACCCCGGCGGCTGGCGCAGATAGGCCACCACGGTGTCGAGCGCCACGCCTTCCTCGCGCACGCGAGCACCCAGCCAGTCGCGCCCTGCACCGGCGCATGCCGGATCGCACTCGGCCTGCGAATCGGCCCCCCTCACGCGCAGCACACGCTGCCTCTGATGCCGCGCCGCTTCCAGCTGGGGGCGCACGAGCGGCCAGAGGGTCTCGGAATCGAACTGCGCGGCCTCGGGCGAAGGGCTGTCGATGAGATCGGGACGCACGCCCAGCTCATGCAGCGCCTGCCAGGTGCCCCGGCCCGGTGCCCAGGCGCGCACGCCGGCCGCGTTCCATGCCGTGACACCGCCCGGCAGACTTGCCATGAAATACCGCACGGCCGGGATGCTGACGAAGAAGGCTGCCGCATACGAGGCAAGGTCTTGCCCCACCTCCCGCAGGCGGGCCTGCGCCGCGGGGAGCGTCACAGGGCCAATGTCGATGAGAGGCAGGGCCTCGGGCACAAAGCGCGCATCGAGCTGCACCTGCAATGCCCGGCACCATGCCGAGGCCTGCGGCTCGGGCCGGGTCACGAAGACCGGCAAGGCCTGCGATGCCCTGGAAACCGTATCGGGCACCATGTCAGTCCCGCACGGGAACGGCACCCTGCGCGATCAGGCGCTGGGCCACTGCATGGCCCAGGGCGGCAGCGTCCTCCAGCGTCTGCACGGCCTGTTCTGCCCGTGCACGCACCAGCACCGGAGCAGGCGCCTCCGCATCGCCCCAGGCGGCCTCGATGGACAGCACACCGTCGTCACGCAGCACGGCATGGGCGGCCAGCGGCATGGAGCAGCTTCCGCCCATGGCGCGGCTGACGGCCCGCTCGGCGGCCACGCGCAGCCAGGTGGCCCGATCGACCAGCGGGGCGAGGGCCGCTTCCAGCTCGGGGCGCCCCGCACGAATCTCGATCCCCAGTGCGCCCTGCCCGGCTGCCGGCAGCATGGCATCCGGCGCAAAGATGTGTCGGATGCGCTCCCCCAGCCCGAGCCGCTTGAGGCCTGCCGCTGCGAGCACGATGCCGTCATAGACCCCTTCGTCGAGCTTGCGCAGGCGGGTGTCCAGATTGCCACGCAGGGGCTCGATGCGCAGATCGGGGCGCGCCGCACGCAGCAGCACGGTGCGACGCAGGCTGGAGGTACCGATCACTCCGCCCTGAGGCACCTCGTCGAGGGAGGCGTAGCGGGGCGAGACGAATGCGTCACGCGGATCCTCGCGTTCCATGATGCAGGCCAGCTCGAAGCCCTCGGGCAACTCCATGGGCACATCCTTGAGCGAATGCACGGCCAGATCGGCTCGCCCTTCCTGGAGCGCGATTTCGAGCTCCTTGACGAACAGGCCCTTGCCGCCGACCTTGCTGAGGGTGCGATCCAGAATCTGGTCGCCCCGGGTGGTCATGCCCAGCAGGGTCACGCGGTGTCCACGGCTTTCGAGCAGGGCCTTCACATGTTCGGCCTGCCACAGGGCAAGCCGGCTTTCGCGCGTGGCGATGGTGAGTGCGAGGGGAGCAGCCTGTGCTGCAGCGGTGGTCGACATGGTGATTCCAGATGCATCGGTAGCAGGAGCGCTTCGGAGCGGAAGGCTCCCATGAGACGGGATTCAGGAAGAGGACAGCTCTCCAGCCCGGGTGCCACCCGGTGTGGCCCCGCCCGGAGCGGCTGCCCCTTCCTCTGCATCGGCGATGCTAGCACGGCCCCCAGCCGATCCACGGTGCCCCGTCCCTGGCGGGGGCTTTTGCTGATCCAGGGCAGGAACCTCGGCACTGCCCGGTCAGTCCTCCTGCCGGAGCACCTGCCTCACCGCAGGCAGCTGGCGCCGGGATACCTGCACCCATTCCGGCACCCCCTCGACCTGCACCTGCCAGCCTTCATCGTCTCCGTCGATGGAAGGCGGCGCCCGACGCAGGCCGCGCACCGCCGCCCGGGCCACCAGCGCGCTGCGGTGCACCCGCAGGAAGTGGTCGGCATAGCGCTCTTCCAGCTGGTTGAGGGTGCCGTCCCACAGCAGCCCCTGTTCCTGCGCGGTATGCAGGGTGACATATTTCCATTCGGCCCGCGCGAGCAGCACTGCCGGAACCGGCAGGCGCTGCTCGCGCCCACGCGACTCCACGCGCAGCGTCGGCACATCGGGTGCCACTGGCGCAGTCGATCCCGGCGTGGACGGCCCCGCTCCCCGCAGGCGAAGCGCCTTGTCCAGTGCCTCGGCCAGACGCTCGCGACGCACAGGCTTGGTGAGGTAATCGACCGCTGCCACCTCAAAGGCTTCCAGCGCATGCTCGGCGTGCGCCGTCACGAACACCAGCGCACAGTCCGGAGCCCGCGTGCGCAGCCTGCGGGCCAGCTCCATGCCGTCCATGCCTGGCATCTGGATGTCCAGCAGCACCAGATCGGGATGGCAGTCCGCCACGCGCGCCAGCGCCTCGGCTGCGGTGCCAGCCTCGCCCACGACCTCGGGCACAGGCTCCGCCATTTCAGCGAGCAACCCGGTGAGCCGCAGGCGGGCCAGCCGCTCGTCATCGACCAGCAGCACCCGCAGCGGTGCGGTGCTCGATCCCGGATGCGCACTCATGGGCACCCCCCTTCTGCCGCGATCTGCATCGGCACCTCGATGCGCACCACAAAGCGGTCCCGCACCACCTTGGCGGAAAAGCGCAGCTCCATGTCGTGGCAGAGGGCGAGGCGGTTGCGCACGTTCTCCAGGGCCATGCCGTTTCCAGGCGCCCCCGGCCCGGCAGGGAAGGTATTGGCAAGGACGATGCGAACCCGATTGCCCCGCAGCTGGGTCCGCACCCGGATGGCGGCTCCCGTGTCACTGGGCTCCACGCCATGCCGGATGGCATTTTCGAGCAGGGGCTGCAGAATCAGCGGCGGCACCACCGCCAGCCCTGCGGCGGGGTCCAGCACCCAGTCCACCCGCAGCCGCTCCCCGAACCGCACTTCCTCCACGCGCAGGTAGCGCTGTGCCAGCTCCAGCTCTGCCGCCAGGGTGCTGCGGTGCCGCGCCCCCCGCAACATGCCGCGGAACAGGTCGGCCAGATCCTCCAGCACCGACTCGGCCCGCGCCGGATCGACCCGTACCAGCGCAATCGCACTGTTGAGCGCATTGAACAGAAAATGCGGCCGGATGCGGGCCTGCAGCTCGGCCAGCTGCGCCGCCACGTCCTCGGGGGAGCGCAGGCGACTGCGCAGAAGCTGCTGCGACGCCAGCAGCCAGGACAGCACCGTCCCCACCAGCACGCCCCCCAGCCAGGGGCGCCACGGCGCGGTTTCCACGACACTCGTGTAGAGCAGTGCGGCAAACCAGCCGCATCCGCCCCCAGCCAGCACCGCCACCCGCCATTGCACCCGGGCGGGTCGCCCCGCCAGCACCGGCCGCAGCGCGCACAGCACCATCAGCCACAGCAGGGTCGCCGGCAGCGCACAGCCGGCTCCTATGCCCAGGGACAGCAGCCACCCACCCCAGCCGGCTCCACGCGGTTCCCCAAAAAGCAGAAAGCCTGCCAGCACCACCAGATGCACCAGCACCACCGCCCGCAGCACCATGCCGGAACGGCAGGCCTCCAGCCCGGGGGCGGGAGCGCCGCCCCCCACGACTCCCGCCGGAGTCGCCCGGCTGGCTACAATCTGGGCATCCACCGTCCGGTCCGCCGTCGTGGATGGGGCTCTGCTTCGTGTCTGCATGCGCATGGGAGTTCCAGACGGGGCCGGCGCTGCTGCGCGCCCCTCTGGGGTGCCCTTCCTTTCGGTGTCTATTTCCGTTTCGTATCCCATCCGCACCATTGTGGCGGCTCGCCGACTCCCGGAGCCTGCACCGTGGCGGATTTGCCTCTTTTGATGGATTCTCCCCCCCATGTCCGAACCTTCCCAGAACCAACTCGATTCCAAGTCCCAAGGCTGGTCCGCCCTGTTCTCCGAGCCCATGAGCGAGCTGGTGCAGCGCTACACCGCCAGCGTGTTCTTCGACAAGCGCCTGTGGCGCGCCGACATGCAGGGCAGCCTCGCCCACGCTGACATGCTCGCCGCTCAGGGCATCATCAGCCCCTCCGATCTGGCCGCCATCGAACGCGGCATGGCCGAAATCCGCACCGAGATCGAATCCGGCACCTTCCAGTGGAAGCTCGAACTGGAAGACGTGCACCTCAACCTTGAAGCCCGCCTCACCCAGCTCGTGGGCGATGCCGGCAAGCGGCTGCACACCGGCCGCAGCCGCAACGACCAGGTCGCCACCGACATCCGCCTGTGGCTGCGCGACGAGATCGACCTGCTCGTGGGCCTGCTGCGCGACGTGCAGGGCGCTCTGCTCGACGTGGCCAGCCGCCATGTCGACGTCATCCTGCCCGGGTTCACCCACCTGCAGGTGGCTCAGCCGGTGAGCTTCGCCCATCACCTGCTGGCCTATGTGGAAATGTTCGCCCGCGACGAAGAACGCCTCGGCGACGTGCGCCACCGCGTCAACCGCCTGCCGCTGGGCTCGGCCGCCCTGGCCGGCACCACCTACCCGCTCGACCGCGAACGTGTCGCGCGCACCCTGGGCATGGAAGGCGTCTGCCACAACAGTCTCGACGCCGTGAGCGACCGCGACTTTGCCATCGAATTCACGGCCGCCGCCAGCCTGGTCATGGTCCACATCAGCCGCCTCAGCGAGGAACTGGTGCTGTGGATGAGCCAGAACTTCGCCTTCATCCGCATCGCCGATCGCTTCACCACCGGCAGCTCGATCATGCCGCAGAAAAAGAATCCCGACGTGCCCGAGCTCGCGCGCGGCAAGAGCGGCCGCGTCTTCGGCCATCTCATGGGCCTGCTCACCCTCATGAAGGGCCAGCCCCTGGCCTACAACAAGGACAACCAGGAAGACAAGGAACCCCTGTTCGACACCGTCGACACCGTGCGCGACACCCTGCGCATCTTCTGCGACATGATCGGCGGGCAGGTCAACCCCGACACCGGCGCCAAGGAAGGCGGCATCACCGTCAACCCCGACGCCATGCGCCGCGCCGCCAGCCGCGGCTACGCCACCGCCACCGATCTGGCCGACTACCTCGTCAAGAAGGGCCTGCCCTTCCGGGATGCCCACGAAACCGTGGCCCATGCCGTGCGCCTCGCCCAGGAGCAGGGCATCGACCTCTCCGAACTCCCGATCGACGCCCTGCGCCGGATCCACCCCGACATCAACGAGGACGTGTACGAAAAGGCCCTCACCCTCGAAGCCTCGCTCCACGCCCGCAACACCCTGGGCGGCACCGCGCCGGCCCAGGTGCAGAAGCAGCTCGCACGCCACCTCGAACGCCTGGCCGCCGCTCGCGCCTGACCCCGTTCACCCCGGCCCTGCGCCCCTCCTCCGAGCCCCTGTCCGGTCCGCCGGCAGGGGCTCGGTACATCTCCGGGGGATACAGGATTTGCCGCGGCACATATAATCGGAATTTCCACCACGCGGGATATTCACACCCGCTTCTGGCCATGACTACCAAATTCGTCTTCGTCACCGGTGGTGTCGTGTCTTCCCTCGGCAAAGGCATCGCATCGGCGTCCCTGGCTGCCCTCCTCGAGTCGCGCGGCCTCAAAGTCACCCTCATCAAGCTCGACCCCTACATCAACGTCGACCCCGGCACGATGTCGCCCTTCCAGCACGGCGAAGTCTTCGTGACCGACGACGGCGCCGAAACCGATCTCGACCTGGGGCACTACGAACGCTTCATCGAGACCCGGATGAAGCAGAGCAACAACTTCACCACCGGCCGCATCTACCAGAGCGTGCTCGAAAAGGAACGCCGCGGCGACTACCTCGGCAAGACCGTGCAGGTCATCCCGCACGTCACCAACGAAATCCAGGAATACATCAAGCGTGGCGCCGGTATCGGCACGCCCGACATGGTCGACGTGGCCATCGTCGAGATCGGCGGCACCGTGGGCGACATCGAATCCCTGCCCTTCCTCGAAGCCGTGCGCCAGCTCAGCCTCAAGCTGGGCCCCAACAACAGCGCCTTCGTCCACCTCACCTACCTGCCGTGGATCGCAGCGGCCGGCGAGCTCAAGACCAAGCCCACCCAGCACACCGTGCAGAAGCTGCGCGAGATCGGCATCCAGCCCGACGCACTGCTGTGCCGTGCCGACCGCGCCATTCCCACCGAAGAACGCGAGAAGATCAGCCTCTTCACCAACGTGCAGCCCTGGGGCGTCATCAGCATGTGGGACGTGGACACCATCTACAAGGTTCCGCGCATGCTGCACGAGCAGGGGCTCGACGGCCTCATCTGCGACAAGCTGCGCATCAACACCCGCCCCGCCAACCTGCAGCGCTGGGACAACATGGTGTATGAAGTCGAGCACCCGCAGCACACCGTCACCGTGGCCATGGTCGGCAAGTACGTCGATCTCAGCGACAGCTACAAGTCGCTCAACGAAGCCCTGCGCCACGCCGGCATGAAGAACCATGCCCGCGTCAAGATCACCTACATCGACTCCGAGACCCTCACCGCCGAGAACGTCGACGGCAAGCTTGCCGGATTCGACGCCATCCTCGTGCCCGGCGGCTTCGGCAAGCGCGGTGTGGAAGGCAAGATCGCCGCCGCCCGCTATGCCCGCGAGCACAAGGTGCCGTATCTGGGCATCTGCCTGGGCATGCAGGTCGCCACCATCGAATACGCCCGCCACATGGCCGGCCTCGAAGGCGCCAACAGCACCGAGTTCGATCCCAAGACCCCCTACCCCGTCATCGCCCTGATCGACGAATGGCAGGACGCCGACGGCAGCATCCAGAAGCGCCACGAAGGCGGCGACCTGGGCGGCACCATGCGCCTCGGTGCCCAGAGCTCCGACGTGCTTCCCGGCACCCTGGCCCACAGCATCTACGGCGACGTGGTCACCGAACGCCACCGCCACCGCTACGAGGCCAATACCCGCTACCTCGACAAGCTGCGCGAGGCCGGACTGGTCATCTCCGCCCTTACCCAGCGCGAACATCTCACCGAGATCATCGAGTTGCCCCAGAAGGTGCACCCCTGGTTCATGGGCGTGCAGTTCCACCCCGAGTTCAAGTCCACCCCGTGGGCCGGGCACCCGCTGTTCAACGCCTACATCAAGGCAGCCCTGCACCAGCACGGTGACGCTCCGAAGAAGGCCACGGCATGAAACTCTGCGGATTCGACATCGGGCCCGACCGGCCCTTCTTCCTGATCGCCGGCCCCTGCGTCGTCGAGAGCCTGCAGCTCCAGATGGACGTCGCCGGCACCCTCAGGGATCTGACCGCCGAGCTGGAAATCCCCTTCATCTTCAAGAGCAGCTACGACAAGGCCAACCGCTCCAGCGGCGCCAGCTTCCGGGGACCGGGCATGGAGCGGGGACTCGACATCCTCGCGGCCGTGCGCAAGGAACTGGGAGTCCCGCTGCTCACCGACGTGCACACCGAAGCCGAAGTCCCGGCCGCCGCTGCCGTGGTGGACGTGCTGCAGACACCAGCCTTCCTGTGCCGCCAGACCGACTTCATCCGCGCCGTGGCGCAATCGGGCCGCCCCGTCAACATCAAGAAGGGCCAGTTCCTCGCGCCGCACGACATGAAGAACGTGATCGACAAGGCCCGCGCCGCCGCCGCCGAAAAGGGACTCGACACCGACGTCTTCATGGCCTGCGAACGGGGGGTGAGCTTCGGCTACAACAACCTCGTGAGCGACATGCGCAGCCTCGCCATCATGCGGGAAACCGCGGCACCGGTCGTCTTCGACGCCACCCACAGCGTGCAGCTGCCCGGCGGACAGGGCACCTCCAGCGGCGGCCAGCGCGAGATGGTTCCGGTGCTGGCCCGTGCGGCCGTGGCCGTAGGAGTGGCCGGCGTCTTCATGGAGACCCATCCCGACCCCGCCCATGCGCTGTCGGACGGCCCCAACGCCGTGCCCCTGCGCCACATGCGCGCCCTGCTCGAATCCCTCAAGGAACTCGACGCCGTCACCAAGCGGCGCGGGTACCTCGAAAACGACTTCGGGGCCTGAGCCCCTCCGGGCCGGTCCGGCAGGTCTGGCCCCTCCTCCCCTTTGCTAACAGAAAGAGAACCGACCATGAGTGCAATCGTAGACATCGTAGGCCGCGAAATCCTGGACAGCCGTGGCAACCCCACCGTCGAATGCGACGTGCTGCTCGAAAGCGGCGTGATGGGCCGTGCAGCCGTCCCCTCCGGCGCCTCCACCGGCAGCCGCGAAGCCATCGAACTCCGTGACGGCGACAAGAGCCGCTACCTCGGCAAGGGCGTGCTCAAGGCCGTCGAGCACATCAACACCGAAATCAGCGAAGCCGTGCTCGGCCTCGATGCCTCCGAACAGGCCTTCCTGGACCGCACCCTGATCGACCTCGACGGCACCGACAACAAGTCCCGCCTGGGCGCCAACGCCATGCTCGCCGTCTCCATGGCCGTGGCCCGTGCCGCCGCCGAGGAATCCGGTCTGCCGCTGTACCGCTACTTCGGCGGCATGGGCGGCTACCAGCTCCCCGTGCCCATGATGAACGTCATCAACGGCGGTGCCCACGCCAACAACAGCCTCGACCTGCAGGAATTCATGATCATTCCCGTGGGCGCTCCCAGCTTCCGCGAAGCCCTGCGCTATGGCGCCGAAGTGTTCCATGCCCTCAAGAAGATCATCCACTCCCGTGGCATGAGCACCGCCGTCGGTGACGAAGGCGGCTTTGCCCCCAGCGTCGAAAACCACGCTGCCGCCATCGAGCTGATCCTGCAGGCCATCTCCGACGCAGGCTACGTGGCCGGTCAGGACATCGTCCTGGGCCTCGACTGCGCCAGCAGCGAGTTCTACAAGGACGGCAAGTACGTGCTCGCCGGCGAAGGCGGCCTGTCACTCAACGCCGAGGAATGGGCCAACATGCTCGCCGCCTGGTGCGACAAGTACCCCATCATCAGCATCGAGGACGGCATGGCCGAAGGCGACTGGGACGGCTGGAAGCTGCTCACCGAAAAGCTCGGCAGCAAGGTCCAGCTCGTGGGCGACGACCTGTTCGTCACCAACACCAAGATCCTGTCCGAAGGCATCGACAAGGGCGTCGCCAACTCCATCCTCATCAAGATCAACCAGATCGGCACCCTCACCGAAACCTTCGAAGCCATTGAAATGGCCAAGCGCGCCGGCTACACCGCCGTCATCAGCCACCGCTCCGGCGAGACCGAGGACAGCACCATCGCCGACATCGCCGTGGGCACCAACGCCGGCCAGATCAAGACCGGTTCGCTGAGCCGCTCCGACCGCATGGCCAAGTACAACCAGCTGCTGCGCATCGAGGAAGACCTCGGCGAAATCGCCGTCTACCCCGGCCGCAAGGCGTTCTACAATCTGCGCTGATCGCCCCCTCCCAGACCCTGCTCCCACCGCCCCATGCGCACATCGCCCGTCAACCGCACCGTCATCGCGGTCCTGCTGCTGCTCTTCGTGCTGCTGCAGTACCAGATCTGGAACGGCAGCGGCAATGTGCGCCAGGTGGCCAAAATGAAGCAGGATCTGGCGCGCCAGCAGGCCGCCAACGCCCTGCTGGAACAGCAGATCGCCCGCTCCCAGTCGGAAATCCAGGACCTCAAGGAAGGCCTGTCCACCGTCGAGGAAAAGGCCCGCTACGAAATGGGCATGGTCAAGCCCAACGAAGTCTTCGTCCAGATCGCACGCTGAAGCCCCAGCTCCGCATCCTGCAAAGCCCGTGCTCCCGTTCAGGGACCACGGGCTTTGTCATGGCAGGGGGTGAACATGCACCTGAGAGCGCTGGCAGCATGCGATGCTCCTTCTCCGCATCCGAGGCTATTTTTGCCGGATCGTTTCGTTCAAAGTGGGGTTTCCTGCGCTCTTCAGGGTCGCCGCTCTGCGAGGCGGCGCCTCGCCTACCCCCACTCAATGCACGGTATCGCTTGCCGGAGGGCGGGCTTCTGCGGGGACGAAGATGCGGGCGGCTTCGACGGGATCGAAGCGGTATTGCTTGCCGCAAAATTCGCAGCCGACTTCGATGCGGCCCTGCTCTGCGAGGATGCTGTCGGCTTCTTCCCGGCCCAGGCTGCGGATCATGGCGCTGACGCGCTCGGTGCTGCAGGTGCAGGCGAAATGGGGAACGGGGTCGCTGTCGGCGGGGGCGAAGCGCAGCAGCTTTTCGTCCCAGAACAGGCGGTGCAGGATGGTGTCGATGTCCAGCCCCAGGAGTTCCTCGCGCGTGAGGCTCTGGGCCAGGGTGACGATGCGATGGTAGTGTTCGGCAGCTTCTGCCTGGGCTTCGTCTCCGGCATTGCCTGTGCTGCCCGCGAGGTTGGCTTCGCCTTCCAGGGGCAGGCGCTGGATGAGCAGGCCGGCTGCCACGTGGTCATCCGCCGCCAGCACGAGGGTGGTGTCGAGCTGTTCGCTCTGGCGCATGTAGTGCTGCAGAGCCTGTGCCACATCCGGCAGGGGCATCTCCTGGGCATCGCTCAGAGGAACGATGCCCTGGTAGGGCTGCTGGCCGGGCAGGCGGTCGCGTGGGTCGAGGGTGATGGCGCAACGGCCCTTGCCGTGCTGGTTCACCAGAGTGGACAGGGTGGCGTCCTCGGGAATGGAACCGAGCACGGTGGCCGTGGCGCGCAAGGCCAGGTCGGGCAGCACTTCAGCCACTGCCACCTTGACGGGGCCGTCCCCCTGCATCTGCAGGATGAGTGCGCCGTTGAACTTGATGTTGGCCTGCATCAGGCAGGCTGCGGCGGTCATTTCGCCCAGCAGTCCGGTGACGGCGGGGGCATAGGGGCCGCTGTGGCTGTTGGCGGCACGGCGCTGCACGACCTCCTGCCAGGCATCGGTGAGGCGGACGGCCACGCCCCGGACGGGCATGCCATCGAAAAGGAATTTCTGCAGTTGTGACATGGGAGAGAGGCCACGCCCCCGAGCCGAAGGAGGCACCCGGGCAGGAGCGGCGAAAGGGGAAAAAGAAAGGAGCGGCGGATGCATCACTGCCAGCTGCGCGTCATTGGTAGAGGCGAACGGGAAGCGTGGGAATGCTGGAGGTGCAGATGGGGATCAGGGGAGCTTCTTCAACCGTGTGGCATACCGGCGAGCGTTGTCGACGTAGTGGCGCGCGCTGGCACGCAGCCCCTCGATCTGCTCGGGAGTGAGCATGCGCACCACCTTGGCCGGACTGCCGAGGATCATGCTGCCGTCGGGGAACTCCTTGCCCTCGGTCACGAGGGAGCCTGCGCCCACGAGGCAGTGGCGTCCGATGCGCGCGCCGTTGAGAATCACGGCGCCGATGCCGATGAGGCTTTCGTCCCCGATGGTGCAGCCATGGAGCATGACCATGTGCCCCACCGTGACATGGCGACCGATGGTGAGCGGCACTCCGGCATCGGTGTGCAGCACGCTGCCGTCCTGGATGTTGGTGCCCTCTCCGATGGTGATGGGGTCGTTGTCGCCCCGCAGCGTGGCATGAAACCAGATGCTCGCGTCCTCCGCCAGACGCACGTCTCCGATGACCTGGGCGCTGTCCGCGACCCAGGCACTGTCCGCGATCTGGGGCACCTTGTCATCGAGCTGGTAGAGGGGCATGGACGTCTCCTGGCAGGGAAAAGAGGGGCGAAAAACACGTGCGGCCAGTGTACGCCATGCCCCGGCCGAGGGCAGCCGGGAGAAGCCCTGAAGCGACCCTGCCAACGGCGAATGCCCTGTGCTCAGGCTGGCAGGGCGTCGAGTTCTTCCGGGGTAAAGCCGGCTGCCAGCCGGGCTTCGCGGTTGTAGGGGCCGCGCAGGCGCGGGGCGCCATGGCATTCCGCGAGCTCGGCATAGGCGGCCACAGGGTCGAGTCCGCGCTCGGTACATACATGGCGGTACCAGCGGTTGCCGATGGCCACATGACCGATCTCGTCGTGCAGGATGATGTCGAGAATGGCGGCGGCCTCCAGATCGCCTGCGTGGCGCAGCTTGTCTCGAATGGGGGGAGAGGCGTCCAGGCCGCGCGCCTCCAGCGTGCGGGGAACCAGGGCAAGGCGAGCGAGCAGATCGTCGCGCGTTTTCTCGGCCATTTCCCACAGCCCGTTGTGCGCCGGAAAGTCGCCATAGCGATACCCCAGCGTCTCCAGGTGGGCGGCCAGCAGGCTGAAATGCCGCGCTTCCTCGCGCGCGATGCCCAGCCAGTCCCGATAGAAGGCTTCGGGCATGCCCGGAAAGCGCCACACGATGTCGAGCGCCAGATCGATGGCGTTGAACTCGATGTGGGCCAGGGCATGGAGCAGCGCTGCGCGGCCTTCGGTGGTGGCTACCGAGCGCTTGTGCAGCTGGGCTGGCGACACCAGTTCGGGCCGTGCCTCACGCCCCGGAATGGGGGCAGTGGGCTGCAGGACCAGTCCGGGATCGAGAGGGGCCTGGAGATCCAGGGCGAGGACGCCCTGCACCTTGGCCGCATGGGAAGACGCACAGAGAAGATCGAGGGCAAGAGCTCGCAGCATGGACACGCGGAAGTGAAAAAGAGAAAGATGAAGGAAGTGGGAGAGACGCGCTCCCCCGCCGGGGCCGCCGTGCAGCGGCCTCCGGTCAGGGGCGGCACGCGGCCGCCGGGGCCCTCAGCGCATCAGATGTATCCGAGCACCCTGCCCCAGGCAGTACCGACCGTGAGCCAGATCAGCAGGTTGACCACGCTCATGACGAAGCCGGTGCGCCACCACTGGCCCAGGGTCACGTAATTGGACCCGAAGATGACGGGCGCACTGCCAGTGGCGTAATGCGTGAGGGTCATCATGAGACTCGACGCCGCCGCCATCAGGAAGGCCCAGGCCATGGGCGGAGCCCCCAGCGCCAGCCCGGCAGCGAAGAACGCCCCGAACATGCTGGTGATGTGGGCCGTGGTGCTGGCGAACATGTAGTGGGCATAGAAGTAGGCCAGCAGCAGGAGCGCGGCCGCCATCTGCCAGTTCAGCCCCATGGACTGGATGCCGTCCTTGAGCGAGCCGGAGAACCAGCCCACGAGGCCGAGCTTGTTGAGGAAGTCGGCCATCATCACGAGGGCCCCGAACCAGATGATGGTGTCCCAGGCGCTCTTTTCCTTGAGCACGTCATCCCAGCTCAGCACGCCGGTAAGGAGCAGCAGCGACAGTCCCACGAAGGCCGTGGTGGTCGGGTCGACCTCATAGCTGCGGCCGAAGAACATGGCCGGCACACCGGCCCACAGCAGCAGCAGCAGCGCGAAGATGCCCACCATGATCTTTTCGCCGCGCTGCATGTGCCCGAGCTCCGCGAGCTTGCCACGCGCAAACTGGGTGGCGTTGGGGGTGTCGGTGATCTCGGGCTTGTTGAGCCAGTAGACCACGAGCGGCATCACCAGCAGGGCCACGATGCCCGGCACCAGCATGCCCAGTGCCCACTGGGCCCAGGAGATGTGGATCTGGCTGTGGGTGGCCTTGGCAATGAGATCGACGACCAGCGGATTGGGGGCCGTGGCGGTGATGAACATGGCCGAGGTGATGGGGTTGGTCTGGTAGTTGACCAGCGCGAGGTAGCGGCCGATGCGGTTCTGGGTGCCATTTTCGGGGCGGGAATCGAAGCTGTCGGCAATGGACCGCATGATGGGGTGCATGATGCCGCCGCCGCGTGCGGTGTTGCTGGGCGTCACGGGAGCGAGCACCAGCTCGGAAAACGCCAGCGCGTAGCCGATGCCGATCGTCTTGCGCCCGAAGACGGAGATGAACCAGTACCCGATGCGCGATCCCAGCCCGGTCTTGATGAGCCCGCGCGAGATCATGATGGACACGCCGATCAGCCAGATGAGCGAGTTGGACATGCTGGAGAGCGCATCCTTGATGTAGTCGGCTGCGGTCGAGGGCTTGACGGGCTTGGCCTCGCCCTTGGAGGCAGAAGCAGAGGCCGATGCAGGCGCCGAGGCTGCTGCCCTGGCGGCCGATGCGGACGAGGCTGCCTTGCGTGCGGCAGCCGGTGCTGCCCCCTGTACCGCCGGTGCGGATGCAGACACGGACGCCACGGCGGCGGAAGCCGGATGTGCCCCGCCGGACGCTGCAGGCACCGAGTGCCCGGTGACCCCCGTGAGCGCCACGAGCGTGATGGCCACGATGGAGAGCGCACCGATCGGCATGGCCTTGCCAATGATGGCCACGATGGTGGCCGCGAACAGGGCCAGCAGATGCCATGCGTTGGGGGTCACCCCCTTCGGCACGGGAATCACGAACCAGATCAGCAGGCCCACCGCTACCGCGATGGCCATGGGAAGTCGTTTGAAGCCCATCACATCCTCCTGTCCCTTTGCATGCCGCTTCGCACCCCTGTGCAAAGCTGGCCCCATTCTATGCAGGGGACCCCTGCCCCTTCCGCAGCCCTGCCGGGAATGGGACAGCGAATTGATAGGGATTAAACCCGCTGCCGTCCCCGCAGCTCAGCCCCCTGCAGCCGTTTCAGGGCGCAGCTGACCCGGCATCCGACACATCGATGCCCGCAGCCAGAAAAACCTCGCGCCAGGCGGCCAGCTTGCGCTCGAAGGACCAGCTGGCATTGGCCGGGCTGGTGGAGGGCAGCCGGTACACCGGCACGCCCAGCCCCTCCGTATGGCGATGCTGGCGCCAGCTTTCGCCGCCGTTGTGGGCTATGGCACGCAGATCGGGGCAGCGTGCGCGCAGGCCCGCCAGATCGTTGACCACGGCGTGGCGTATGGCGGAGTCGAGGCTGCCCTCGCGCTCGCAGCTGGCATACACATCCCAGATGCCGACCCCGTGCGCCAGTGCCGCCGCACGCCGCACGGCATAGTCCGACTCGCGCAGGGGCAGCCCCCAGAGCGTGCCCAGAATGCGCCAGAAGTGGTTCTGCGGATGGCCGTAATACTGCTGCAGCTCCAGCGAGCGCACGCTCGGAAAACTGCCGAGAACCAGCAAACGTGTGTCGGAGTTGGCAAGTGGTGCCAGGCCCGTGAGCGGTGCGGTGCTATAACCTTCAGCCATGCGCGGCCCCCTCGGCGCGCAGCCCGGCCGCCCGGCCGAATCGCGCACCGACGCGCCCAGGCGACACTGGTGCCCGGCCTACGGAAATCTGCATACACGGATACGACATGAACATGAACGTCAATGGACAAATGGACAACATGCTGGCTTACCTTGCCACGCAGGGCACCGATCTGGCGCTCAAGGTGGCGGGGGCCGTCGCGGCCTGGATGATCGGCCGCTGGCTCATCGCGCTGGCCACCCGCCTGCTGGGCAGGATGCTCTCCCGCTCCGGGCGGCTGGACGTGACGCTGGTCGATTATCTCAAGTCGATCACGAGCGTCCTGCTCACCATCATGCTGGTGCTGGGCATTCTGAGCCTGTTCGGGGTGCAGACCACCTCGTTCGCGGCCCTGCTCGCCGGCGCGGGTCTGGCCATCGGCACGGCCTGGGGAGGTCTGCTCACCCACTTCGCGGCCGGCGTGTTCATGCAGGTGCTGCGCCCCTACAAGGTGGGGGACACCATCCAGGCCGCTGGGGTGACGGGCACTGTCACCGCTCTCGGTCTGTTCACCACGACCATCACCACAGCGGACAACGTGACGACGATTGTCGGCAACAACAAGATCTTTTCGGACACCATCCAGAACTACAGCGCCCTGCCCGTGCGCCGCGTGGACTGCACCGCCAAGCTGGCCCACGGCATCGACCCCGACGAGGCCATCGAACGCCTGCGTGCCGCCGTGGCCACGGTGCCGCACGTGGCGGCCTCGCCCGCGCCGGTCATCGGCATTCTGGAATCCTCTTCCGACGGCCTGACGCTGTGCGTGCGCCCCTACACCTCCAATGCGGACTACGGACAGGTGCTGTTCGACACCAACCGCATCATCGCCGAGACGTTCCGCACGGCAGGCTACCCGGTGCCTGCCGCCACCACCATCACGGTGCCGGCTGCCCAGCGCTGAGATCGGCTGCCGACGCTGCCGGCAGCTCTGTGTTCTGCCCCAGCACGGCCAGCCGGGGCAGAACGCGCAGGGCATTGGCCGTGGTGGCAGCGCACAGCTCCTCCACCGGCATGCCGCGCAGATCCGCCAGCACGGCCCCCATGCGCGGGATTTCTGCCGGCCGGTTCGGGGGCACGACTTGTCCCGCACTGCGCGCTTCCTGCGGCACATAGAGCCAGCTCGGCGGAATGTCGGGCGCATCGGTTTCCAGCACCAGGCTGTCGAGCGGCAGTGTGGCTGCCTGCGCACGCAGACGGGTGGCGCGCTCGAACGTCATGGCGCCGCCGAATCCCAGCACAGCCCCGACCGCGCACAGCGCCTCGGCCTGCTGCAGGCTCCCGACAAAGGCATGGGCAATGGCTCCCGGCGGCGGCAGCTCGCGCAGATGGCGCAGCACGGCATCGACGGCACGCCGTGTATGCAGCAGCACGGGCAGGCCATATCGACGCGCAAGTCGCAGCTGCCCCCGCAGCAGAGCCTCCTGCCGTATCCGCACGGCGGGGTCGTTCCAGCGTCCGTCGTGGGCATCGAGGCCGATCTCGCCCACGGCGACCAGATGTGGGTCGTCCTGCCACTCGCGCAAGTGTCCATCGAGGCGCTCCAGCGCCTCGGCCACCTCCCCTTGCGGCAGATACAGGGGGTGAAAGCCGAGCGCATACCCATCGCCGGTACGGTGGGCCAGCTCGCGCACGGCGGCAAAGTTGCCGACATTCACCGCCGGGATCACGATTCGCCCCACACCGGCGGCTCGCGCCTCCTCCCGCACCCGCTGCGGCCCTCCGCAGGCCGCGAATTCAAGGGCATCCAGATGGCAATGGGTATCGATCCAGAAAGCCATGCGTGCCGCTCCCGATGCCCCGCGCTCAGCTCTGTCAGGCCAGCTGGCCACGCACCATGCGCAGCTGGCGGCTGCAGCGGGCGGCGAGCTGGTCGTCGTGGGTGACGAGCACAAACGCGGTCTGGTTCCGGCGCGCCAGATCGAGCATGAGCCCGAAGACCTGGTCGGCCGTGCCGCGGTCGAGGTTGCCGGTGGGTTCGTCGGCCAGCACGCAGGCCGGCTGCGTGACCAGGGCACGGGCAATGGCCACCCGCTGGCGCTCGCCCCCGGAGAGCTCGCCCGGCCGGTGGGCAGCGCGATCGGCCAGCCCCACCTGTTCGAGCATGCGCAGGGCTTCGCGGTGGGCCTCCTCGCGGTCGGAACGCCGGATCCACAGGGGCATGGCCACGTTTTCGGCTGCCGTGAATTCGGCCAGCAGATGGTGAAACTGGTAGACAAAGCCCAGGTGCCGGTTGCGCAGTGCCCCCTGCTCCGCGAGCGAGAGTGCCGAGAACGCCTGCCCCATGAGCTGCACGCTGCCACTGGTGGGAGCATCGAGCCCGCCGAGCATGTGCAGAAGCGTGCTCTTGCCCGAACCCGAAGCCCCCACGATGGCCACCGTCTCCCCGGCGCGGATGTCGAGGTCGATGCCCCGCAGCACGGTCAGGTCGAGGTCACGCCCTTCGTGGAAGCGCTTGGTCAGCCCGGTGGCCTGCAGCACGGTGCGGCCCGGGGTACGAAATGCGGCATCGGGAGAAAGGGACATCTCATTCATAGCGCAATGCCTCCGCAGGATTGACGCGGCTGGCACGCCAGCTCGGATAGACCGTGGCCACGAACGACAGCAGCAGCGACACGATGACGATGGGCACGATGTCGCCGGCCTCGGGGTCGCTCGGCATCTTGCTGATGAGGTACACGTCCTGCGGCAGGAAGTGCGTGTGCAGCAGGTGCTCGATGAAGGGCACGATCACGTCGATGTTGCAGGCCACCAGCAGCCCCAGCAGCAGGCCGGCCAGCGTTCCGATGATGCCGGCTGCAGCCCCCTGCACCATGAAGATCGACATGATGCTGCGCGGCGTGGCGCCCAGCGTGCGCAGGATGGCAATGTCGGCGCGCTTGTCCTGCACGCTCATCACCAGCGTGCTCACCAGGTTGAAGGCCGCCACCGCCACGATGAGCGTCAGGATGATGAACATCATGCGCTTCTCGACCTGCACGGCGGCAAACCAGCTGCGGTTCTGCTGCGTCCAGTCGCTCACGCGGTATTCATGGTCGAACAGGGCGCTGATCTTCTCGGCCACCAGCGGCGCCTGGTTCAGGTCCTTGAGCTTGAGACGCACACCCGTGGGTCCGTCCACATGGAAGATGCGCGCCGCATCGCTCACATTGAGAAGCACCAGGGTGGAGTCGTATTCGTAATGGCCGGAATTGAAAGTTCCCACCACCGTCACCTGCTTGAGCCGCGGCATCACCCCCGCAGGCGTCATGGTGCCGCTCGGGGCCACCAGCGTCACGGTATCTCCGCGCTGCACGCCCAGCGCGCGAGCCAGCTGTTCGCCCAGCACCACATTGAAACTGTCCGGCTTGAGCTGCTGCAGCACCTCGGCGTTGCCGGCAGACACGTTCGACACCTCGGCTTCGCGCGCAGGCTCGATGCCGCGCACCAGCACGCCGCGCATGTCCTCTCCGCGCACGAGCAGCGACTGCCCGACCACAAAGGGAGCCGCCCCTACCACCTCGGGCACCGCGCGCACCTTCTGGAGCACGCCCTGCACATCAGGCAGGGCGCCACCCGACGGTGTGAGAATCTCGATGTGCGACACCACGCCCAGCATGCGGTCACGCACCTCCTTCTGGAAGCCGTTCATCACGCTGAGCACGATGATGAGCGCCGCCACCCCCAGCGCGATGCCGAGGATGGAAGCCGCCGAGATGAACGAGATGAACCCGTTGCGCCGGGTGGAGCGACCGGCGCGCGTATAGCGCCAGCCAAGAGAAAGTTCGTAGGGAATGGCCATGGAGGATGGGTGTGTCGGGACGAAGCGCCGCCCCGGTCTGCTGCAGCCGGCAGCTCAATCGCTGCCACACCCTGCATTGTGGCAGTGCCATCCCGGCCTCTCGCCGCCACCCCCCGAAAAGCGTGCAAGCAAAGGTTGCGAACGCGTGCCCGGCTCATCGGCGACACGCCCAACGGGTGCTGGCTGCGGGGCCTGCCATGTGGCATGCCCCACACGAACCGCAGCGGGGACAGGCTCCACGACAACATTGGATACATTTGTTTCAAATTGTCTTCAATCTCCCGGTACTCCCTTTCCTGCAGCATTCTGCGGCAGCGCTCCCTGTGCGGAGCGCCCCTGAACAGGCACGTCACCGCCTCACCCGCCGCGTCTGGCCATCGGAAGAAAGTGTTCGGTTACCCTTTTCCTTATGCCCCAAGGATGCAAATGCAAGCGCGATACGGGACAATAGAGGGTTGCTATATGACCGAAGTCTCCGAGCCCCAGCAGATGGCCATGTCCTCCGCCGCCCATCACCTGATCGTGCCCTTTGCCGCAGCGTCCTCTGCGCGCTGTCAGGCCCGCCTTGACCAGCTGACCCTGCGCCATCTTCCGGTGCTGCTGGGCCGCCTGCAGCGCGAGCAGGACGTCCAGTGCGACGAATACAGCTACAGCCCGCCGCACGAACACGTCCTGGCCCGCGCCCTGGGCTGGCCCGAAGCCTCGCGGCAGGACGGCTGCATGCCCTGGGCGGCCCATCTGGCCCGGCGCCACGGGCTCGAAGGCGCATCGTCCCTGCCCTGGGGCGTGGTCACGCTCTGCCACTGGCAGATCCATGCCGACCACGTCACCATGGCGCATCCGGCCGACCTGCACCTCTCCGCCGCCGAAGGCGACGCGCTGCTGGCCGCCATGCACCCCTGGTTCGCCGAGGAAGGCCTGCATCTGGTGCCCCTCCCGGTCGACAAGACCGGCGTGCTCCAGTGGCTGGCCTGCGGGCCGAGCCTGGAAGGACTGCGCACTGCCTCGCTCGACCGGGTATGCGGCCGCAACGTCGAAGGCTGGATGGCGCTCGCTGCCAAGGCCAGCACCAGCCCCACGGCAGCCCACTCCGCACCCCTGCGCCGTCTGCAGAGCGAGATGCAGATGCTGCTCTATACCCATCCGGTCAACGATGCCCGCGCCGAACAGGGGGCACTCCCCGTGAACTCATTCTGGCTGTGGGGAGCCGGCTCCCTGCCTGCCGAGCCGCCGCCCTCTGCCGAGGTCTCCGCGCCAGAAGCCGGCACACCGGCCCTGCTGCATCCCCATGTGCTGAGGCAACTCGCCCTGCCGGCGCTGCGCGAAGACTGGGATGCCTGGGAAAAGGCCTGGCACTGGCTCGACGAAGCCGTGTTCGGCCCCCTGCTGGCGCAGCTGCGCGGCGGACAGGCACCGCGTGTGCGCATCACCCTGTGCAGCGAGCGGGGCGCCACGACCTGGCACAACGACCAGCGCCCCGGCCTGCTGCGCCTCCTGGGCCGTCAGCTGCGTCCGCTGCAGATGGCCCGGGTGCTGGAGTCCCTGTAATGCGCCTGCAAACCCGCGATGTGCCTCCCCGCGCGCGCTGGGCGCTGGAGCAGGCTGGCCTGCATCCCCTGCTGGCCCAGCTCTATGCTGCCCGGGGCGTCACCCAGGCCTCCGAGCTCGACGATGCCCTCGCACACCTGCTCCCGCCCGACACGCTCAAGGGCGCCTCCGAGGCGGCCTCTCTGCTGGCCGATGCGATCCGGGACAACCTGCGCATCTGCATCGTGGCCGACTACGACTGCGACGGCGCCACTGCCTGCACCGTGGGCCTGCGCGGCCTGCGCCTGCTGGGATCGCGACAGGTGCACTTTCTGGTGCCTGACCGCGTCAATGACGGCTACGGACTGACTCCCACCATCGCTCAACGCGTGCATGCCACGGGCGCCGACGTGCTCGTGACCGTGGACAACGGCATTGCCAGCGTGGACGGCGTGGCCGCCGCACGCGCGCTGGGCATGCAGGTCATCGTCACCGACCACCACCTGCCCGGTGCCGAGCTGCCCGAGGCCGACGCCATGGTCAACCCCAACCAGCCGGGCTGCACCTGTCCGAGCAAATCCATGGCCGGTGTGGGCGTCATGTTCTACGTGCTGCTGGCGCTGCGGGCCGAGCTGCGGCGGCGTGGCACCCTGCCCGATCCCCAGCCCCGCCTCGACACCCTGCTGCCCCTCGTGGCCCTCGGCACCGTGGCCGATGTGGTGCGGCTCGATGCCAACAACCGCCGCATCGTCGCCCAGGGCCTGCGCCGCATCCGGGCCGGTGCCATGCCCCCCGGCATGCGCGAGCTGTTTGCCATCTCCGGCCGCGATGCGCGCCGCGCCAGCACCTTCGACATGGGCTTCGCGCTCGGCCCGCGCATCAACGCGGCCGGCCGGCTGGCGGACATGACGCTGGGCATCGAATGCCTCACCACCGACGATGCCGCCCGCGCCGCAGAGCTCGCGCGCATGCTCGACAGCATCAACCGGGAACGTCGCAGCCTGGAAGAAGGCATGCGCGAACAGGCCATGCACCTGGCCGAAGACCTGTTCACCGACGCCGATACCCCGCCGGCGGCCCTGAGCGTGTTCGATGCGGACTTTCATGAAGGCGTGGTCGGCATCGTGGCCTCCCGCCTCAAGGACCGCCTGCACCGCCCCACCTTCGTGTTCGCCGTGAGCGGCGCCCCCGGACAGCAGCATCTGCTCAAGGGCTCGGGCCGCTCCATTCCCGGCTTTCATCTGCGTGATGCACTGGACCTCGTGGCCAAGCGCCATCCCGGCGTGCTCGTCAAGTTCGGGGGACACGCCATGGCAGCCGGCTGCACCATTGCCCGTGACCACTTCGCCACCTTCGAGCAGGCCCTGACCGAAGTCGCCCATGAGTGGCTGGACGCGGCCACCCTGGAGCGCACGCTGGCCACCGACGGCCCGCTGCCGGCCAGCTTCCGCCGCATCGACGTGGCCGCCAGCCTGCAGGAGGCCGTCTGGGGCCAGGGCTTTGCCGCCCCTGTGTTCAGCGAGGAGCTGGAAGTGGTGCACCAGCGCCTCGTGGGCGAGCGGCACCTCAAGCTGCAGCTGCGCCATCAGGGCGAGCTGGTGGACGCCATCTGGTTCGGTCGCAGCAAGCCACTGCCCGCACGCGCCACCCTGGCCTACCGGCTCGACGTCAATGAATGGCGCGGCCAGCAGACGGTGCAGCTGGTGGTCGAAGGCATGGCCGACTGAGCACCCGGCCGGGCGAAAGCACCCTGGCCAGGCCCCCCTCTCTCCGTCACGGGGCTCCCAGACTGGCGGCATGCCAGCACAGCCCCAGCACGGCGAGCACATGGCCGGCCACCGTGGCCCAGAACACCGACTGGAATTCCGGCTTGGCGTTCTTGTGCCGCAGCAGCTGCTGCGCGGCCAGCGCCCCGGGCCAGCCGCCAGCCAGCGACAGCACATGCAGCTGTTTTTCGGGAATGCGCCAGCGCCTGCGCTGCGCCCGGGTCTTGTCGATGGCATAGACCAGAAAGGTCAGCACACTCAGCCCTGCAAACCCCACCACCAGCCCATTCGAGAGACGGGGCTGCATGAGCACCATGCCCCACAGCAGCAAGGCACCGGCCTCGATCGGCCAGAACCACAGCGGCAGGGGGGAAGGCACCGGCCGCCCTGTCCGGCGCCCGGCTCCTGTCCGGCCCGGTGGCATCCCCCGCTCGCCTGGCGCACTCCGTGCAGCCTGCCGCCTCCCTGCCGCTCCGCCCGCTGGGGCAGCAGGGCGCCCGCGAATGGCGCTCTCCGGTCCGGTGGCCTGCCGTCGAGGTGCCCCGATCTCTTGTTGGGGAGCCAGGAACTCCACGTTGTGCCCCTGCCAGCCGCCCTGGTGATCGCGCACCAGCCCCAGGCTCACGCGATCTCCCGGCTGCGGACGATGCTGCCGGTCTGGAAAGGCGCGCCAGTGCACAAAGATCTCGGTTCGGCCCAGAAGCCTGCGGGCTCGCTGCACATCATCCAGCCGCACAAAGCCGAATCCGCGCGCATCGTCGAACCGGGCCACCCGCCCCTGCCAGCGCTCACTGCCCATGCTTTGCCCCGTGCATTTTCCCCTCGGGGCGATGGACCGGCCGGCTGCTCACAGCCGCCCCATGCGCGCCATCAGTCGACGATGCACCCCTGGCGACACCAGTCCATCCACCTCGCCCCCCAGCGAGGCGATCTCACGCACATAGGTGCTGCTCAGAAACTGGTACTGGTCGCTCGGGGTCAGGAACACCGTCTCCACCTCGGGCATGAGCCGGCGGTTCATGCCCGCGAGCTGGAATTCGTAATCGAAGTCCGACACCGCACGCAGCCCACGCACCATGGCGCGCGCACCACGGGCCACCACGAAATCCCGCAGCAGGCCGTCATAGCGCTCGACCGTCACGTTCGGATAGCGGGCCACGGCCTCGCGCATCATCGCGAGCCGCTCCTCCAGCTCGAAGAGCGGCTTCTTGTGGTGTCCTGCCGCCACCGCGACAATCAGCTCGCCGAACAGCTCCGACGCACGCCGGACCAGCTCCTCGTGTCCCAGAGTGACCGGATCGAAAGTGCCCGGATAAATGGCCGTGATCGGTTTCATGTCTCGATTGCTCCTGCGGACGCCACCACGCCCGCCTCCAGAAAAACAAATTCCACCCCTATGCTCCCACGTGTCAGGAGCAGGCATGTACTGGCACCGGACACCATAGCCATCGCACACCCATGACAGGGCGTGCGGGGTCCCTGCAGCAGCCTCTGCGGCCCGGTGAGCGGGGGAGGTCAGTCCGCCGGCTCTCGCAGCGGCCGCAGCAGATGCGCATGCACCTGCCCCGCCTTGAGATGGCGCACGCGCTGCCAGCCCAGAAGCAGCAGATCCGCCTCGGTCCATTCGCGCCCGGACTCCAGATAGAGATAGCCTTCGTCGGCCACCACCTGCTGCGCCAGCCGCAGGGCGTCGGCATACCAGTCGCTGGCGTAGGGAGGATCGAGCAGCAGCAGATCGTAGCGCTCCCCTCCACCTGCCAGCACCGCGCGCGCGTCGCCCTGCCGCACCGCGACGGCAGTGGCCTGCAGCAGGCGAGCCTGTTCCTGCAGATGTCGCACCAGTCCGGCATGCTGCTCCACCATGCGCACCTCCGCTGCCCCCCGCGAGGCAGCCTCGAACCCGAGTGCACCGGTGCCCGCACACAGATCCAGGCACTTCCAGCCGCCCAGATCCTGCCCGAGCCAGTTGAACAGTGTCTCGCGCACACGGTCGGGCGTGGGACGCAGCCCCTCGGGCATTCCCTTGCCGCTCGGCACAGGCAGCAGGCGGCGCCGCCACTGGCCTCCGATGATGCGCACCTGCCCGGGAGCCAGTCGCGGGCGGTGGGACACAGGCGGGCGCTCCCCGCCAGCAGAAACACGACCGGATCGCTCTCCGGTCAAGGCTGAAGATCGTCTCATGCATGCATGATAGCGGTTGCCCCCTGTGCTGCCGGAACGGCCCCCACTACAATCAGTGGCCTTGCCTTCGTGCAGACCGGACACACCTGCGGAATGGAAGCCCTCCGCCCCATGCCCGCCTCTCGTTCGGACAGAGGATGCCGCGCCGTCTGCGCCTGCCGTTTTGCGCCCACACCCGCTCCATGTTCAGCTTCTTCAAGAAAAAACCTTCTCCTCCCGCCGCCACCGACACCCCCGTGGTGCCCACGCCCTCTCCTGCCGAGTCCCGCCCCGAGCCCGCAGCCGCTTCCCCTGCCCCGTCGGAGCCACCGGCTGGTGCGGGCGGATGGCTCGGCAAGCTCCGCCGCAGTTTCGGCGCAGAGGCACAGACCCCCGAGCCTCCCTCTCCGGCCCTGCCCGACGACCTCCCGCTCGCCCAGCAGGCCCTGGCCAATGCCCTGCAGGCTGCCCCCCTGTCGAGCGCTGGCCCGGCCGTCGAACCCTCCCCCATCGACGAGGCCGAACTCACCCAGGCCGCGCTCGACGCCGAGCCAGCCGACGCGGTCGAGGTACCGGCTCCCGTCCCTCCTGCTCCGACACAGCCCACCGACGCTGTGGCCGATGCTCCCGCGCGCAGCCGCTGGCTCGACCGGCTCCGCAATGGCCTGCGCCGCACCGGCAACAGCATCACCACCGTCTTTACCGGCACGCGCATCGACGACGCCCTCTACGAAGACCTCGAAGCCGCACTCCTCATGGCCGATGCCGGCGTCAATGCCACCCAGTACCTGCTCGACGATCTCAAGGGGCGCGTCAAGGCCGCCAAGGCCACCGACCCGGCCCAGGTGCGCGGTCTGCTGGCCGACGCCATCACCGACTTGCTGCACCCACTCGAAAAGCCGCTCGTGATCGGAGAACACACCCCCACCGTCATCATGGTCGCGGGCGTCAATGGCGCAGGCAAGACCACCTCCATCGGCAAGCTCACCAAGCATCTCGGCCACCACGGACAGGCCGTGCTGCTGGCTGCGGGCGACACCTTCCGTGCGGCCGCCCGCGAGCAACTCGCTGTCTGGGCCGACCGCAACACCGTCGAGATCGTCAGCAGCGCCGGCGGAGATCCTGCTGCACTGGCCTTCGACGCCGTGGCCGCAGGCCGCGCGCGCGGCAAGGACGTGGTGCTGGTGGACACCGCGGGCCGTCTGCCCACCCAGCTCCACCTCATGGAGGAGCTCCGCAAGATCCGGCGCACCATCCAGAAGGCCGAAGGCAGCGCCCCGCACGAGGTGCTGCTCGTCATCGACGGCAACACCGGCCAGAACGCCCTGGCCCAGGTCAAGGCCTTCGACGATGCGCTGCAGCTCACGGGCCTCATCGTCACCAAGCTCGACGGCACAGCCAAGGGCGGTGTGCTGTGTGCCATCGCCCGCGAGAAGCCGGTTCCGGTGTACTTCATCGGCGTGGGCGAAAAGCTCGAAGACCTCGAAACCTTCAACGCCCGCGAATTCGCACAGGCCCTGCTGGGCTGATTGCGGACGCTCCGGGGGGAGCCATGCGCTGCCCCCGGACAGATCCTTACAACTTGCCGCAGGCCGTTTCCATGGCGCCAGAGAGGGGGTGTTACCATCCCTGAACACGATGCGATGCCCGATCATGGATGTACACGATGCCTGCGCCTCCTTGGCAAATGACTCACAACCCAAAACAGGCAGGGGGTATTTGCTTTAATTCCCGCCTTTTTGGGGAACCTTTCCTGATCCGAGGTATCCAATCTCTCGAAAGGAGTGAAAGACCTATGGCCAAACAAGCTGTTTCTTCCACCGCTACCCATGACCTCGCCTTTGCCTCCAACTGGTCGGCAGTGGCGACCCTTCCGCCGCTCGGCAATCTCGACGCCTACATCACGGCAGTCAACCGCATGCCCATGCTCACCGCCGAGCAGGAATCCGAATACGCCCGCAAGCTGCGGGACCACAACGACCTCGACGCAGCAGGTCGCCTCATCATGTCGCATCTGCGTCTGGTGGTGGCCATCTCGCGCCAGTACCTGGGCTATGGCCTGCCGCAGGGCGACCTGATCCAGGAAGGCAACATCGGCCTCATGAAGGCCGTGCGCCGCTTCGATCCCACGCAGGGCGTGCGGCTCGTGAGCTATGCCATGCACTGGATCAAGGCCGAGATCCACGAGTACATCCTCAAGAACTGGCGCATGGTCAAGGTCGCCACGACCAAGGCGCAGCGCAAGCTGTTCTTCAACCTGCGCAGCAAGAAGCAGGGCTTCAAGGCCAGCGCCGACATGGACGACGCCCTCGCCCATCGCGACACCCTGACCGAGCAGGAAATCGACATCATCGCCCGGGACCTCCACGTCAAGCGCGAGGAAGTCATCGAGATGGAAACCCGCATGACCGGCGGCGACGTGCTGCTCGACCCCACGCCCACGGATGACGGCGAGCATGCGTTCGGCCCCATCGCCTACCTGAGCGACGCGAACCACGAGCCCACCGCCATGATCGAAGCCCGCCAGCGCGACGTGATGGCCACCGACGGCATTGCCGCCGCACTCGACACCCTCGACCCGCGCAGCCGCCGCATCGTCGAAGAGCGCTGGCTCAAGGTCAACGACGACGGCAGCGGCGGCATGACGCTGCACGAGCTGGCCTCGGAATACGGCGTGAGTGCCGAGCGCATCCGCCAGATCGAGACCGCCGCCATGAAGAAGATGAAGAAGGCCCTGGCCGAATACGCCTGATCCACCGGCCTTCTGCTTCTGCCCCTCCCCTACCGCCCCTCTGCCGAGGGGCGTTTTTTTGGCTGCCGCACTGTCTTTCCCCCTCAGCCCCACTCGGCAGGCGTTCCATAATGGCTTCATCGCCTTCGCCTGCCGAATCCCTGCCCTGCCGTTCCTGCAGGGGGCCATGCGGGCTGTGCGCTTCCGGTCATCGACCTTCCTTTTCTGCTCTTTGCCTGCCCATCCATGTCCATTTTTCAGCACCACACCACACACGCCGACATCCACGCCCCCAAGCGCATGCTGTATCCACCCATCGAGCCGTTCCGCACCGGCATGCTCGACACAGGCGACGGGCACGAGATCTACTGGGAGCTGGTGGGCAATCCGGCGGGGCAGCCGGCCATCTTCCTGCACGGTGGGCCGGGGGCAGGATGCAGCGCCGACCACCGCCGCCTGTTCGACCCCGAGCGCTACTGCGTGCTGCTGTTCGATCAGCGGGGCTGCGGCCGCTCGCGCCCGCATGCCAGCCTCGAACGCAACACGACCTGGGATCTCGTCTCCGACATCGAGCGGCTGCGCAGCATGCTGGGCACCGAGCGCTGGCTGGTCTTTGGCGGTTCGTGGGGCAGCACGCTGGCGCTGGCCTATGCCGAGGAATGCCCCGAGCACGTCAGCGCCCTCGTGCTGCGCGGCATTTTCACGCTGCGCCAGCATGAGCTGGACTGGTTCTACCAGGCAGGCGCCTCCTACCTCTATCCCGACCTGTGGGAGGAATACCTGGCCCCCATCCCGGAAGCCGAACGCGACGACATGGTGGCCGCCTACCGCCGCCGCCTCGTGGGCGACAATGCCGCCGCCCAGCTCGAAGCCGCACAGGCCTGGGCCCGCTGGGAAGGCCGCACCATCTCGCTGCTGCCTCCGCCTGATGCCGACCACTATGGCGATGCGCATTTCGCGCTGGCCTTCGCCCGCATCGAGAACCACTACTTCACACACCACGGCTTCATGGAAGAAGGGCAACTCATCGCCCATGTGGATCGTCTCCGGGGCATTCCAACGGTGATCGTGCAGGGACGCTACGACCTGTGCACCCCCGCCACCACAGCCTGGGACCTGTACCAGGCCATGGTGGCCATTCACCCCGAGGTGGAGCTGCACTGGGTGGGCAATGCCGGACACGCCTACAGCGAGCCCGGCATTCTCGACCAGCTGGTGCGGGCAACCGACCGACTGTGCGGCAAGGAGGACTGAGCCCCTCACGCGGCCCACCGCCCCACTGGCCGCGGCAGTTGTATCAGGCTGCCTCTGCTCCCAGCCCTTCTACGCCCGGGGGCGCGCTCAGGCAATCTCTCAGGAGCCTACGGCAAGTGGGCGCATGAGCGGCAGATTCGGACCGCTACCCCTGCGCGGACAGTCGGTGCGAGACAGACCGGAATGCTCTACAAGTTGTGACAATATGGCCGGCGCTCCTGTCACTGCAGGTTGTCCGAAGGCTGACGCGATGGTTACACTTTTCCCCAGAGTCTACGCACTCGGTTGTTGTAGCAGGGCCAGTCGAAGCCAATCCATGCCTCTGACCCATCCATGTTTCATTTTTGGAGGATTTTCAGATGACCACTCGTTTTGCCATGCGTACCGCCCTCGTGGCTGCCGCCCTTACCGCTGCCTTTGGTGCCAGCGCTGCTGTTCCGCACTCCAAGGAAGCCGCTGCGGCCAAGGCGCACAGCGCCACGCTGACAGCCCTGCCGGAAGCCCAATACACCGCCAATGCCGAAGCCCGCTGCGCCCCTCTGCCTGAAGGCTACAAGGAAGCCTGCATGGCCCGCGTGAAGGACGGTGCGGGCAGCAAGGAAGGCAGTGTGCAGGGCGGCGGCATCCTGTTCGAGAGCAAGACCACGGCTCCGCTGGGCTCCAAGCTGGACCTGCCCCCGAAGGTGGCTGCCGAACATGCGCCCATGGGCAAGCCGGCCAAGGCTGCCAAGCCCATGAAGCATGCTGTGCCCCACAAGCCCATGGCCAAGAAGCCCCTGCCCAAGAAGGCCCCGGCCCCGGCTCCGATGAAGGGCAAGCCAGCTCCTGCTCCCATGCAGCCGGCTCCTGCCGCGAAGTGAGCACATCCACGTGACCGGCC
Source organism: Allobrachymonas sp. (assembly GCF_041912815.1). NCBI lineage: Bacteria > Pseudomonadati > Pseudomonadota > Betaproteobacteria > Burkholderiales > Comamonadaceae > Allobrachymonas > Allobrachymonas sp. The sequence goes on along the minus strand of NZ_JAYRLV010000004.1, from coordinate 53,354 downwards.
TGCCGCTCTGTGCGCTCACGCAGCGGCAGCCTTGCCTGTCCCAGCATGTGACCAGCCCGCCCTCCGGCGGGCTTTTTTGTGTGCTCGGAAAGCGTGTAGGAGCTCTGGCGCCGGTCCCTGGCATGGGTAGGCAGGGCCAATCCGGCGGCAGTATGATGACGCCCTTTCCTCTTTTCAGCAGTTGCCCCTTACCCTCATGTCGGATGGTCTGAACGTCTCCCAGCAAGAAGCTGTCAATTACCTGCAGGGCCCCTGCCTGGTGCTCGCGGGGGCGGGATCGGGCAAGACGCGCGTGATCACGCACAAGATCGGCCGCCTCATCCAGGCAGGCTGCGCCCCCGAGCGCATTGCGGCCATCACCTTCACGAACAAGGCCGCCGCAGAGATGCGCGAACGCGCCAAGGGCCTGATTGGCAAGGCAGCGGGCAAGGTGATCATCTGCACGTTCCACGCCCTGGGAGTGCGCATGCTGCGCGAGGACGGGCAGGCGCTGGGGCTCAAGGAGCAGTTCAGCATCCTGGACGCCTCGGATGTGCTCAGCCTGCTCAAGGACTGCGGGGGCACCACCGACGCAGCCGTGGCGCGCCAGTGGCAGTGGACGATCAGCCTGTGGAAGAACCAGGGGCTGACGGCCGAACAGGCGCTGGCCGCCTGCACGGTGGGCCATGACGAACACCGCAGCGCGGCCATGGTCATGGCCCGCTACCAGGAGCGCCTGGCGGCCTACCAGAGCGTGGATTTCGACGATCTGATCGGCCTGCCGCTCAAGCTGCTGCAGGAGCACCCCGAGGTGCGAGCCAAGTGGCAGCAGGCGCTGGGCTACGTGCTGGTGGACGAATACCAGGACACCAACGCCACCCAGTACGAGCTGCTCAAGCTGCTTGTGGGCTGGCCAGACCGGCCCGATGCGCGTTTTACCGCAGTGGGTGACGACGACCAGAGCATCTATGGCTGGCGGGGTGCCACGCTCGACAATCTGCGCAAGCTGCCGGTGGACTTCCCGGGGCTCAAGGTCATCAAGCTCGAACAGAACTACCGCTCGACCGGCGCGATCCTGCAGGCCGCCAACAATGTGATCGGCCCGAATCCCAAGCTGTTTCCCAAGACGCTGTGGAGCGCGCTGGGCGAAGGCGAGCCGGTGCGGGTGGTGGATGCCGACAACGAGGAACACGAGGCCGAGCGCGTGGTGGCCCGCATCCAGAGCCAGCGCGCCACCTCGCCGCACAAGGAATGGCGGGATTTTGCCGTGCTCTACCGCGCCAACCACCAGAGCCGGCTGATCGAGACTGCGCTGCGCAAGGCGCAGATTCCCTACAAGGTCTCGGGGGGCACCAGCTTTTTCGACCGAGCCGAAATCAAGGACCTGTGCGCCTGGTTCCGGCTGCTGGCCAACAACGACGACGATCCGGCCTTCCTGCGCGCCATCACCTGCCCCAAGCGCGGCATCGGGCACACCACCCTGGCGCAGCTCGGGGAGTTCGCCAACCGCTACCGCATCAGCATGTTCGAGGCCCTGTTCAGCCACTCGCTGGGCACGGCGCTGTCCAAGCGTGCCGTGGATGGCCTGCACGAGTTCGGCCGCTATCTCAACGATCTCGAATACCGCGCCCGCGCAACAAGCGGCGCCGAGGCGGCCAAGGCCTTCCTGCAGGAATGGCTGCGCGACATCGGCTTCGAGAAGTACCTCTACGACAGCGAGGACAGCGAGAAGGTGGCCGCCGGCCGCTGGAACAACGTGCTGGAATTCTGCGACTGGATGGCCAACCGCTGCGGTGGCTTCGTGGACGACACGGCGGGCGTGACCATGCAGAGCACCACCAGGACGGTGCTCGAAATCGCGCAGAACGTGGCCCTGCTCTCCACCATCTCGGAGCGCCAGCAGGACCAGAACGTGGTCACGCTCTCCACGCTGCATGCAGCCAAGGGGCTGGAATGGCCGCACGTCATGCTTGTCGGCGTGACCGAGGGCATGCTGCCCTTCAAGGTGGAAGATGCCGAGGGCAATACGGAAAGCGAGGGCCTGGCCCAGCGCATCCAGGAGGAGCGGCGGCTCATGTACGTGGGCATCACCCGCGCCCAGCGCAGCCTGGCCGTGAGCTGGCCCAAGAAGCGCAAGAAGGGCCGCGACCTCGTCAGCGCGCAGCCCAGCCGCTTCATCAAGGAAATGGCGCTCGACGCCGCCACCGTCAAGGAAGACCCGCGCGAGAAGCTCAAGGCCCTGCGCGCCGAGTTCGCCAAGCGGGCCGCCGCCAGCAAGGCCTCACAGGCGCCACACTGATCCCCCGCCCGGACGCGGGTGGCATGCAGACCTGCATGTCCGCCGCAGCCGGGCATCTCCCGTTCCCTTCTTTTTTCTGTGCCTGCACTTTTTTTGCCATGACCTTTGCCGACACCCTGGCCACCCTGCCCTCCATCGACCATCTGCGCGGACTCGACATCGTGAATGAACGGGGCGAGGTGATGCACCACATTCCCCATGCGCCGGGCAAGACCGGCTCACTGCGGCTGTATGCCGCACTGGCAGACCGCTTCGGGGGGCTGCTGGATGCCGCCGCCGTGGAACAGGGGCTGCAGTGGTTTGGCGAACACGTGGCCGACGCCGAGGCCCATCCCGGAGCCCATCCCAACATCGATCTGCTGCTGCAGCAGCGCAAGGCCCTGGCCGGCTGGCGCCTGGTGCCGCTGCCGCGCTGAGTCCCGGCACGCTGCCCCCGAGGCGGCAAGTGCCTGTCCCGCAGGGGCGCGCCATCACGCGATGGGTTCGACCGTGACTCCCACCGACAGCGTGTGGTCTGCGTGGCCATACAGCACTCCCCGTATGGGAGAGACATCGGCAAAGTCGCGGCCAACGGCCAGACACACATAGTCTTCGCCCGGCGCCATCCAGCCCACGCGGTTGTTGGTGGGATCGAGATCGAACCAGCCTCCCTGGGGAGCGGAGTCCTCCCCCGCCGGGACAGCCCCGCCGATCACCGGCAGCCAAGCCGGCAGATCGGGCACATAGACCGACACCCAGGCGTGCGAGGCATCGGCTCCGCGCAGCCGCGGCTGACCGGGCGGCGGCATGGTGAGCAGGTAGCCACTGACGTAGCGGGCGGCCAGCCCGAGCGAGCGCAGGCAGCACAGCAGCACATGGGCAAAGTCCTGGCAGACGCCGGCGCGCCGGATCAGCGTGGTTTCGGCCGGTGTGCCGATCTCGGTGCTGCCGGCGCGATAGCTGAACTCATGGTGAATGCGGGCCGTGAGGTGGCAGGCTGCCTCCACCAGCGCACGCCCCGGCGTGAACGAGGGACTGGCATAGTCGATGAATTCGGGACGGGTGCGCACATGCACCGAAGGGTACACGTACTGGCTGGCCGGATCGTAGGGGGCTCCCTGTCGGTACACGAAGCGCTCGCGCACAGCCTCCCAGGCCACGGTGCTGAAGGCGGGTGGCGGTGCCGTGGTGCACACGTCGCTGACAGAGCGCACACCCAGATGGTCATGGGGATGGTCGATGGCGAACCAGTCCACCCCATTGCCGAAAAGATCCTGCCGATGCTCGATCCAGGCAGGCGCGGGATCGACGTCGAGCGCGTGCAGGAGCGTCGTCTGCAGCGGAGTGGCCACGGGCCGCAGATGCGCCTGATGCAGTGCGCCATCGACCATGTGCTCGTAGAGATAGCGGGTGTCATGGGTGATGCGCAGCTTCATGGATCATGCCCCCAGACTGAGCCGCACCTGGCGCGTATGGGTGAAGTGCCGCACCGTGAGCGCCTGCGAGAGTTCCCCCATGGCACGGCGCACCTCCTGCAGCAGCGCATGCAGGGCTGCCCGGTGCCCCTGGGCATCGGCCTGGGCGAGCATGGCGGGATCGACATTCCCCGGCTCGGGCAGGTGCAGAGCCAGATCCTCCAGATCGGGCGGATTGCCTTCCTGCAGGCGGGCCAGCCGCCCCGAGAGCGACTGCATGACCCACCCCAGGGCACGCGGGTTCTCGCGGCTGTGCACCAGCAGCTCCAGCAGCGCGGCCAGATCATGGCTCTGCTGGTAGCGCGCATGGAACGAGATGGTGCTGTCGCACAGAACCAGCAGGGCCTCGAAGCCGTCATCATCCTCCACGGCGCGGGTGGAAAAGGCCAGATCAAAGGCCTCGCACAGAAAGCCGGCCCGCTCGATGAAGCGGCCGATCGAGAGCAGCCGCCAGCCGTTGTCGCGCATCATGCGGTCGAGCTGGGCGCCGATGATGCCGGAGAGCCGCCGCATGAGGTCGCGCAGCAGCTCCTGCGCATCGGCCCACGAGGGCACAGGCTGGGCGGCCAGGGCACGGCTTTCGAGGGCAAAGGTTTCCTGCAGCGAGCGGATTTCGGCCCAGTGCTCCAGCGCAAGCCGGTCGCGCACCTGCGAGGCCGCATGCCGCAGCGACTGCAGGTTGAAGGCCAGCGAGCACAGGCCGTCCTGCCCGGCCATGCCGGTGATGAGGGCATGGACAAAGGCCTGTCGATCCTCCACCAGCCCGGGCGTGCCCGGTGGCACCAGCCCTTGTGCGCGGGCGAGCGCATCGAGCCAGCCCCGCAGCGGGTGCGAAGCCTGCTCCTCGCCGGTCAGGGTATTGAGAATGAGCTGGATGAGGCGGGCATTGTTCTCGATGCGCTCGGTGTAGCGCCCCATCCAGAACAGGTTGTCTGCCGCCCGACTGGTGACGTTGCGCACCGGCGCACCGCGCGCAGCCAGGGTCCGGACGACCGGGCGGGGCGCCATGCCCTGCATCTCCTGCTGCTGGCTGGAGAGCACCCACACATCCGCGCTGGAGCCGCCCCAGCGCATCGAGGACAGCTCCCCGCCCTCGCTGGCGAGCCGGGCCATGCCTCCGGGCAGCACCCGCCAGCTGTCCGCCCCGTTGGAGAGGGCAAACACGCGCACGATGGCGGGGCGCTCCAGCAGCTCGCCTGCCCCCGCCTGTGCCCCGGCTGCAGGGCGCCAGATGGGTACGCCCGAAGCGGGCAGATAGCGCTGCACGGTGCACTCATCGGCCTGGGCACGGATGCGGTTCACCCACTCCGCACGCTGGGCCGTAGTAAGCCAGCGCGTGAGTGCCGTGTCGAAGTGCTGGCGTGCCGGTGCGCCCGGATACGGCGCCGGATAGGTCGGCTTGATGACGCAGCCGTCGATGAGCCCCAGGGCCTGTTCGCGTGCGGCTGCCTCGCCGCACCACCAGGTCGGCAGGGCAGGCAGCGCCAGCTCCTCACCGATGAGGCGACGGGCCAGCGCGGGCAGGAAGCCGAGCAGCGCCCCGGACTCCAGAAACCCGGCCCCCGGCGCATTGGCCATGAGCACATGGCCGGCACGGAGCGCCTCCAGCAGACCGGGCACGCCCAGCTGCGAATCGGGGCGCAGCTCCAGAGGGTCGAGGAACTGGTCGTCCATGCGCTTGATGAGCACATCGACCCGTTCGAGGCCCTGCAGGGTCTTGAGGTAGAGCCGGCGGTCGCGCACCGTGAGGTCGCTGCCCTCCACGAGCGAGATGCCCAGATAGCGCGCCAGATAGGCATGCTCGAAATAGGTTTCGTTGTAGGGCCCGGGGGTGAGCAGGGCAATGTGCGCATCCTCGCCGGCAGGGCTCGCCTGCCGCAGGCTGGCCATGAGGCTGCGATAGGCCCCTGCAAGCCGCCGCACGTGCATGCCGTCGAAGGCCTGCGGGAACTGGTGCGAGACGGCGTGGCGGTTCTCCAGCAGATACCCCAGCCCCGAAGGGGCCTGCAGCCGCTGGGAAACGATCCACCAGCCGCCCTCCGGCCCCCGTGCCAGATCGAAGGCGGCAATGTGCAGCCTCCGCCCGCCCACCGGCGTGACACCGTGCATGCAGGGCAGGTAGTCGGGGTGCCCCTGCACCAGCGCAGGCGGCAGCAGCCCCTCGCGCAGCAGATGCTGGGGGCCATAGACATCGGCCAGGATGTGCTCGAGCACCCGCACCTGCTGCAGCACGCCCTGGCGGATGTGGGCCCAATCGGCCGCGCCGATGAGCAGCGGAAACAGGTCGACGGCCCACGGGCGCTGCACATCGCCGTCACCGGCGTAGACGTTGTAGCTGACATCGTCCTCGCGGATCTGGCGACGCAGCCCCTGCAGGCGTGCGTCGAGCGCGGCGGGATCGGGCCGCGTATGGCGCCAGAAGTCGCGCCACGCCGGCGCCAGATCCTCCTGCCGCAGGCCGGGCAGATCCAGCCGCCCCCCCTCGCAGCGCGCCTGCCCCAGCAGCTCGCTGAAGCGCAGCACGCTGCCGGGAGCGCAGACAGGGGGAGACGCCGGCACCAGGCCGGGCGGAGAGGAGGAAGAAAGCACGAAGGACACGTCCCGGATTGTCCGCTTCCGGCTCAGTATCTGGAAGCCGCAGGATGGCGGCGCAGATCCAGAGTGAACGGAAATTCACGGTCTGCCAGCATGGAATTGCTGGTGGGCAGCGCGTTGCGGGCCAGATCCAAGGTGCCAGGCGTATGGCCGAGCCGGAAAAAGCGCGCCAGCCGGCGGCTTTCCGCCTCGTAGGCGTTGACGGGCAGCGTCGCGTAGTTGCGTCCACCCGGATGGGCCACATGGTAGGAACAGCCGCCGAGCGAGCGCCCCATCCAGGTGTCGACCACATCGAAGGTCAGGGGAGCATGCACCCCAATGCTGGGGTGCAGGGCGGACGGCGGATTCCAGGCCTTGTAGCGCACCCCGGCCACCAGCACCCCGGCCTTGCCGGTGGGCTGCAGGGGCACCGGCACGCCGTTGCAGGTGATGGTGTGGCGGGCCGGGTTGAAGCCCCGCACCTCGACCTCCAGCCGTTCCAGCGAAGAATCCACATAGCGCACGGTGCCCCCCCCGCCGCTTTCTTCGCCCATGACGTGCCAGGGCTCCAGCGCGCTGCGCAGGGTAAGCGTGACGCCGTCGGCCTCCATGTCCCCGATGTGAGGGAAACGGAACTCGAAATGCGGAGCGAACCACGCATCCTCGAACGCGAATCCAGCGGCACGCAGCTCGGACATGACATCGGCAAAGTCGGCCTGCACAAAGGTGGGCAGCATGAAGCGGTCGTGCAGCTCGGTGCCCCAGCGCGTCAGGGGAGCGCGGTAGGGCTCACGCCAGAACCGGGCAATGAGCGCACGCATCAGCAGCTGCTGCACCACGCTCATGCGGGCATGGGGCGGCATCTCGAAGGCACGCAGCTCCAGCAGCCCCAGACGGCCGGTGCTGGAATCGGGCGAGTAGAGCTTGTCGATGCAGAACTCGCTGCGATGGGTGTTGCCCGTGACGTCGATCAGGATGTTGCGCAGGCTGCGGTCGACCAGCCAGGGCTGCATCTGTTCGCCGTACTTGGCCTGTGCCCCGTGGATTTCGGCCAGGGCGATTTCGAGCTCGTAGAGCTGGTCGTTGCGTGCCTCGTCCACCCGGGGGGCCTGACTGGTCGGGCCAATGAAGAGCCCGCTGAACAGATAGGAAAGACTGGGGTGGTTGTGCCAATAGGACAGCAGGCTGGCCAGCACGTCGGGCCGGCGCAGGAAGGGGCTCTCGTCAGGCGTGGCGCCGCCCATCACGAAGTGATTGCCACCGCCCGTGCCGGTATGCCGTCCGTCCGTCATGAACTTCTCGGCGGAGAGCCGGCAGTGGAAGGCCGCGTCGTACAGGAACTCGGTACGCGACACGATCTCGCGCCAGGTGCGGGCAGGCTGGATGTTGACCTCGATCACTCCGGGGTCGGGCGTGACCTGCAGCATGGTCAGACGGGGATCGCGGGGCGGCAGATAGCCTTCGAGCACCACGGCCACATCGAGCGCCTCGGCGGTGCGCTCGATGGCGGCCACCAGGTCGAGGTAATCCTCCAGCCGCACGACCGGGGGCATGAACACATACAGCGCCTGATAGCCCTTGGAGGGATCCTTGGGATCGACGATGCCCGTGGTGCGCCGCGTGTCGCGCGCCTCCACGCACAGGGCGGTGCGCACGATCCACGGTGCCGATTCGTACAGCCGCGGCTTGCGCTCGCGCAGCTGCCCGCTGGCCATGCCGTCGTCATCCGCGTCCTCGTGCATGCCCACCATGCCGCCACCGGCGAGATTCTCGCTTTCGCGACGGTGGTGCCTTGCAGCGGCCCCCTCCTTCTGGCAGGCGGCCGCGTCCCTGCCTGCGGCAGCGCGTGCCTGCGCGCCCGGGCGGTCCTGTGCGGGCTGGTCGGCACCGGTGCTGTCGAGCTCCTCGCGCGGCTCGAAGGGATCGACCGGCACGGGCACCGCGCGGTCATCGGCGGCCACCCAGGGCAGCCGGTCGAGCGGCAGACGCAGCCCCACCGGGGAGTCGCCCGGAAGCAGATAGAGCTGCCCTTCGCGCAGATGCCAGGGGCTGGTGGCCCAGCGGGGGGCATGCTCGGCCGTCAGCTCGGCGTAGGTGCCCACTTCGGAGACTGCCTGCAGAGGCAGCACGTAGCCCACAGGCCGTGCGAGGCCCTGTCCGAACACGCGGCCCAGCCGGGCACGCTCCAGACTGTCGTCGAGCCGCGCATCCTGCGGCGTGACGTTGCTGGGCAGACGCTGCTCGCGCCACAGGTGATACCAGGTGTCCTCCAGCGCTGGCATGACGTGGCTGTCGGTGATGCCCAGCTCCTCGGCCAGCTGGCGGATGAAGCGGTCGGCATCTTCCTGGGTGTAGTGCTGGGGCGTGCGCTCATCGGCCAGACGGGCCGGGTTGTGCCACACGGGCTCGCCGTCGGTGCGCCACAGGGCCGAGAGGGCCCACCGCGGCAGCTGCTCGCCCGGATACCACTTGCCCTGCCCACAGTGCAGGAAGCCCCCTTGACCATACTGGTCGCGCAGACGGTGCAGCAGCTCGATGGCCCGTTCCCGCTTGCGCGGCCCGAGCGCTGTGGTGTTCCACTCTGGCGCGTCGCGGTCGTCGATGGACACGAAAGTCGGCTCACCCCCCATGGTGAGGCGTACATCCCCCTCCTGCAAGGAAGCATCCACGGCATCACCCAGGGCGAGCACGCGCTCCCACTGCGCATCCGAATACGGCAGCGTGACGCGGGGGGTTTCCAGAATGCGGGACACCGACATCTCGTGGCTGAAGGTCACCTCGCAGGGATCGACCAGTCCCTCGATGGGCGCGGCCCCCCCGGGCTGGGGCGTGCAGGCCAGCGGAATGTGCCCTTCGCCCGCAAACAGTCCCGAGGTGGCATCGAGCCCCACCCAGCCGGCCCCCGGCAGGTAGACCTCGCACCAGGCGTGCAGGTCGGTGAAGTCATGGTCGGTGCCGCTGGGGCCGTCGAGCGACTTCACATCGGGCTTGAGCTGGATCAGGTAGCCGGACACGAAGCGCGCCGCCAGCCCCAGATGGCGCAGCAGCTGCACCAGCAGCCATGCCGAGTCGCGGCAGGACCCGCTGGCCTTGCCCAGGGTCTCCTCCGGCGTCTGCACGCCGGGTTCCATGCGGATGAGATAGCGCACATCCTGATGCACCCGCTGGTTGAGCGCCACCAGAAAGTCCACCGTCGGCGTGGCGCTGCGGTCCACGCCTGCCAGATACTTCTCCAGCAGCGGCGTGAGCGGGTCTGCCGCCAGATAGGGCGCCAGCTCCTGCTGCTCCAGCTCGCCATAGGCAAACGGAATCTGCTCGGCCTCGGGCTCCAGGAAGAAATCGAACGGATTGAACACCGCCATTTCCGCCACCAGATCCACCGTGACCTTGAACTCCTGCGTGGGCTCCGGGAACATCAGGCGCGCCTGGTAGTTGGCGAACGGATCCTGCTGCCAGTTGATGAAATGCTGGGCCGGCTCGACCTTGAGGCTGTAGGAAAGGATGCGACTGCGGCTGTGGGGGGCTGGCCGCAGGCGCACCACCTGCGGTCCGAGCTGCACCAGGCGGTCGTACCGGTAGTGGGTGACGTGGTGAAGTGCGGCGTGTATCGACATGGCTGTGCCCTGCTGGATCATCGGCCCGCGCTCCCGAACAGGGGAGACACGGTCCTGGAAATGGAAGTTCCGCTCATTCTCGTGCGAACGGAAGGCTTCCCTGCGAATCGTGCATCACGAAAGGGGCCTGTCTTCCTCATGGGCGCCGAGGCATGGAAGGCCGGCGCCATGAGGAAAACGGGGCCCTGTCTGGTCAGTCAAGCAATACACATGCCAGCTGCACCCCCTGGGGCTGCAGGGCCGTGCCTAGCTGGCTCCCCCCTGCTCCATGCACGGCCATCGGCACCCCCCTGGGGGCAGATGCACCACTCAGGCTGCCGCGCCGGCAAGCCCCTGCGCTGCGGCCCAGGTCAGCACAAATCCCAGCTGCACCATCCCGGTGCGCGTCAGAACCCGGTTGTAGCCCTTGCCTGGCGCGTGGCGCACAACATCGGTCACCTGCCTGAGCGCAGGCACGAGCATCACCAGCGGCAGAGCCATCCAGGGCGAATTCGCTGCCGGCCCGATCAGCGGCAGAATCACAAACGGAAACAGCATCGCCCCTGCATACAGAAGTCGGCTGGCCGGCAGACCCAGCCGCACCGCCAGCGTGCGCTTGCCCGCCCGCACATCGGTCGCACGGTCGCGGGTGTTGTTGACCAGCATGACTGCCGCCGCAAAGGCTCCCATCGCATGCCCCATCCACCAGACACGGGCTGTGGGCACGCCGGCCTGCAGCCAGAAGGTACCCCCCACTGCCGCCAGGCCAAAGAAGCACCAGACGAACACTTCCCCCCACGGTCCATAGGCAATCGGACGCGGCCCCGAGGTATAGGCCCAGCCACACACCAGTGCCAGCAACCCTGTCGCCACGATGGGCCAGCCCCCCACTCCTGCCAGCACGATGCCAAGCAGGAATGCGCCCCCCATCGCCAGAAATCCCGCACGCCTCACGGCGGCAGCTGGCAGCCAGCCACTGGCCACCGCCCGCGGAGGCCCCAGTCGATCGGGCTGGTCGGCCCCCTTCTCGTAGTCGCCCACATCGTTGAGCAGATTGGTGCCGATCTGGATGCACATGGCCGCCAGCAGCGTCACCAACGCCAGCAGCCCGTGCAGACGTCCTGTCTGCAGCCAGGCCAGCATGCACCCTGCCACTACCGGCGAAAGGGTCACGGTCAGGGTGTAGGGCCGGGCCGCCAGCCACCAGGCATGCGCGGCAGACGGCGCAGCCGAACCGGCAGGCGCGGGGACAGGGAGAACATCGCCCCGCAGGGATTCATCGGAAGAAGCAGACATGGCGCCCCATTGTAGGGGAGGGCCGGAAGCGCCCAGCCCTCCCATGGGCCGCAACGCCGCCCCTTTCAGCGCATGGCAAACAGCTCCTGATGGAAGCGCCCTGCCGGCAATCCCTGCGCCAGCAGATCGGTCCGCAGCGCCGTGCCGAATCCTGCCGGGCCGCAGAACCAGACACTGGCCGTGCGCCATTCCGGCACGGCCGCACGCAGGCGTTCGCCCGTCAGGCGTCCATCACGCGCATCGACCAGCACATGCAGGTGCACCCCTGCTGCAGCCGCATCGGCCTCCAGCAGCGCGAGCGCCTCGGGGTCGAGTTCCGTTGTGGTGTGGAACAGATCCACCTCGGGCGCATGGGCACCCTGAGCCCGCTCCTGCGCCATTTCCTTGAGCCGCGCCACAAAGGGCGTGATGCCGATGCCCCCTCCCACCCAGATCTGGCGGGGAGCATCGTCATTGAAGGTAAAGCACCCATACGGCCCTTCCACCGTGGCCGGCATGCCGGGCTGCAGCGCCTGCGGCAGAGTGGCGGTGTAATCGCCCAGCGCCTTGGTGATGAACGTGATTTCCCGCGTGGCGGGATCCCACTGCGACGCGATCGTGTACGGATGCGCCCCTTCCGCACGATGCGTGGTCACAAAGGCAAACTGCCCTGCTTCATGCCCCGGCCATCCGGAAGCAAGCCGCAGTGTGGTGCGCACCACGCGCAATGCAGGCAGGCGATGCACCTCCAGGATCTCGCCAGACACCTTGCGCCCGGCCCCCACGCGCCCCAGCAGCACCATCAGGGCAGCCACCACTCCGGCCGCAGTCAGGACGGCCATCAGCCATCCCACCGGCTGGGACCAGTAGGCATACTTGAGCAGCACCACCGTATGAAAGGCCAGCACCAGATAGGCCACGGCCAGCAAGCGGTGTGTCTTGGCAAACAGCCGGTAGGGGAACCACTTCACGAGCGCCAGAACCATCAGCACCACAGCCCCATAGAAGGCCCACTCTCCCATCGATTCGGCCAGATGGCGCTGCGTGTTGAGCCACTGCTCCAGCGTCACAACCGCCTGTGCCGCCCCTTCTCCGCCGCCTCGGGGGCCACGGCGTGCGGGGCGCTCCAGCCAGCCCCAGTCCACCATCCACTTCGTCCCCTTGGACATCCACCAGTGCACCACCGACACCACCAGCGCCGTGATCCCCAGCCATTTGTGCAGGCGGTACATCTTGTCAAGCCCATTGAGCCGGGCCTCCAGCCACCGCGGACGGGTCGCCAGCACCATGCCCACGCTCATCACCGCCATGGCCACCACGCCGGTGAACTGGATAAAGACCTCCCTGAACGGGAAATACCTGAACGGCTGCACCCACAGCGTATCGGCCATGAACCACAATCCCGCAGGCACCAGCAGCACCAGCCACCACCCCATCTTGATATTCTTCATTCTGTCCTCGCAAAAAAGTTCCGGACTCCGTGGTCCTCACGCACAGATAGAGTGCATCCCGACCCCGAAGTTCCCGTATCCATGTTCACCTTGCCGCATGCCTCTTAAGCTTCCCTGAACCGCCTGGCGCCGTCCACCTTGCCCCAAGCCGGGCGCCGGCGCCCCCATACACGCTGTCACACCTGCCGCTGAACTTTGCAGCCGCCATGTGATCTGCCCTTACACACTCATTTCCATCTTCCGACGAACATCCCATGACTGCCATCCTCCCGATCCGTCCTTCCGCTGCCCCTGCGCGCGCCCTCCGCGGGCCCGCCGCCCTGCTGCTCACCGGTCTCACCCTGCTGACCTCTTGCCTGCGTTGCGCCCCTGCCCTACGCCACGATCGACAGCGGTGTCTGGAGCGATGTCGGGGTCGTCCAGCCCGACCCGCTGCTCATTCCCTACGACCCGCCGCCGGTTCTGGTCGAAACCCCGCCCCCCATGCCCTTCATCGGCGCCATCTGGATCGGCGGCTACTGGACCTGGCAGAACCAGTGGGTCTGGGCGCGCGGCCACTGGGCCAGTGCCCCGCGTCCGGGCTATACCTGGATGCATCCCTACTATGCCCATCGTGGCAATGGCGTCGTGTTCGTCAATGGTCACTGGACTGCGCCTGGCCACCGCTTCGTGCCGCCCGGCCCCTCTACCCCCCTGCATGCGGTTCAGGCCCCCGTCAACGGACGTCCGTGGGGAGCCACCGCCCCTCACGCCCCCACAGCGCCGGCTGGCAACCCCACGGGCTGGATGCATGCCACGCAGGGCCGTACAGCGCCTGCAGTTTCCCCGGCGGCCCAGCCCGGCACTCCTGCTCCAGCCGCTGTCCCACGTCCTGCCTGGATGTCACAGCGCCCGCGCACCTTGCCGAACTCTCCGGCGGCCGAGCAGCGCCGCATGGCTCCCCAGGCACAGCGTGTGGAACGTGCCCGCACGTTCCAGCGCGATCCCCGAGCTATCCAGCAGCCACAGCAGCAGCGCCCCAACAACCGGCCCCAGGAGCATCGCGAATCTCACGATTCCCGGAGTGAACCCCACTTCTGATCCCCCCCCTGCGCGCCTCCCTGCCGCCCCCTGCTGCAGACAGGGCGACAGACAGGCCGGGGGATTCGCAAACGGCACCCCAGGTGGTACAACGTGCGCATGGCATCTTCCGGAGCTTTCCCGATGCGCCCCCTGCCGCCCCCCACCTCCTCTCTTTCCATGCCCGCGCTGCCCCCCGCCCTTCGGCGGGAGGGGGGGTCTGATTCTTCGACTCAAGACCTCGCCTCGCGCCGCCACCTGCTGCTCCTGGCCGGGGGAGGCTGCGCAGCCCTCCTGCTCGCGGGCTGCGCCAGCCCTGCCCACACAGCCCGTCGGCGCTCTTCCGGCACCTCCCTGGGCACGCTCCGGACCGACTACCCCTCCATCGCCCTGCTGCATCCGCTGCAGTTTTCCGGCGACCTGCGCGAAGCCGCCATTGCCCGGGCCATGCTCGCCATCAACACACCCTACACCTACGGCGGCAATACGCTGGAAGGAGGCTTCGACTGCAGTGGCCTCGTGCAATACGTCTTCAGCGGCATTGCTCCCCGTGCCTTGCCTCGCAGCACCCTGCAGTGGGCCCAGTCGAGTCGCCCCCTTGCCGTGAACCAGCTGCAGCGGGGTGACCTGGTGTTTTTCGATACCTCCGGCAGCCCCTTCTCGCACATGGGCATCTATATCGGCCGCCGCGAATTCATCCATGCCCCTTCTTCGGGGGGCATCGTGCGCACCGCCAGCCTCTACAGCCCCTACTTTGCCTCCCGCTTCAACGGTGCACGCACGGTATTCCGCGGGTGAGCCACCCGGCATGGCACCCGGTGCCATGCGCAAGTTTTGCCCATCCGCCTCTTGAATCCCCCTGGATCGCCCTTATCATTAGCACTCGCCAGGGTAGAGTGCTAAAGCCATCCACGCATGTGTGCCGGGATGGCCAGCCGCCTCTGCCGGCCGATGCTTTCCCCGTCCTGCACGGACGCGTTTCCGTGCAGGCAGGGAACATCCCCTGTTTCAACTGTTTGTCTCATCACGACTTACTTTCAAGGAGAGTCCATGAACCTGCGTCCCCTGCACGATCGCGTGATCGTCAAGCGTCTGGAAAACGAAACCAAAACCGCTTCCGGCATCGTCATCCCCGACAACGCCACCGAGAAGCCCGACCAGGGTGAAGTGCTGGCCATCGGCCCCGGCCGCATCAACGACAAGGGCGAAGTCAAGCCCCTGAACGTCAAGGTCGGTGACCGTGTGCTGTTCGGCAAGTACAGCGGCCAGTCCGTCAAGGTCGACGGCGAGGAACTGCTGGTGATGAAGGAAGACGACATCTTCGCCGTCGTCGAGAAGTAATACCCACCCCATCCCGCACGGATGCGTGGCCGCATGGCACAGGCATCCTGCACCACTGAATCACTGGAGAATTTGCAAATGGCAGCTAAAGACGTAGTTTTCGGCGCTGACGCCCGCGCCCGCATGGTCGAAGGCGTGAACATCCTGGCCAACGCGGTCAAGACCACCCTGGGCCCCAAGGGCCGCAACGTGGTGCTCGAGCGCTCCTTCGGCGCTCCCACCGTGACCAAGGACGGTGTGTCCGTGGCCAAGGAAATCGAGCTCAAGGACAAGCTCATGAACATGGGCGCCCAGATGGTCAAGGAAGTCGCTTCCAAGACCTCCGACAACGCGGGCGACGGCACCACCACCGCCACCGTGCTGGCCCAGGCCATCGTGCGCGAAGGCATGAAGTACGTGGCCGCCGGCATGAACCCCATGGACCTCAAGCGCGGCATCGACAAGGCTGTCGCCGCACTGGTCGAGCAGCTCAAGGCCGCTTCCAAGCCCACCACCACCTCCAAGGAAATCGCACAGGTTGGCTCCATTTCCGCCAACTCCGACGAATCCATCGGCCAGATCATCGCTGACGCCATGGACAAGGTCGGCAAGGAAGGCGTGATCACCGTCGAAGACGGCAAGAGCCTGAGCAACGAACTCGACGTCGTGGAAGGCATGCAGTTCGACCGTGGCTACCTGTCTCCCTACTTCATCAACAACCCCGAAAAGCAGGTCGCTGTTCTCGAAAACCCCTTCGTGCTGCTGTTCGACAAGAAGATCAGCAACATCCGTGACCTGCTGCCCGTGCTCGAGCAAGTGGCCAAGGCCAGCCGCCCGCTGCTGATCATTGCCGAAGACGTGGACGGCGAAGCCCTCGCCACCCTGGTGGTCAACACCATCCGCGGCATCCTGAAGGTCGTGGCCGTCAAGGCTCCGGGCTTCGGCGACCGTCGCAAGGCCATGCTCGAAGACATCGCCATCCTGACCGGCGGCAAGGTCATCGCCGAAGAAGTCGGCCTGACGCTCGAGAAGGTGACCCTGGCCGATCTGGGCCAGGCCAAGACCATCGAAGTGGCCAAGGAAAACACCACGATCATCGACGGCGCAGGCGCTGCTGCCGACATCGAGGCACGTGTCAAGCAGATCCGTGTCCAGATCGAGGAAGCCACCTCCGACTACGACCGCGAAAAGCTGCAGGAACGTGTGGCCAAGCTCGCCGGTGGCGTGGCCGTGATCAAGGTCGGCGCTGCCACCGAAGTCGAAATGAAGGAAAAGAAGGCCCGTGTCGAAGACGCCCTGCACGCCACCCGTGCAGCCGTCGAGGAAGGCATCGTCGCCGGTGGTGGCGTGGCCCTACTGCGTGCCCGCGCCAGCGTGGGTGAGCTCACCAGCGCCAACGCCGACCAGAACGCCGGCATCAAGCTGGTGTTCAAGGCCATCGAAGCCCCCCTGCGCGAGATCGTCGCCAACGCCGGTGACGAGCCCAGCGTGGTGGTCAACAAGGTGCTGGAAGGCGCCGGCAACTTCGGCTACAACGCTGCCAACCACGTGTATGGCGACATGATCGAAATGGGTATCCTGGACCCGACCAAGGTGACCCGCACTGCGCTGCAGAACGCCGCCTCCGTGGCCAGCCTGATGCTGACCACCGAGTGCATGGTGGCCGAAGCCCCCAAGGAAGACGCTCCTGCCGCCGGCATGGGTGACATGGGCGGCATGGGAGGCATGGGCGGGATGATGTAATTCATCTCCGCCGGTCTCCGGCTGCAGGGCAAGCGGGCGCGGTTCCCGCAAGCCGCTGATCCCTGCATCCGGCCCACCGCACCAACCCTCTCGTCCTTCGGGGCGGGAGGGTTTTTTCATGCGCAGGCAGCGTGCCGAACACCCCACCCTGCGGTCTTCTCCATCCCCCACATCCCGATACAGAACGCCCCTTCCAATCCCTTGAAAATCCTTTGATGGCGCTTACTTAGGAGACATGCAACGTTGCCGTGAACTTGAATTTTCACCTTCAACCTGATGGAGAAACGCATGAATACCCTGATCAACCGCAATCCCCTGCTCGATGACTTCTTCAAGGATGTCGCTCCCGGCTTTTTCATCAAGCCGCTGCATGGCGAGCCTCTGCCGCCGCCCTCGCAGCTCCGGATCGACGTCAAGGAATCCGGTCAGGACTTCACCGTGCATGCCGATCTTCCCGGCGTCCCCAAGGAAGACATCCAGGTGGGAGTCGAAGGCAATGTGGTGACCATACGCGCCGAGGTCAAGCAGCAGGACAGCCACCGCGAAGGCGACAAGGTCCTGCGCACCGAGCGCTACCAGGGCGAGGTGGCCCGCAGCTTCCAGCTGCCTGCAGAGATCGATGAATCCGCTGCCAAGGCCCGATACGAAAATGGCGTGCTCGTGCTCACCCTGCCCAAGAAAGCCGTCAACGTCCCGCAGCGCATCCGGATCGAGTAAGTAAGGCCGGTCGGGCTTTTCCTGCGGCGCAGATCAAGGGACGGTTACGTCCACTGCGCCGCATCATCCGTCACCGCCACATAAAGAAAAACCGCCTCCCTCACGGGCCGGCGGGTTTTCTGCTGCTCCGGCAGAAGCGTCACATCGCAGCGCGCATGCGGGTCAGGAGATCGGCCGTGGAAGCATCGAGCCCCTGCACATCCCCGCTCGAGAACCGTGGTGCCAGTCCGCTCGCGAGCTGCTTGCCCAGCTCCACGCCGAACTGATCGAAACTGTTGAGCCCCCACACGGCACCGCTCACGAAGACACGGTGCTCGTAGAGCGCGATCAACGTCCCCAGCGTGAAGGGGGTGAGCTCCGGCAGGAGAATGAAGGTGCTCGGCCGGTTTCCCGGGCAGCAGCGCTGCGGATCAGGGTCGTCCCGTCCCAGCATCAGCGCCTGCGCCTGCGCCAGCGCATTGGCCAGCAGCAGCTCATGGTGCAGCGCCCATGGATGCTGGGGCCGACACACGGCGATGAACTCGACAGGCAGCACCTGGGGGCCCTGATGCAGCATCTCGAAGAAAGCATGCTGCCCGTTCGTTCCCGGTTCTCCCCACACGGTGGGACAGGTGGCATAGTCCAGCAGCTCTCCGCATGCACTGGAGCGCTTGCCATTGCTTTCCATCTCAAGCTGCTGCAGATAGGCCGGAAACCGCTGCAGCATCTGGGCATAGGGTGCCATGCACCGGGATGCATGCCCAAGGAAACTGCTGCGCCACACATCCAGCAGACCCAGCTGCATCGGCAGACTGTCCTGCGCCGGGGCTTCCACGAAATGCCGGTCCATGGCATGCGCTCCTGCCAGGAATTCCCGGAAGCGGGTGGCACCGATTGCCACCGCCAGCGACAGCCCCACAGCCGACCAGACCGAATACCGCCCGCCCACCCAGTCCCACATCGGAAATGCCTGCCGCATGCCGAGCGCATGGGCCGATTCGACCCGTGTCGTGATGCCCACGAAATGCTCGCCCAGGCGATCGGCATGGCGGCCATCCTCTGCCGCGCGGAACCAGGCCATGGCAGTGGCCGCATTGGTCATGGTTTCGAGCGTCGTGAAGGTCTTGCTCGCCACGATGAACAGGGTATGTGCAGGCTCCACCCGGGCCAGCACATCATGCAGGGCATCCCCGTCGACATTGCTCACGAAATGGAACCGCTTGCCTGTGTGCCCATAGGGAGCCAGCGCCTCGATCGCCATGCGCGGCCCCAGATCGGACCCCCCGATGCCTATGTTGACGATATCCGTGATGGACGCATCGTCCCGCACCCGTTCCGCATAGTCGAGAAAGGCGGTGCGCACGGCATCCATCTCGCGCCACAGAGGCTGCAAGGGCTCCGCCACACCTGCTTCCACAGGCTCGCGCAGCAGCCAGTGCATGACCCGACGCCCCTCCGTATGGTTGATGCGCTCACCGGCAAACATGGCCTGACGGCGGGCTTCCACTCCCTGGGCACAGGCCAGCCGGTGCAGAAGGGTCAGCACGTCGTCGTCGATGTGCGTCTTCGAGAAATCGACGTGTGCCAGCCATCTGTCCCCGTGGACAAAAGTGCGGCTCAGGCGTGCCGTACGCCCGGCATCCCGCGCAAAGGCAGTTCGAAGATCGAAGAGAGCGGCTCGCTCTGCCGAGGATGGCAGCGGCACACCCCCTGGCTGCACCCGGTTGACCGGAAAACGCGCTGCTGCCTCCTTCAGGAGACGCCATTCTGGCTGCCGGCTGGCGGCGCCGGGAGGCGTACAGACCACGGCAGACGACGATGCGGCCTGTGCCTCACAACGCTCGGGCGAAAATACATTCATGAACGGAACCTGGAGAAAACGAACTAATTGCGCAGCCTGACGGCAGATGGCATACCAGTCCCGACAGAGACAGGTGCGGTCTGCCCCGGGATCAGGCGGCTGCGTGCATCAGGGCCTCAAGCTTGACCGCATCGGCCGCAAACGCACGGATGCCCTCGGCGAGTTTTTCGGTGGCCATGGCGTCCTCATTGAGGGCATAGCGGAACGAGGCCTCGTCGAACTGCACGGCAGGAAGTGCACTTTCCCGTGCCTGTGCCACCGTGAGAGAGGGTGCGAAATCCGGCTGCACGGGAGTCGTGGCCAACTGTGCCAGCAGCTCGGGGCTGATGGTGAGCAGATCACACCCGGACAGGGCCATGATCTGGCCCACGTTGCGGAAGCTGGCCCCCATGATCTCGGTAGCCACCCCATGCTGCTTGTAGTAGTCGTAGATGCGCCGCACGGACTGCACGCCGGGATCGTTCGGACCGCTCATGGCTGCATCATCCCATGCAGCGCCGGCCTGCTTCCGGTACCAGTCGTAGATGCGGCCCACGAAAGGCGAAATGAGCTGTACTCCCGCATGGCCACAGGCCACGGCCTGACAGAAGGAGAACAGCAGCGTCAGATTGGTATGGATGCCGCGCTCTTCCAGAATGCGTGCCGCCTGGATGCCCTCCCAGGTCGATGCGATCTTGATGAGCACGCGGTCGATATGCACGCCCTGTCCCTCGTAGAGTTCGACAAGGTGCTCCGCGCGCGCCACCGTGGCTTCGGTATCGAAACTCAGTCGTGCATCCACTTCGGTCGAGACCCGGCCAGGAATGAGCGTGAGGATTTCGCAGCCGAACCGAACCAGCAGGTGGTCCATGGTGTCTGCGAGATTGGACACCCCCCTGCTGCGCACGATGTCCAGCAGCAGCGGTGCATAGTCGGGCTTCTGGACGGCCTTGAGAATAAGGGAGGGATTGGTCGTCGCATCGCGCGGCTGGAACTGGGCGATCTGGCGAAAATCGCCAGTGTCGGCCACGACCTTGGTGTATTGTCGGAGAGCGTCGAGCTGATTCATGTGGAGATTATGTCCCAATGGCTGCACAGCCTTGAATTCTGCATTGTGCAGTCGAATGGTTTCCGTGTGCTGACGCATCGACACAAAAATGTGACCAGGGTATACACCACGTGGCGCGCACCCTCAGCCGGCGCGCACACCCTCCGCCGACGCGCACACCCTCAGCTGGCGCGCGCATCCTCGGACACAGTGGCTTCCACTCCGTCGACCAGTGCGCGAAAGGCGGCACGCACCTGCGCTTCGCTGCATCCCAGCAGCAGGGCATCGTCAAGCGCATCCTGCAGGAGCTCGCGCAGCTCGGCATAGTTCTCGTTGAGCACCTTGACCTTCTCGAAGCACGACACGACCGAGCCATCTGCTCGGCGCCAGATCACGGAAGGGGATGCATCGGGTGCCCCGGAGGACACCGGAACAGGAGTGGAAGGGCTGCTCATGCGCAGGGATTGTAGAAGGGCATGCCCGGCCGCGCCACTGCGGCGTCGAGAACCCCTGCCCCGTCAGGCCGAAGGACCTGAAGAACCCGGTGCGTAGCCCAGGCGTGCCATCCAGGCCAAGCCCGCATCCGTCCCACCCACTCCCCCGCGGGCTGGCACATACTCACAGCCGACATAGCCCCCATACCCTGCGGCATCGAGCCAGCGCAACCAGGTGCGAAAGGGAATCCGGCCAGTCCCCGGCTCATGGCGTCCGGGGGCATCGGCCAGCTGGAGATGCCCGATGCGCGGCAAGTACCGGGCCAGCAGAGGCAGCGCCTCCTGCCCCATGCGGGCTACATGGTAGAAATCCAGCTGCACCTTGACCCCAGGCACCTGTTGCCGATCAAGCAGATGCAGCACCTCCTGCACAGTGGGCAGAAGGAATCGGGGCATATCCCAGGTATTGATGGCCTCCACCACCAGCCCGATGCCGTGCGGCGACAGGCGCGCCTGCGCATACCGCAAGTTCGCCCCCATCACGCTCCGCGCCTCTGCCGGATCTGCCCCTTCCGGCAGCAGCCCTGCCAGACAGTTGAGCTGCCGCACCCCGGTGATGCGCGCATGCGCCAGTGCCTGCTCCACTCCCTCTCGAAATTCCACCTGTCGATCCGCCAGACAGGCGATGCCCCGCTCGCCGGTGGCCCAGTCCCCCGCTGGCAGGTTGTGCAGCACCAGCCGCAGGCCATGACGATCGAGCAGATCACGGCAACGTCGGGCAGGCAGCGCATAGGGAAACTGGCACTCCACCGCACTGAAGCCGGAACGTGCCGCAGCGGCAAACCGGTCCTCGAAGGGGTATTCGGGATAGAGCAGGGAAATATTGGCAGCGAACCGAGGCATGCGCCCAAGTATGCCCCCAATCTGACAGAGGGACAGGGCTTGTTCCACCACGTGGCCCACCGCCTTTCTGCATCCCACGATTGCCTGTCGACACCCTGTGACAGGCTCTCGGGTGTCGGGTGCCATCCGGGGGCTTGTCCGGAGCAGGCCGTGCACTTTTTCGGCCTGCATTGGCGCTATGCTTGTCATGCAGCTGACTTGCACAACTTGTAAAAGGAATGAGATTCCCCTAGGCTTGTCATGCTCTCCCTGCTGCCGTTTTGCTTCGGTGCCGACGGTGGGGAAAGCCGGATGAGTCAGGTGATTCTGTTCCGCTCCCTTTTCTTGGATCGACCCCATGCGTAGTCCCACCACCCGCACTCCTTCGGATGATTCCTCCTCTCTGGCATCCCGTACCCCTTCCCGGGTGCTGGACCAGAAGTTCCAGGCACTGATTGCCCAGGCCACGGGTTCGCAGTCCCCTGCGCTCAACACCATGGCGTTCTACGACTGGATGGTCCACCTGATGGCCTCCCCCGGCAAGCAGCTGGAGCTCTGGCAGCTCGCCACCCAAATGCTCACGGAACTGCATCGCTTTGCCGTGGAGAGCCGCAATCACACCCTGCAGGAAAAGCTCGCTCCGCTGGTCGGTCTGCGCGCTGCAGACCCCGTGCGCTACCCCGTGGAAGACCACCGTTTTGCCGATCCGGCCTGGCAGGACTGGCCCTTCAGTCTGCTGCAGCAGGGCTATCTGATGCAGGAACGCTGGTGGCGCGCCGCCACGCAGAACGTGCCTGGAGTCGACCCCCACCATGCCGACTGGGTGTCTTTCTGCGCCCACCAGTGGATCAGCATGTACTCGCCAGCCAATTTCGCACTCACCAATCCGATGGTGCTGCATCGCACCAAGGAAGAACATGGCGCCAACCTGGCGCGTGGTCTCAAGAATTTCTTCGACGACATGCAGCGCAAGCTCAACAACGCACCTGCAGCGATCACCGAAGACTTTGTGGTGGGCAAGGATCTGGCAGCCACTCCAGGCAAGGTCGTGCTGCGCACCGAACTGATGGAACTCATCCAGTACAGCCCCACCACCGACAAGGTGCGCCCCGAGCCCGTGCTCATCGTTCCGGCGTGGATCATGAAGTACTACATCCTCGACCTGTCCCCGCACAACTCCATGATCCGCTATCTGGTGGCACAGGGGCATACGGTGTTCGCCATCTCCTGGAAGAACCCCGGGCTGCACGAGCACAACCTGGGCATGGAAGACTATTTGCGCGAAGGCCTCTATGCCGCCATCGACGCCATTGGCCGCATCGTGCCCGATCAGGGCATTCACGCCTGCGGCTACTGCCTGGGTGGCACGCTGCTGTCCATCGGCGCGGCTGCCATGGGGCGCGATGACGACAAGCGTCTCGCTTCCGTCACGCTCCTGGCTGCACAGACCGATTTCTCCGAACCCGGGGAGCTCGCGCTCTTCATCGACGAGAGCCAGCTCAACCTGCTCGAGGCGCAGATGGCCGAGCGTGGCTACCTCGACTCGACCCAGATGGCCGCCGCCTTCACCTGGCTGCGCTCCTACGACCTGGTCTGGTCGCGCATGGTGCAGGAATATCTGCTTGGCGACCGCGGACACAGCATCGACCTCATGGCCTGGAACGCGGACGCCACCCGCATGCCCGCGCGCATGCACACCGAATACCTGAGCAAGCTGTTCCTGCACAACGACCTTGCCCGCGGCAAGTACGAGGTCGGCGGCCGTCCTGTGGCGGTATCCGAGATCAGGCAACCCGTCTTTGCCGTGGGCACCGAGAGCGACCACGTCGCTCCCTGGTGTTCGGTCTACAAGATCCACCTGCTCAGCGATGCCGAGATCACCTTCGTGCTCACCAGTGGCGGACACAACGCCGGCATCGTCTCTGAACCCGGGCACCCCCACCGCCATTACCGCCAGATGACCCGCAAGGCAGGCGGGCATTACCTTTCGCAGGAGGAATGGGCCGCCACCGCACCGAGCTTCGAGGGCTCGTGGTGGGAATCCTGGAACCGCTGGCTCGATGCGCACTCCGGTGCTCCCATCGCTCCGCCGACCATGGGTGCCCCTGACGGCGGCTGCCCCGTCCTGTGCGACGCTCCTGGACATTACGTCCTGCAACGCTGAAACCATTCCTTTACCCGTTCACCTTTCACGCACGATCCGCCATGCCCGATATCCCGAACATCCTGAATACTCCCAGCAGCCATTTCGTCACCGTGAGCCCCGACCTTTCCGTCAAGGAAAACGGCGAGCCCATGGCCCTGCACAACCGCACCTTCGACGAACTGCAGATGGGCGACAGTGCCAGCATCACCCATACCCTCACCCGCGAGGACGTGACCCTGTTCGCCCTGGCCACCGGCGATCTCAATCCCCAGCACATCGATGACGCATACGCTGCCAACAGCATCTTCAAGACCGTGATCGCGCACGGCATGTGGGGCGCCGGACAGATTTCCGCCGTGCTCGGCATGCGCTTTCCCGGGCCAGGCACCATCTATCTGGGCCAGACCCTGCACTTCCGTGCACCCGTGCTGGTGGGCGACACCATTACCACCACCCTCACGGTCAGCGCCCGCGACGAGGTCAAGCGCCACATCACCTTCAGCTGCGAGTGCACCAACCAGCACGGCAAGACCGTCATTTCGGGCGACGCCACGGTCATTCCTCCGCGCGAACATGTCGAATGGGTGCCCCACGGCATCCCGGAAGTCCGCCTCATTCCGGCGCAGGATGGCGCCCGCCGCCTGGTCGACTATGCCCTCACCCTGGGTCGCATCCGCACGGCCATCGTCCACCCCTGCAATGCCCTCACGCTGGACTCCGCCCTCAAGGCTGCCGCCCGGGGCCTGATCGAGCCGGTGCTCATTGCCCCCAAGTCCAGACTCGAAGCCCTCGCAGAGCAGTGTGGATATGACCTGAGCGGCATCGCCATCGAGGACGTCCCCCACAGCGATGCCGCCGCCGAGCGTGCTGCCGAGATGGCCCGTGCCGGCACGGTCGAGGCCATCATGAAGGGCAGCCTGCACACCGACGAGCTCATGCGCGCCATCGTGGCCAAGGATTCCGGTCTGCGCACCAAGCGGCGCATCACCCACTGCTTCCTGCTGCAGTCGCCCGCCTACCCGCGCCCCTTCATCATCACCGACGCGGCCATCAACATCCTCCCCACGCTGGAGGTCAAGGCCGACATCATCCGCAACGCCATCGATCTCGCCCATGCCATCGGTGTGGCCAGGCCCAAGGTGGCCATCCTGGCTGCCGTGGAAACGGTGAATCCGGCCATGCCCGCCACGCTCGATGCCGCTGCCCTGTGCAAGATGGCCGATCGCGGCCAGATCACCGGTGGCGTGCTCGATGGCCCCCTGGCGCTCGACAATGCCGTCTCTGCCCATGCGGCGGCCATCAAGGGCATCCAGTCCGAAGTAGCCGGCGAGGCCGACATCCTGGTCGTCCCCGACCTCGAAAGCGGCAACATGATGGCCAAGCAGCTCGAATACCTGGGCGGTGCCCACATGGCAGGCATCGTGCTCGGAGCCAAGCTGCCCATCATTCTCACCAGCCGCGCGGACGAAGAAGAATCGCGCATCGCATCCTGCGCGCTGGCCGTGGTGCTGGCCCACCACTACCGCGTCACGCCGCCCTGAGGCACCTTGCGGCATCCCCTTGCCGTCAGAAGACGACAAGGGGAGCTCGCCCATGGTGCACATCCCTTTCTTCCCCCTCTTCCTTTCTTCTCCAGCACCCTCGCCGGGCCTTCCGTCCTTGCTGTCCACTTCCTCTGCGGCCACAACGCTACACAGGAAACGTCATGACAGCGCTGCCGTCAGAATGACTCGGCCCGCATGGCGCAAGCCGGGACGTTGCCCCAGTCTGCGTCCTGCTTTCTCATGCCGCAAGCGGCGTGTGCTCTGCACAACACAGCACTCTCTTCGCTCTCCAGTCCGTTCCTTTTCCCTTCCACTCATGAGCAAACTCATCCTCGTCCTGAACTGCGGTTCCTCCAGCATCAAATTCGCCCTGTTCGAAACCTCTGCTGGCAAGGTGCCGCGCCAGCGCATCTGGGGCGGCAAGGTCAACGGCATTGGGGGCACCCACCCCACCTGCGACACCACCGCTGCACCCTCGGTCGACCTCCATCTCGACCCGGAGCGCCCCTACCATGCGGCACTGGAACACATCCGGGATCTGGTCGTGGACTACCAGGGCGAACGCCGCATTGCCGCCGTGGCCCACCGCGTGGTGCATGGTGGTACCAAGTACTTTGCCCCTGTGCGCGTGGATGCAGCCGTACTCGATGACCTGCGCAGCTACATCCCACTGGCGCCCCTGCACCAGCCCTTCGCTCTCGAAGCCATTGCCGCCCTGCTGGAGGAATATCCCCGCCTGCCCCAGATCGCGTGCTTCGACACGGCCTTCCACCACACCCTGCCCGATGTCGAGAAGATGCTCCCCATCGACTGGGAGGCCTGGGAAGGCGGGTTGCGCCGCTACGGCTTCCATGGACTGTCCTACGACTACATGAGCATTGCGCTGCCCGAACGCCACGGCGATCTGGCTCGCGGCCGTACCCTGGTCGCCCACATCGGCAGCGGAGCAAGCCTGTGCGCCATGCACCACCTGCAGAGCGTAGGCACCACCATGGGCTTTTCGTCGCTCGATGGCGTGATGATGGGCACGCGCTGCGGCGCTCTCGATCCCGGCGCCGTCATCTACCTCATGGAAATCCAGAAACTCTCTCTGGAAGAGGTGGGACACATGCTCTATCACCGATCCGGCCTGCTGGGCATTTCCGGGCTCTCGGCCGACACCATGGACCTGCTTCCTGTCGAGCACGACAATCCCCGCGCCCGCCTCGCCCTCGCGGTCTATGTGCGCAGCATCGCCAAACAGATCGCCACCATGGCAACCACACTGGGAGGCATCGATCTGCTCGTTTTCACCGCCGGCGTGGGGGAACACAACGCCACGATCCGGGAACGCGTCTGCGCCGAGCTGGAATGGCTGGGAGCTCGACTCGACCCCGAGGCCAATGCCCGCCATGCCAGCGTCATCTCTGCCCCAGAGAGTGGCTTCACCATCGCGGTGGAACCCACCAACGAAGAGTGGGTGGCCGCCCAGCGCAGCCACGAGCTGCTGGGATTCACGGAGTGAACCCCGACAGCCCCCGATGCACACCAGCCTAATTCTGGCTCACATCGAAATGTTCGGCCTTGAGCACGAGATCGTGCTGCAGCCCATCACTGCTGAATTCGCGCGGCATCTCGACCACGGCATCCAGCCCCTTGTCGAGGTCAGGAGCAGACGTCTCGGCATCGGGCCAATAGCTCTCGGCCGTGCGCTCGGGGCTACCGAACCGTTCCACAAAGGCGGCAATGGCTGCCTTCCCGGCAGCATTCAGGGCATAACGTTTCATGGACATGTCTCCTGGTACAGGTTTGAGAACACGCATCCAGCTCCTTGGCGTCGGCATTTGCCTGAGGAGCGGGGGCGTGGCTGGCCTATTGTGCCCGTTTCCCATTGCGTCTTCCGGAGGCAGAGGAGACTGTCGGTAGCCTGTACGAGGCCTTGTGCCCTGTCTGCCCTCCTCCGCCCTCCTCCCCCCTGTGCGACGGTTTCGTGAACATTGGATGACGCCCCCTTCTCGCGCATCGAGGTACTCCCTACAATCTTCGCAAGCGGCTGAAATGCCTTTTTTTGGTGCATTTCCTGTCTGCAGGCTCAGGTTCTCCAAGTCGCGGTCCTGCAGCAAGCAAGCCCGTTTCCAATCCCTCAGTCCCTGAAAGGACCCCCATCATGCGTGCGATCAAGGAAGCACGGAAGTTCATCGAGAAGAATCCCGGAAGTGACAGCGCCAAAACCCTGTCACGACTGGTGCTGGCGCTCGAATCCGAAGCCGACTTTCCGATTTCGGATATCTACCTGCTGGACTACGACAATTTCAATCTGGCTCTTGCCATCCTGCAGGAATGGCGGCTGGATCGCCATTACGCCGGCAAATCGCGCCTGTTCGACATTTCCCGGCATGTCGCCGACCTGCACGAAGACGCCCCAGTCCCACAGAACGACGCGCCCCGGCCAGAAGGCTCCCCGGCTCCCGCTTCGCGCAAGAGCAGCAGCAAAGACAGCAAGAAATAACGGCTTTCTTGCTGTTCCCCAGAGCTCGCTTGCGTTTTCTGCGAGCTCAGGACAAAAAGAAAAGCGCCTTCAGCCGAAGGCGCCTCACAGGGCATGGAGTTTCCCCATGCCCATCGCATCATGGCAAGCCGCCGCAGACATCACAGGCGGGTAACGTGCGGTCAGTCTGGTCAGGCTGTTCCGGTCACGTCGTCATTCCACAGGAGCTGGCCGACGCCATAAAGCTGTGCCAGGGTGCGCAAATGAGACGGCGCATGGGAAATGCTGAGCGCATGCCCCTCTTTCTCGCAGGCTCTCTGCAGAGCCAGCAGCACCGCCAGCGCGGACGAATCGAACTTGCTGAGCGCCCCCGCATCGACAGAGGGAACCGCATCGCCCAACTCACGCAGGAGCTGCTCGCGCAGACTGCGCTCGACTGCCGGCGCCGTATGGACCGTGATTTCGGAAGGCAGGCTCAACATGGTCACGCTTTCTCAAAGGGATTCAATGATTCGCCCTGCCCCACTCACCGGCCGGCATTGGCGCGGTTCTTGGCGGCCAGCGAAGCGATGAGGCTGTCTACCCCCTTGGTGTTGACTTCCTGCGCGAACTGCTGCTTGTAGGTGTCGATCATCCACACACCGCCCACATTGAGGTTGTAGGCCTTCCAGCCATATCCGTGCCCAGGCGTCTTTTCGAGACGGTAGTCGAGAGTGACCGGCTGACCGGAACCACCGATGAGCTGGCTGTGCACCAGCACGTCGGATGCCGCACCGCCGCGAACCGGATAGACCTTGACCTGCTTGTCACCAGCCATCTTGAAGGCGCCGGCATAGGTGCGCACCAGCAGCGTCTTGAACTCCTGCTCCAGACGGGCCTTCTGGGCAGGGGTGGCAGTGCGCCATGCGGGACCGACAGTCGAGGCCGTCATGCGTGCAAAGTCGACATGGGGCATCACCTTGCTGTCGACGAGGTGGATGATGCGGTTCACGTCCCCAGCCTGCATGGCCTTGTCGGCCTTGATGGATGCCAGCGTGTCACCCGACACCTTCTGCACCATGGCTTCGGGGCTGAGGTCAGCTGCCCATGCCGCTGCAGGCAGGGCAGACCCGGCCAGCAGAGCAGCGGCAGTGGCCACGGAACCGAGGGAAGCGGTGAAAGTACGACGTAGCATGGTGTTTTTCTCCTTCTGTGCAATCCATGGATGGAATATTCGAAACTGGGCCGCCAATGCCGACCGGCATCCAGCCAATCCCGTGCCGCCATCTTGGCAGCGCTTTGAGCCCACACCGGGCCGAGATGCAACCGAATGCAACGCATGCGGCATCCGGCACGCACCGTGCAGCGAATCGGTCGTTCTTGTTACAACTTCACTGCAGCGTGGGGACCACGGCGATTCATCGTTTCCAGAACGTGCCGCCCCAGTTGTTGTTGAGGCGGTTGAGCAGCTGCGGTGCAGCCGGCATGATCTGACGGCTCTGCTGCCCCACCGATTCGGCTGTTTTGGGGGCAACCATTCCTCCCGTTGCCCCCACCTCCGCAGAGGCAGCGGCCGCCGGCGCTGATGCAGCCCCGGTGGCAGTCTCCGCGGCCGATGCAGCCGGTTCAGGTGCCGTGGCGGTATCCTGTCCCTCGGGCGGTGGCTCGTAGCCGTCTGTGCCATCGGGCGGCGGCGCATAGCCATCGGTCGCCGATGCTGCCCCTGAAGCCGGAGTGACCGGCGTGGCGACACTTCCATCCGCGTTCTGCGCTGCCACCTGATACTGGCGATTCTGCAGATAGGCATCCCGCATGAAGCTGTAGGGATCCAGGGCAGCCTGGTCGAGCAGATCGGTGGTGTCGAGCAGGCCCGCGCGGGTATTGACGGCAGAAAGCACAATGACGCCGTTGCGGGCATCCACGTTGTGAATGGCCCCCACAGGATTCATGTACCAGTCCATCGGCAGAGCTGCCGTATCACGCAGCGTGGAAGGGCCCAGAATGGGCAGCACCAGGTAGGGTCCCGGCCCCATGCCCCAATGGGCCAGCGTCAGGCCGAAATCCTCGCGCTTCTGGGGGATGCGTGCCTCGGAGGCCACATCGAAGATGCCGCCCAGACCAAAGCTGGTGTTGATCGCAAAGCGCCAGAAATTGTTCATGGCCTCCTGGCCCTTGAACTGCAGGACGCTGTTCACGGCCGACCAGGCATCACCCAGATTGCTGAACACATTGCGCACGCCCGTCTGCACGAACCCCGGTGTCACCTTGGTGTAGGCCACGGTGACGGGTCTGAACACGGCCCGGTCAAAGGCATCGTTGAAGCTGTAGACGCCGCGATTCCAGGGTTCGAGCGGATCGGCGGGGTTGGCCGTGGGGCCCGTCGCACAGCCGGCCAGCACAACCGAGGCTCCAAGCGCCCACAGCCAGCGACGGGGTACGCGGACGGAAGAAGAGGACAGGGACACGTGTTTCACTGGCTGGCTCCTTGCTTGCTGCTTTTGGCGGGAGCGGGAGCAGGTGCGGCCGCCTTGCCTGCATCGCTGCCGTCGGAGGCCGAACCATCGCTGCTGCCGGCCTGTTCGGCCTTGCTGTTGATGAACTGGCCGATGAGGTTCTCCAGCACCACGGCGGACTGTGTATTGGTGACTTTGTCACCCTGCTTCCAGCTGGCGTCGCTGTACCCGGCCTCGATGCCGATGTACTGATCCCCCAGCAGCCCGCTGGTCAGGATCTTGAGGGAGCTGTCGGAAGGAAAATGATACTGGCTGTCGAGATCGATGGTGACCATGGCCTGATAGGTCTTGTCGTCGAAGTGAATGCTCTTGACGCGCCCCACCAGCACCCCCGCGCTCTTGACGGCGGATTTGGGCTTGAGCCCCCCGATGTCCTGGAACACTGCCTGGACCTCATAGCCCTTGCTGCTGCCCAGCGACAGCAGATTGCCGGCCTTGAGCGCCAGGAAAAGCAGTGCGACGCCTCCCAGCAGCACAAACAGTCCTACCCAGATATCGACTTTGGAACGTTGCATGATCGAAGAATCCTTCCGTTGTTCTTGTGCGCTGCTCAGATGCTGAACATCATGGCCGTGAGCAGGAAATCGAGTGCCAGCACGGTCAGCGAAGCCACCACGACGGTGCGGGTGGTGGCACGGGACACCCCTTCTGGCGTGGGCCGTGCCGAATATCCCTCCAACAGGGCGACGAAGGTCACGGCAATGCCGAACACCACGCTCTTGATGACCCCATTGGCCACATCCTTCCAGACATCGACTCCCCCCTGCATCTGACTCCAGAAGGAGCCGTCGTCGAGCCCGATGAGCTTGACCGCCACCAGCCAGCCCCCCAGAATGCCGACAGCGCTGAAGATGGCAGCCAGGACCGGCATGGCCACCACCCCGCCCCAGAAGCGCGGTGCCAGGATGCGATCCACCGGATTGACGGCCATCATCTCCATGGCGTCGAGCTGTTCGCCCGCCTTCATGAGGCCGATTTCCGCCGTGAGCGAAGTGCCCGCACGGCCGGCAAAGAGCAGCCCTGTCACCACCGGCCCCAGCTCGCGCAGCAGACTCAGTGCCACCAGCAGCCCCACCGATTCCGAGGAGCCGAAGCTCTTGAGGGTGTAGTAGCCCTGGAGGCCGAGCACAAACCCGACGAAAAGCCCCGAAATGGCGATGATGGACAGGGAATAGTTGCCCAGAAAATGCACCTGATCCCGGATGAGTCCCGGTCGGCGCCAGCTGCCCACGGAGGTGATGAGGCGGCCGAAGAGGCGTGCACCCATGCCCAGCCGCACCACCTGACGGCGCAGGGCATAGCCGAGATCGGAGGGATTGAGATAGTTCATGGCTTTTGTGCCTGCCCTTGCAGATCGCGCAGCCCCAGGTCCTGCGCCAGACTGGGGCCCGGGTAGTGGAAGCGCACCGGGCCATCCGGCGAAGCCTGCACGAACTGGCGCACCAGAGGGTCCTCGTTGCGCCGGATGTCATCGGGTGTGCCCTGCGCCGCGATGATGCCATTGGCCAGAATGACCACATGGTCGGCGATGCGGAAGGTTTGATCCAGATCGTGCGACACCAGAATGCTGGTGAGCCCCATGGCATCGTTGAGCTGGCGCACGAGCTGGGCAATGGTGCCCAGGGAAATGGGGTCGAGCCCGGCAAATGGCTCGTCGTACATGACGAATTCAGGATCGAGCGCAATGGCCCGCGCCAATGCCACCCGCCGCGACATGCCTCCCGACACCTCGCTCGGCATCAGATCGCGCGCGCCCCGCAGTCCCACGGCATTGAGCTTCATGAGCACGATGTCGCGGATCATCGACTCGGGCAGCTGCGTGTGCTCGCGCAGGGGAAACGCCACGTTGTCGAAGACTGTCATGTCGGTGAACAGGGCACCGAACTGGAACAGCATGCCCATGCGCCTCCGTGCGGCATACAGGGCGGCATGGTCCAGACGCCCCACATCCTCGCCGCCCAGGAGCACCTCGCCGCTGCGCGCACGCTGCTGCCCACCGATGAGCCGCAGCACCGTGGTCTTGCCTCCGCCTGAAGCCCCCATGATGGCCGTGACCTTGCCACGGGGCACCGTCAGGGAAACATCTCGGAGAATCTCCGGCCCCTCGCCATAGCTGAAATGCACATGCCGCAACTCCACCAGTGCAGGCACGGCAGAGGACGGCTCGGCCCCGGAAGCCATCGACGTGGTCACCGGGGCCCCGGAAACGGCAGGGGACATGGACATGCCAAGGATTCTAAGGCCTGCGCCCGAGACCTGCACGGCCCCCTTGTCGGGCCCCTTCCACCCTGAAGTCATCTGCCCCATTCAGGCAGTCAGCACCTCGCCCCGCAGGGAATGCGGCAGCGCCTCGGTGATGCGCACGTCCAGCATGTGCCCCACGAGGTGATCACGCCCCGCCCCTGCGGCAAAGTTCACGATGCGGTTGCAGGCTGTGCGCCCCATGAGCTCTTCGGGGTTCTTGCGCGAGGGGCCTTCGACCAGAATGCGCTGCACCGTGCCTACCCGGCTGGCGCTGATGCGCCGCACGTTTTCCTCCAGCAAGGCCTGGACCTGCTGGAGCCGGCGCAGCTTCACCTCGTGCGGCGTATCGTCGGCCAGATTCGCAGCCGGGGTACCGGGACGCGGACTGAAGATGAAGCTGAAACTGGAGTCATAGCCCACATCCTCGATCAGACGGAGCAGACGAGCGAAGTCGTCGTCCGTCTCGCCGGGGAACCCCACGATGAAATCGCTCGACAGACTGATGTCCGGCCGCACGGCACGCAGCTTGCGGATGATGCTCTTGTACTCCATGGCGGTGTAGCCACGCTTCATGGCCATGAGAATGCGGTCGCTGCCATGCTGCACCGGCAGATGCAGGTGGCTCACCAGCTGGGGCACGCGGGCATAGACGTCGATGAGCCGCTGGGTGAACTCGTTGGGATGGCTCGTGGTGTAGCGGATGCGCTCGATCCCTGGAATATCGGCCACATACTCGATCAGCAGCGCAAAATCGGCGATCTCGCCGCCATCTCCCATCTTTCCTCGGTAGGCATTCACATTCTGCCCCAGCAGGGTCACCTCTTTCACGCCCTGGTCGGCCAGCCCCGCCACCTCGATCAGCACTTCCTCCAGCGGTCTGCTGAACTCCTCGCCGCGCGTGTAGGGCACCACACAGTAGCTGCAGTACTTGCTGCAGCCTTCCATGATGGACACGAAGGCCGATGCCCCCTCCACCCGGGCAGGCGGCAGGTGATCGAACTTCTCGATCTCGGGAAAGCTGATGTCCACCTGTGGCGCATGCTGCGCCTCGCTCTCCTGCAGCAGCTCAGGCAGCCGGTGCAGTGTCTGGGGACCGAACACCACGTCCACAAAGGGCGCACGCCGGATGATCTCGGCCCCCTCCTGACTCGCCACGCAGCCCCCCACCCCGATCTTCACGCCACGTGCCTTGAGGTGCCGGATGCGCCCCAGATCGCTGAAGACCTTTTCCTGCGCCTTTTCACGCACGGAGCAGGTGTTGAAGAGGATGAGATCGGCCTCCTCCACGTCGTCGGTTTTCTGGTAGCCCTGCGCTGCACCGAGCACATCGGCCATCTTGTCCGAGTCGTACTCGTTCATCTGGCAGCCGAATGTCTTGATGTAAACCTTGCGGGGAGTGGAATTGGACATGAGGGAAACTCCTGCCGCACGCCATGCGCATGCAGCCATTCAATGGAAGGATGAAGAATTCAAATTCAGGAAGCGGAGGCCACAGCCCCTGCCACCGCAGATGGCATGACCATGCGCGTCACCGTCACTGCGGCCGAGCGGCCCGGCGATGGAATCGCTTCCACGGGGCGGAGCGCCTCCTGCCTGGCACCTGAAACGCTGCACGCCCGGGAAATACCGTCACTGCGTCCCGTCGAAGGTAGGCAGCTGATCGAAGGGAGTGTCCCGCCGAACCCTGCGCGTGGGATCCACCCCCATCATGCGCAGGGCCTGGTCGCGCTTCTGACGGGGCGAGAGCTGCTGCGCCTCTTCGCGATCCAGCAGCCAAATGTCGCCGATGCGCCCGCTGGCATCGCGCACATACAGAGCGTCATAGAGAATGCCCGTACCGCCGAGCTGTCGTGCCGACAGCTGGCGATTGCGCGGCCCGCGCACATGCGACCCCGGCGAAAGCCGCTCGTCGTGGCCATCGACCCGGATGGCCGGCGGCTCCACGAACTCGATCATGCCCCGCTCTGCCTTGTCTGGGAAACTGCGGTGCCGCATGTAGGGCTGGGAGGAAGACGTGCTGTCCGTTGCCACCGGAAAGCCGGTATCGGCAAGGGCACTCCCTGCCGCACCCCACAAGGCAAGCACATGCGCACACAGCGCCAGACGGGACATGCAGCGGTTCATGGTGTAGATCCAGAGGCTGAAAGGAATGAGGACCGAAGAACGGCATGCGCGCCCGGAGCGGGAACACTGCTGTCCTATCCGTATCATCCCGAATCGGGATTTGTAAAACTTGCGGCCGGCCTTTTCGCTGCGGATGCGAACACCCTGCATAATGGAACGGCAAGACGCGGAGCCCGCACTCTCCTGGAGCAGTGCAGCACGGGCGGCCAGCGATTTTACCTCACCCGCTATTTCAGGGGATTGACATGAGCGCTGCACCCGAAGAACTGAGCTACGGCCACCTCAGGATGAATGTACCCAAATTCCTGGCCAACAACATTCCCATCAAGCTGACCAAGGTCGCCAAAATCGACATCCAGGGGGATGAAATCCCCGGCACCGCCATCTACAGCGTCTCCAATGCCATCACGGGAGAAACCATCTTCAAGAGCACCCAGGTGGAAGAACTGCGGCGCTGGATCCGCGACAACTCCGACGCCTACGACACCAGCTACTGACAAGAACGGAACACAGAGAGCGGCCAGCCACACCTCGCTCTGTGGCTGGCGACTTTGTGGATACCCATGAGGCAAGAGGACGCCTGCGCTCCCCATACTCACAGCTGCAATGAGAAAACCCCTGCCTTCGCAAAAAGGCAGGGGTTTTTATTGGTGGCGCTTCACGGACTCGAACCGCGGACCTGTGGATTATGATTCCATCGCTCTAACCGACTGAGCTAAAGCGCCGTAGGAGACGAAGTATAGCATGGCTTTTGAAAACTCTGGGAATGCCGAGTTCAAAAGTTGCTGCGCTTCGCATCACGCCGGTGGATCAGCTGTTGGTGAAGGCAGGCTTGCGCTTTTCGACGAAGGCGGCCATGCCTTCCTTCTGGTCATGGGTGGAGAACAGGCTGTGGAACAGGCGACGTTCGTACATGACGCCGTCGGAGAGGCCGCTTTCGAAGGCGCGGTTGACCGATTCCTTGGCCGCGAACACGGCCAGACGCGGCATGCTGGCGATCACCAGTGCGGTGCCGAGGGCCTCTTCCATGAGCTTGTCGAGCGGCACGACGCGGCTCACCAGCCCGGCACGCTCGGCTTCGGTGGCATCCATCATGCGGGCGGTCAGGGCCATGTCCATGGCCTTGGCCTTGCCCACGGCGCGCGGCAGACGCTGTGTACCGCCAGCACCGGGGATGATGCCGAGCTTGATCTCGGGCTGGCCGAACTTGGCATTGTCGGCAGCGATGATGAAGTCGCACATCATGGAGAGTTCGCACCCGCCACCCAGCGCATAGCCGGACACAGCGGCGATCACGGGCTTGCGGATGTGGCGAATGGCCTCCCAGTTGCGGGTGATGTAGTCGCCGCCGAAGGCATCGGCAAAGCTGTAGCCTGCCATGGCCGTGATGTCTGCGCCTGCGGCAAAGGCCTTTTCGCTGCCGGTGATGACCATGCAGCCGATCTTGTCGTCTGCCTCGAAGGCCTGCAGCGCCTGGCCGAGTTCGGTCATCAGCTGGTCATTGAGGGCGTTGAGGGCCTGGGGACGATACAGGGTGATGACCCCCACCTTTTCGCCTTCGATACGGGTCTGGATGCATTCATAAGCCATGAGTGAGCTCCTGAAGGAAAGTGTTTGTTGCACATGCACACACCGGCCCGAGGGCCGGCTGCAGATCGGCGCGCTGGGCGCCTGCTCCTTGGACGGGCGAAGCCGTCCATCACCGCCCACTATACCCGAGCACCATGTCACCGGCGCGGCAGAACTGGGATAATGCCCGCCATGTCTGCAGTGCTGAACCGGCCACCCTGGTGGAAATATGTCTTCTCGGTGTTCAGGGGCTTCGATGGTCCCCTGGCCTTTGCCGTGTTCATCCTGATGTGCATCGGCCTGACGGCCATGTATTCGTCCGGGCACGACATGGGATCGCGCTTTGCCGACCATGGCCGCAACATGCTGCTGGCGGGATTCATGATGTTCGTGGCGGCCCAGATTCCGCCGCAACGGCTGGTGTCCTTTGCGGTGCCGCTCTACACGATAGGCGTGGCGCTGCTGGTGGCCGTGGCGCTCTTCGGCATCACCAAGAAGGGGGCTCGACGCTGGATCAACATCGGCGTGGTGATCCAGCCAAGCGAGCTGCTCAAGATCGCCATGCCGCTCATGCTGGCCTGGTGGTTCCAGAAGCGGGAGGGGCAGCTGCGCCCGGTGGACTATGCCGCTGCCGGGCTGCTGCTGGTCATCCCGGTAGGGCTCATCATGAAGCAGCCCGATCTGGGGACGGCCCTGCTGGTGCTGATTGCCGGCATGTCCATCATCTTCTTTGCCGGACTGAGCTGGAAGCTCGTGATTCCCCCTGTGGTGCTGGGCGCCATCGGCATTGGGCTGCTGGTCTGGTTCGAGCCCCGGCTGTGTGCCGACGGAGTGCGCTGGCCTGTGCTGCACGACTACCAGCAGCAGCGCATCTGCACGCTGCTCGACCCCACCCGCGACCCGCTGGGCAAGGGCTTCCACATCCTGCAGGGAATGATCGCCATCGGCTCCGGCGGCATCTGGGGCAAGGGGTTCATGAAGGGCACCCAGACGCATCTGGAATTCATTCCCGAGCACACCACGGACTTCATCTTCGCCTCTTTCAGCGAAGAGTTCGGGCTGGTGGGCAATCTGGCCCTGCTACTGGCCTACCTGTTTCTGATCTACCGCATTTTCTATCTGGCAGCCCACGCCAGCTCGCAGTTTGGACGCCTGCTCGGAGGCAGCATCGGGGTGATCTTCTTCACCTATGCCTTCGTGAACATGGGCATGGTGAGCGGCATTTTGCCGGTGGTGGGGGTACCACTGCCCTTCATCAGCTACGGAGGAACGGCCATGGTCACTCTGGGACTGGCGCTGGGCATGATGTTTGCCATTGCAAGGGACAAGCGCACCTTCCACTCCTGAGTTCCCGGCCCCTCCCGAGGCCATGCGCCATGCATCGCCCATGGCCCCGGCGGGGGCCGGGAGAGAGCCTGCCCCGCGTCGCGGCGAGTCCCCCTACAATGCGGACATGACCCTGAATCTTCCCGATTTTTCCGCCCTTTCCGATCGTCCGCGCAAGCGCCACACCCGCGAGCGGCTTGCCTTGGCCGAGCGCCTGCTGCTGACGCCCTTCGATCTCACGCTGCCTCGCCTGCACAAGGCACTTGCTGCCATGCACACGCATCAGGTGGACGATGCGGATCTGTACTTTCAGTACACCTGCAGCGAAGGCTGGAGCCTGGAAGAAGGCATCGTCAAGACCGGCAGCTTCAGCATCGATCAGGGCGTGGGCGTGCGTGCTGTTTCCGGCGAAAAGACGGCCTTTGCCTATTCCGACGACATTTCGCGCGAGGCGCTGATGGATGCGGTGCGCAACGTGCGCACCATCGGAGCGGCAGGCCAGCAGGGACGCCAGCGCGTGGGGCGCGCCGACACGCGCAAGGCGCGCAGCCGGGCCCTGTACGCTCCGCTGGACCCGATCGGCACACTCGACAGCACGAGCAAGGTGGCCCTGCTGGAAAAGGTGGAAAAGCGGGCCCGCGCCAGCGACCCTCGCATCCGACAGGTGATGGCAGGACTGGCCGCAGAAAATGATGTGGTTCTGGTGGTGCGGCTCGATGGCAAGGTGGCCGCAGATGTGCGTCCCCTGGTGCGCCTGAGCGTGACCGTGATTGCAGAGCAGACCCAGGGAGGCGAGGTGCGCCGTGAGGTCGGATCCAGCGGGGGCGGCGGCCGGTTCGGCCTGGATTACTTTGACGACACCCTGATCCAGCAGTATGTGGACGAAGCCGTGCAGGCAGCCTTGACCAACCTGGAAGCCCGCCCTGCCCCTGCCGGCGTGATGGATGTGGTGCTCGGATCGGGCTGGCCCGGTGTGCTGCTGCACGAGGCGGTCGGGCACGGGCTCGAAGGCGACTTCAACCGCAAGGGCAGCAGCGCCTTCAGTGGCCGCCTGGGGCAGCGGGTGGCGGCCAAGGGCGTGACCGTGCTTGACGACGGCACCCTGCCGGATCGCCGGGGCAGCCTGAATGTCGATGACGAAGGGCATCCCACCCAGCGCAACGTGCTGATCGAGGACGGCATTCTGCGCGGCTATCTGCAGGACCGCCTCAATGCGCGTCTCACAGGCACGCGCTCCACCGGCAACGGGCGCCGCGAAAGCTATGCCCATACGCCGATGCCCCGCATGACCAACACCTATATGCTCGGCAGCAGCGAAGATCCGCAGACCGTGGTGTCGAGCCTCAAGAAGGGGCTGTACGCCACCAACTTCGGCGGCGGACAGGTCGACATCACAAGCGGCAAGTTCGTGTTCTCCGCCAGCCAGGCCTGGTGGGTGGAAGACGGCAAGCTCCAGTACCCCGTCAAGGGGGCCACCATCATCGGCAACGGCCCGGATGCGCTGACCCGCGTGAGCATGATCGGCAGCGACCTGCAGCTCGACAGCGGCGTGGGCACCTGCGGCAAGGACGGACAGAGCGTGCCCGTCGGTGTGGGACAGCCCACCATGCGCATCAATGGCCTCACGGTGGGCGGCACAGCCTGAACACAGGCCCGGCCTGCCCGGCGATATTCCCCGAACATCCGGCTGACGCGTCAGCCTATTGACAGCAGCCCGGGAAATCGTGCTATATTGCAGCCATGCAAGTTTCACGTGCTTTTTATTTTGGCTTTTGGTTCTCGGTCCCAGGCGGACGAGAGGCTTGAGCTCAACTGCAAAAGCACACTTCTCAAAACCGCCGGATCTCCGGCGGTTTTTTTTTGCCGGTTTCATCCCCTGTTCTTCCCACCGCTTTGTGCAAGGAGTTGCCCTCATGTCCGCCAGCAAGACGAACGACACAGCCTGGTTTTCCCAGCCTGCCGACAAGACCAGCCAGACCGACAACACCCGCCTCAAGAGCCTGACCGTGCTGCCTCCTCCCGACCACCTGATCCGTTTCTTTCCCATTCATGGCTCGCCGGTGGAGAAGCTGGTGGAGAACACCCGCCGCACCATTCACGACATCATGCGGGGCAAGGATGACCGCCTGCTGGTGATCATCGGCCCGTGCTCCATCCATGACGTGCCCGCCGCGCTCGACTATGCCCGCCGCCTGCAGAAGCTGCGCGAAACCTACAGCGACACTCTGGAAGTGGTGATGCGGGTGTACTTCGAGAAACCCCGCACCACCGTGGGCTGGAAGGGCCTCATCAACGACCCCTACCTCGATGAGAGCTGCCGCATCGACGAGGGGCTGCGCATCGCCCGCCAGCTGCTCATCGAGATCAACCGGCTGGGTCTTCCGGCCGCAAGCGAATTCCTGGACGTGATTTCTCCCCAGTACATCGGCGACCTCATCAGCTGGGGCGCCATCGGTGCTCGCACCACAGAGAGCCAGGTGCACCGCGAGCTGGCCAGCGGGCTGTCGGCTCCGATCGGCTTCAAGAACGGCACGGACGGCAATCTCAAGATCGCCACCGATGCCATCCAGGCGGCCTCGCGCGGGCACCACTTCCTGTCGGTACACAAGAACGGTCAGGTGGCCATCGTGCACACATCGGGCAACGAGGATTGCCACGTCATTCTGCGCGGCGGCAAGGCACCCAACTATGACGAAGCCAGCGTGCAGGCGGCCTGCAGAGATCTGGAAGCAGCGCACCTGCGCCCGACCGTCATGGTGGACTGCAGCCATGCCAACAGCAGCAAGAAGCACGAGAAGCAGCTCGAAGTGGTGCGCGAGATCGCTCGCCAGATGGCTGCGGGGTCCACGCAGGTCTTCGGAGTGATGATCGAGAGCAACATCCACGAGGGAGCCCAGAAGTTCACCCCCGGCAAGGACGATCCTGCCCAGCTCGAATACGGCAAGAGCATCACCGATGCCTGCATCGGCTGGGATGACTCCATCCAGGCGCTGCAGGTGCTTTCCAATGCCGTGGAGGCTCGCCGCAAGGCCCACAAGAAAGGCTGAAGGCCTAGGACTTCCGCAGCAGACCGGCTCGCGTATCGCGTGCCTGCGGTCTGCTGGAAGGCTTGGCTCCCAAGGGTAATTCCCGAGCCCGCGGAGAGCAAGAGAGGATCAGGGCGCTGCTAAGCTGGTCTGAGGGCCTGTCGGCCTTTTCGATGCCTCGCTCCGCCCAGTGGAGCATTCCTGTGAGGAGTTTCACGATGCACAGTGAACTGTCCGTGCGCTTCGATGCGCAGCACGCCTTCACCTTTCCGCTCGATCAGGCGCAGCCCATGGATCCCAGGGCTGCGCGCGCATGGCTCGACCGCGAATTCATTCGGTATGCCTGCGAGCCCTTGCGCCGTTCGGGCAAGGTGCTCAATGCGGACAAGGTGGTGTGCGTGGCCCAGGCGGCAGGCAGGCAGGGTTTTGCCGATCCCGAGTGGGCCCGCGCCTTTGCCAGCGCTGCCCACGCGGCACTCGATCAGGAGGTGATCCTGATCGACGCCACCATGGCCTCGGTCACTTTCTGTCCGCCGGCTCATGCCATCCCCGGCACGCGCACGGCGCCGCATTCCTAGTCGTCGCTGCAGCGCGCGGATGGCACACGAACCCAGCCCTGCTGTCTTCCTCTGTGCCCCCTCTCCAATGGAGGAAATCAGGCGGGAGGCTGTTCTGTGGCATCGCGCTGGCGCAGGCGGCGATAGAGGGTGTTGCGGCTGACGCCGAGCCGGCGCGCGGCGAGTGACACATTGCCGTCTGCAGCCTGCAGGGCCTGTTCCACCGCAGCCAGGGTCAGGGCAGCGAGGGTGATCGGCTCCACATGCGAAGACGCCAGTCCCGACACCGCTGCATCGTCGAGCACCTCGGGGCACTCTGCTGCGTGCAGGGACGCGGAGGGGCTGCCCTCTCGCTCTTCCGGGAACCGCGCAGCGTCAAGTTCGGGCAGCAGGTCATCGGGCAGGTGCTCGCGTTCGATGCAGGAGGCATCCCCGAGCAGGGCCACGGCCGTGCGCAGCACGTTGTCGAGCTGGCGCAGGTTGCCTGGCCAGCCATAGGCCTCGAAGGCCTGCTGCAGCTCTGGTGCGAGCGCGATGTCGCGCCGTGGAGCCATGTCGGCCAGCATGCGCGCCATGAGGGTCGACAGATCCTTGCGTACGCGCAAGGGCGGCAGATGCAGGGTCAGCCCGTTGAGCCGCCAGTACAGGTCGGCCCGGAAGCGCCCGGCGGCCACCTCTTGCTTGAGATCGCGATGGGTGGCGCAGATGAGGGCAAAGTCGACGGCGATGGGCTGTCCACCGCCCAGAGGGACGACCTGCCGGTCCTGCAGCACGCGCAGCAACCGTGTCTGCAGCGACAGCGGCATGTCGCCAATCTCGTCGAGGAAAAGCGTGCCGCGATGGGCCTCCCGGATGCGTCCGGGAGCTCCTTCGCGCCGGGCTCCCGTATAGGCGCCGGGAGCATAGCCAAAGAGTTCGGCTTCGATGAGGTGCTCGGGCAGGGCTGCACAGTTCACCGCCACCAGGGTCTGCGCACTGCGAGGACCGCTGCGGTGCAGTGCCTTGGCCAGCACTTCCTTGCCGGTGCCGGATTCGCCGTGCAGAAGCAGCGGTATGGGCTGCCCGAGCATCTTGCGGGCCTTGCCGATCAGCACATGCCAGTCTGCATCGCCGGTGTCGAGCCGGGCGAGTTCATCCTGGGGTGCAGACGACGGCACGGACTGGTCGATCACGACCTCTCCACGCAGCCCCCCCTGGGCTGGAAGCATCACCCGCGCATGCAGAATCTGTACCGCGGGCTGCCGCCCCCGCAGATGCAGGGCAAACACCACCTGAGGCTGCCGGCGCTCCCGGGCCAGCATCTGCTCGGTCGTGGTGTCGAACACCTGTTCGAGCGACACCCGCCCCAGCTTGTGGGTATCGAGTCCCAGAAACGCCAGGGCCGCCTGGTTGGCCCCCACGATGTGGTGCGTTTCATCGAGCGCAATGACCCCTTCTGCGATGGTGCCGATGCCTTCGGGCAGAGGATGGAAATGCAGCCGCACATGGCTGCCGTGACGCGCCTCGAACAGGCGGTTCTCGATCATCTGGGTTGCCGCCCGCACCATGCTGAAGGTATGTGGATGGCGGTTGCTGCGCTCGCCGGAAATGTCGAGCACCCCCAGAATGCGGCCATCAGGCCCGGTGACCGGCGCCGCCGCGCAGGTGAGAAAGCCATTGCACTCCAGAAAATGCTCGGCTCCATGGACCGCGATGGGCACCCCTTCGGCCAGCGCCGTGCCGATGGCATTGGTGCCGCGGTGGGTCTCATGCCAGGATGCGCCAGGCATCAGCGCCACGCGCTGGGCACGGTCGAGAAACCGGGCATCGCCCAGGGCATGCAGCAGGAGTCCGGCCTCGTCTGCAAGGATGACCATGCTGCTGCTGTCACGCATCTGGCCGTGCAGATATTCCATGACCGGCCGTGCATGCGCCAAGAGCTCGTGCTGGCGCTCGGTGGCCTGGGCCAGCTCGAAGCGGCTCACGGGCAGTCCACGCTGGGGGTCCAGCCCCGCGTGCAGGCCCGCTGCAGCGCTGCGGTTCCATGAACGCGACACATATCCCAGGGTGTCGGGCAACACCCCCTCAGGCAGCGCCCCGCGTTGCTGCAGCATCCGGCGGGCCTGCTGCAGGCTCGCTTCGTCTCGGGAGGTCATGATGGGCATGGTAGGGTC
Source organism: Allobrachymonas sp. (assembly GCF_041912815.1). Classification (NCBI taxonomy): domain Bacteria; kingdom Pseudomonadati; phylum Pseudomonadota; class Betaproteobacteria; order Burkholderiales; family Comamonadaceae; genus Allobrachymonas; species Allobrachymonas sp. The sequence continues at coordinate 10,059 of NZ_JAYRLV010000004.1, read as the reverse complement.
CTCGTCCGCCCTGTCGGGCGCCGTTTCGGCGGCATCCTAGCATGTGCCCGCGCCGCATCCAAACGGGTAAACCCCCGCCATGGGACTGTCTGCGCCGCAGCCCGTGCATGACACAGGCGTGTCATGTTCACTTATGACACACCTGTCCTCATTCAAGACATTCATGGCACAGAATGGTGTTCATCGAAGTCGATGTGAAAACCAGATTCTCCATGTGAAAACCAAGTCTTATAGAGGAGTGTCCGGAATTTCCCTTGGATTGCTCGAACTGGCACGCCTGTTGCTCGATGGGCCGCAGCCGCAGCGGACTCCCGCAGTCCGCCGACGGCGACAAGCACAACCTCAAACAGGAGACATCCATGATCTATTCCTACCCCGGCCAGCCCGGCGCGCCCGTCCAGTTCAAGGCCAAGTACGACAACTTCATCGGCGGCAAGTGGACACCTCCGGTCAAGGGCGAATACTTCGACAACATCACCCCGGTGACAGGACAGGTCTACTGCCAGGCCGCACGCTCCACCGCCGAGGACGTCGAGCTGGCCCTGGATGCCGCCCATGCCGCTGCCGACCAGTGGGGCAAGACCCCTGCCGCCGACCGCAGCAACATCCTGCTCAAGATTGCGGACCGCATCGAACAGAACCTGGAGAAGCTGGCCTACGCCGAAACGGTGGACAACGGCAAGCCGATCCGCGAAACGCTCAACGCCGACGTTCCCCTCTCTGCCGACCATTTCCGCTACTTTGCCGGCTGCCTGCGCGCACAGGAAGGCAACATGTCGGACATCGACGAGAACACGGTGGCCTACCACTACCATGAACCTCTGGGCGTGGTCGGCCAGATCATTCCCTGGAACTTCCCGCTGCTGATGGCCGCCTGGAAACTGGCCCCCGCCATTGGGGCCGGCAACTGCGTGGTGCTCAAGCCCGCCGAATCGACCCCCACCTCCATCCTGGTGCTGGTCGAACTCATCGCCGACCTGCTGCCCCCGGGCGTGCTCAACGTGGTCAATGGCTTCGGGCGCGAAGCCGGCATGCCGCTGGCCACCAGCAAGCGCATTGCCAAGATCGCCTTCACCGGCTCCACCGCCACGGGCCGCGTGATCGCACAGGCCGCTGCCGGCAACCTGATCCCTGCCACGCTGGAACTGGGAGGCAAGTCGCCCAACATCTTCTTCGAGGACATCATGGCGCGCGACGACGCCTACCTCGACAAGGCCATCGAAGGACTGGTGCTGTTCGCCTTCAACCAGGGCGAAGTGTGCACCTGCCCGTCCCGTGCCCTGATTCAGGAATCGATCTACGACCGATTCATGGAACGCTGCCTGCCGCGCGTGGCTGCCATCAAGCAGGGCAACCCGCTCGACACCGAGACCATGATCGGTGCCCAGGCCAGCCAGATGCAGCTCGACAAGATTTCCTCCTACCTGGAGCTCGGCAAGGAAGAAGGCGCCCAGGTCCTGTGCGGTGGCGCCCCGGCGCAGCTGCCCGGTGACCTGGCCGGCGGCTACTACATCCAGCCGACCCTGTTCAAGGGGCACAACAAGATGCGCATCTTCCAGGAGGAAATCTTCGGCCCCGTGCTCGCCGTGACCACCTTCCGCGACGAGGCCGAAGCCCTGTCGATCGCCAACGACACCCAGTATGGCCTGGGCGCCGGCGTGTGGACCCGCAACGGAAATCTGGCCTACCGCATGGGCCGCTCCATCAAGGCCGGCCGCGTGTGGACCAACTGCTACCACGCCTACCCCGCCCACGCTGCGTTCGGTGGCTACAAGGAATCGGGCCTGGGCCGCGAAACCCACAAGATGATGCTCGACCACTATCAGCAGACCAAGAACCTGCTGGTGAGCTACAGCGAAAACAAGCTGGGCTTCTTCTGATCGCCTGATCTCCGTCAGGTGCTCCCGTGCCGCGCGGCGATATGCTCCGTGCGGCCTCCGTCCCTCCTGCCCGCCACCCGGTGCACAGGGGTGGACCCGGGCGCTCCGGACCCAGGGTTGGCGCAGTTCAGCGATCCTGCCGCATGCCGCGGAACCGAGGTGATCCCTCGCGCTTCCGCGCCGGTGCGGCGTCAGCCATGCCTCCGAAGTGTCCTTCCTCTTTCCTTCCTACTTACCCCTACAGGAACTGAACATGGCACTGTCGCAATTCTTCATGCCCTCCAACAACCTGCTCGGCGCAGGCGCCCTCGACGAGGCCGTCCGCCAGCTGGGTGAAAGCGGCTTCCGCAAGGCGCTCATCGTCACCGATGCCGCGCTCGCCCGCATGGGCCTGGCCCAGGCCCTGGCCGACAAGCTGACCGCCAAGGGCATTGCCAGCACCGTCTTCGACGGCGTGCAGCCCAACCCCACCATCGGCAACGTCAATGCCGGCCTCGCCATGCTGCACGAAGCCCAGTGCGACCTGGTGATCTCCCTGGGTGGCGGTTCCGCCCATGACTGCGCCAAGGGCGTGGCCCTGGTCGCCAGCAACGGCGGTGCCATCGCCGATTACGAAGGGCTCGACAAGTCTGCCAAGCCGCAGCTGCCGCTGCTGGCCATCAACACCACGGCCGGCACCGCGTCCGAGATGACCCGCTTCACCATCATCACCGACGAGAGCCGCCACGTGAAGATGGCCATCGTCGACAAGCACGTCACGCCCTTCATGTCGGTCAACGACCCCGAGCTCATGGAAGGCATGCCCGCAGGCCTGACCGCCGCCACGGGCATGGACGCCCTCACCCACGCCGTCGAAGCCTACGTCTCCACCGCCGCATCGCCCATCACCGATGCCTGCGCCGTCAAGGCCGTGGCGCTGATTGCCCGCTACCTGCCCGTGGCCGTCAAGGAACCCCACAACAAGGAAGCCCGCGAACAGATGGCCTACGCCCAGTTCCTCGCCGGCATGGCCTTCAACAATGCCTCCCTCGGCTATGTGCATGCCATGGCCCACCAGCTCGGCGGCTTCTACAACCTGCCCCACGGCGTGTGCAACGCCCTGCTGCTGCCCCATGTGCAGGCCTTCAACCTTCAGGCTGCCGGTGGCAAGCTCGGAGAAATCGGCACCCTGCTGCAGGACAACAATCCCGACCTGGCCGGACTCGACACCATCCCTGCCATCAAGAAACTGGCTGACATCGTCGGCATTCCCAAGTCGCTGGAAGAACTCGGCGTCAAGCGCGACGACTTCGACACGCTGGCCGCCAATGCGCTCAAGGACGTCTGTGGCCTGACCAACCCGGTACAGGCTGGACACACCGAAATCGTCGGCATCTTCGAAGCGGCCTTCGGTCCGCGCTGAGCGCACACCGACCGCGGGAAGACCGCCGCCGTCATCCCGCGTCCGGCACGGCCAGCGCCTACAATGCCCAACCATGCATATCCACATTCTTGGCATTTGCGGCACCTTCATGGGAGGTGTCGCGGCGCTGGCCCGTGAGGCCGGACACACGGTCACCGGCTGCGATGCCGGTGTCTATCCCCCCATGAGCGACCAGCTGCGGGCGCTCGGCATCGACCTCATCGAAGGGTTCGACGCCAGCCAGACCGCCCTGCAGCCCGACATCTACGTGATCGGCAACGTCGTGAGCCGCGTGCACCATGCCGACGGCAGCCCCAGGTTTCCGCTCATGGAAGCCATCCTCGATCAGGGCCTGCCCTACACCAGCGGCCCGCAGTGGCTGGCCGAAAACGTCCTGCAAGGCCGCCATGTGCTGGCCGTGGCAGGCACGCACGGCAAGACCACCACCACCTCCATGCTGGCCTGGATTCTGGAATCGGCCGGCCTCACCCCCGGCTTCCTCGTCGGCGGCGTCCCTCTCAACTTCGGGCTCTCCGCCCGCCTCGGACATCTGGCCCCGGGACATGCCCGCAGCTACTTCGTCATCGAGGCCGACGAGTACGACACCGCCTTCTTCGACAAGCGCAGCAAGTTCGTGCACTACCGGCCGCGCACCGCCGTGCTCAACAACCTGGAATTCGACCACGCCGACATCTTCGACGATCTGGCTGCCATCGAGCGCCAGTTTCACCACCTTGTGCGCACCGTCCCCTCTACCGGCCGCGTCGTGGTCAATGGCCTCGAAGCCTCCCTGGCCCGCGTGCTCGACATGGGCTGCTGGAGCGAAGTGAGCCGCTTCGGCGCACCCGACAGCGACTACACCGCCCAGGGCGAACCCCACGACTTCGACGTGCTCCACCGGGGACAGATCGTCGGCCATGTGCAATGGGGCATGACCGGCATGCACAACCAGCGCAATGCGCTCGCCGCCATCGCTGCCGCTGCCCACGTGGGGGTCGATCCGCACACGGCCGCAGCCGCCCTGGGGCAGTTCGCCAATGCCCGCCGCCGCATGGAAGTGCGCGGCACCGTGGCACGCGCCGGCGGCACCATCACCGTCTACGACGACTTCGCCCACCATCCCACGGCCATCCGCACCACGGTCGATGGTCTGCGCCGCCGCCTCGACGCCGAAGGCCGTCGCCAGGACCGCATCCTGGCCGTCTTCGAGCCTCGCAGCAACACCATGAAGCTCGGCACCATGAAGTCGCAACTGCCCTGGAGCCTGGAAGAGGCAGACCTGGCGTTCTGCCACGCAGGCGGGCTCGACTGGGACGCTGCCGAAGCGCTGGCCCCCATGGGTTCCCGTGCCCAGGTAGCCGGCGACATTGCCGCACTGGTCGAGCAGGTGGCCGCCGCCGCCCGTCCGGGAGACCACATCCTCTGCATGAGCAATGGAGGCTTCGGAGGCATCCATGACAAACTGCTGGCCCGACTCGCGGGCTGATCTCCTCCCGGCACAGGTGCCCCAGCAGGCTCCCTGTGCCCATTTCCCCGTCACGGGAGGCCTGCATCATGCATGACATCTCCCTGGACACCCTGACCGCCACCGCAGCCCGACTGGTGGTCGAGGAAGGGCTCGATTACGGCGCCGCCAAGCAGCGCGCGATTCGGCAGCTCAAGCTGTCGCCCCGCACCCCGCTGCCGGACAACCTGCTCCTCGAAGCCGCTGTCCGCGAGTATCTGGCCGTCTTCTGCGCCGATACGCAGCCCACCGAGCTGGCAGCCCTGAGGCACCTGGCACTGCAGTGGATGGAACGGCTCGCCGAATACGCCCCCCTCATCGGCGGCGCCATCTGGCACGGCACCGCCACGCGGCTCAACGACATCTATCTCCAGCTCTTCTCGGACGACCCCAAGGCCGTCGAACTCACCCTCATCAACCAGAATATGGACTACGAGGTGACCCGCGTCACCGGTCTGCACGGGACGGACGTGGATGCACTGAGCCTGCACGCCTGGTGCCCCGAACTCGGGGAAGATGTGGGCGTGCACCTGCTGGTCAACGACGGCAGAGCGCAGCGCGGCGCCCTCCAGCCCGACCAGGCCCGCCGCAAACCCCGCGGCACAGCCGCCCAGCTGGCAGCCCGACTGCAGGAGGATGCTGCATGACAGACGAACGCCCTCTCCCCCGCCCTTCACGGCGAACGATGCTGGGTGCCGGCGTGGCCGTGGCGGCCCTCGCCGCCGCAGGCTCTGTGGCATGGCTCCGACGTGATCCGCCCTCTCCTGCCGCAGGCCTGGCTCCGATTCCCAAGGCCGACTGGTGGGAGCGCTCATTCCCCACCCCCGACGGCACGCCCCTGGCTGTGCGCACCTTCAAGGGTCGCCCCCTGCTGCTCAACTTCTGGGCCAGCTGGTGCCCGCCCTGCGTACAGGAAATGCCCCTGCTTGCCGAGTTCTACCGGCATCATCAGGCCAACGGCTGGCAAGTTCTGGGACTGGCCGTGGATCGGCCCGATGCCGTCCGGCGTTTTCTGGCGCGCCACCCCATGCCGTTCCCCATCGCACTGGCGGGCAACGAAGGGCTGGACCTGGCGCGCGCTCTGGGAGATGCCCAGGGCTCCCTGCCCTTCAGCGTGCTTTTCGACGCGAGCGGTGCCATGGCGGACCGCCATCTGGGGCAGCTCCACCCAAAGCAGCTCAATCACTGGGTCACCACCGAAAAATCCTGAAATCACGCGATTCAAGGCACCAAATCCGCTCCAAAAGGCGCGAACTCCACGCAAGATTCCTGTCCATCACCCTCTCCACCCCGGCCATGCACGATGGAAGATAGATGAAAAATAAGGGAAAGTAGCCCACAAAAGACGCAAATTTCCTGATTTGCGTTACATTCACCCCATTGGTTCACCCTCCTCTTTTGTCTGGAACATCCTCATCATGGATCTACGCAAACTCAAGACACTCATCGACCTGGTGTCTGAATCCAACGTCTCCGAACTCGAAATCACCGAAGCCGAAGGCAAGGTCCGCATCGTCAAGGGCGGCGGTGCCGTACAGGCCGTCATGCCGGCCATGATGCCGGTGCCGGCAGCTCTTCCGGCCGCTGCAGCTCCTGCTGCGGCCCCCGCAGCGGCTCCAGCCGCCGCTGAGCCCGAACAGCCCAGTGGCCATCAGGTCAAGTCTCCGATGGTGGGTACGTTCTACCGTGCCAGCAGCCCCGGCTCCGACCCGTTCGTGGAAGTGGGCAGCACGGTGAAGGAAGGCGACCCGCTGTGCATCGTCGAGGCCATGAAGATCCTCAACGAGATCGAAGCCGACAAGTCCGGTGTGGTCAAGCAGATCCTGTGCGAGAACGGGGACACGGTGGAATTCGGCCAGACCCTGTTCATCATCGAATAAGACGGGCCCACCGTCCTTCCGGCAGGCATTCTCCATGCGCCCGCCCCGTTCGCTCCCTCTCCGCCTGCCGGTCTGTGATCGGGCCTCGCGGTCGACATGCGCGACACTCCTGCCTTCGGACGTGCCGCGAGAAAAGAGCGCCAGGCTCGGGGCCAGGGTCTGCCGGGACATTTCGCGGACCGCAGCAGACATACAGCGCCCCCACCCTCTGCCTGGTGCCGTTTTCCCGGTATTCCGGCATTCCATGCCGGACGCCCCCGAAGGACTCGTTCCGAGGAAATCCTCCCTATGTTCAAGAAAATCCTGATCGCCAATCGCGGCGAAATCGCCCTGCGCGTCCAGCGCGCCTGCAAGGAAATGGGCATCAAGGCCGTCATGGTCTATTCCGAGGCCGATCGCGACGCCAAGTACATCAAGCTGGCCGATGAAGCCATCTGCATCGGCCCGGCGCCGTCCTCGCAGAGCTACCTGAACATGCCTGCCCTGATCTCTGCGGCCGAAGTCACGGACGCCGAGGCCATTCACCCCGGCTACGGCTTCCTGAGCGAGAACGCCGACTTTGCCGAGCGGGTCGAGAAAAGCGGCTTCACCTTCATCGGCCCCACTGCCGAATCCATCCGTCTGATGGGCGACAAGGTGTCTGCCAAGCAGGCCATGATCAAGGCCGGTGTGCCTTGCGTGCCGGGCTCCGACGGCGAATTGCCCGATGATCCGGCCGCCATCAAGCGCATTGCCCGCCAGATCGGCTATCCCGTCATCATCAAGGCATCGGGCGGCGGCGGTGGACGCGGCATGCGCGTGGTGCACACCGAAGCAGCCCTGGTCAACGCGGTGGCCATGACCAAGGCAGAGGCCGGCACGGCCTTCGGCAACCCCTCGGTCTACATGGAGAAGTTCCTCCAGAACCCCCGTCACATCGAGATCCAGGTGATGGCCGACACGCACCGCAACGCGGTCTACCTCGGCGAGCGCGACTGCTCGATGCAGCGCCGCCACCAGAAGGTGATCGAGGAAGCACCGGCACACGGCATTCCCCGCCGCCTCATCGAGCGCATTGGCGAACGCTGCGTCGCAGCCTGCAAGAAGATCGGCTACCGGGGAGCGGGTACCTTCGAATTCCTGTACGAGAACGGCGAGTTCTACTTCATCGAGATGAACACCCGCGTGCAGGTGGAACATCCCGTGACCGAGAAAATCACCGGCATCGACATCGTACGCACCCAGATCCTGGTGGCGGCCGGCGAGAAGCTGCCCTTTGCCCAGCGGCACATCCAGCTGCGCGGCCATGCCATCGAATGCCGCATCAACGCCGAGGACCCCTACAAGTGCCTGCCCTCTCCCGGGCGGATCACGCAGTGGCATGCCCCGGGCGGCCCCGGCATCCGGGTCGACAGCCATGTCTACAACAATTATTTCGTCCCCTCCAACTACGACTCCATGATCGGCAAGATCATTGCCCATGGCGACACCCGCGAACAGGCCATTGCACGCATGCGCACGGCCCTGAGCGAGACCGTGATCGAGGGCATCAACACCAACATCCCCCTGCACCGCGAGCTGATGGTGGATGCGCGCTTCCTGGAAGGCGGCACCAACATCCACTATCTCGAAGAGTGGCTGCAGCACCGCGACCGCTGATGCTCCGTGACCCTGCGCGGCTGCAGGACGCTGCCCCCCCTGGGCAGGTGTCCGGCGACGCGCCAGGGTCTTTTCCTTTCTGCCCCTGCCTCCCCCGGGAGGTTCTGCACGTTTCTGCCATGTTTGAACTCCGCCTGCTCAGCCCCGAAGCCCAAGTCGAGACGCTCTGCGATGCCCTGGATGCCCTGGACGCCCTGAGCGTGTCGGTGGAAGATGCCGACGCCCAGACCGAGTCCGAGCAGCCCCTGTTCGGGGAGCCTGGCATGCCCGCACCCCGGGAGAGCTGGGACCGCTCCGTCCTGGTGGCCCTGTTCCGCCAGGAAGAGGCGGCCCGCGAGGCGGCCCGGCTGCTGCAGCTGCAGGACTTCTTTGCCGGCAGCCAGGTGGTCGACGTGCGTGCCGTGCCCGATCAGGACTGGGTGCGGCTGACGCAATCGCAGTTTGCTCCGGTCGACATCACGCCCACCTTCTGGATCGTGCCGAGCTGGCATGAAGCTCCGGCCGAAGCCCGCCAGATCATGCGGCTCGATCCCGGACTCGCCTTCGGCACCGGCACCCATCCCACCACGCGCATGTGCCTGCGCTGGATCGCCCACCATGCCGCCGAGCTCGGCCATGTGCTGGACTATGGCTGCGGCTCCGGCATTCTGGCCATCGGGGCGGCCCTCTTCGGCGCCCATCCCATCGATGCGGTGGACATCGACCCTGCTGCCGTCGAATCCACCCTGGCCAATGCTGCGGCCAACCATGTGACCCTGCGTGCCGGGCTGCCCGACCTGGTGGATCCGCCGGCTGCGGCCTACCAGACCGTGATCGCCAACATTCTGGCCACCCCGCTCAAGGTGCTCGCTCCCCTGCTGTGCAGCCACCTGCAGGCCGGTGGCCACCTGGTGCTGGCCGGCATTCTGGAACGCCAGGCCGAGGAGCTCCAGCAGGCCTACGCGCCCTACGTGTCCCTGCAGGTGACAGACCGCGAAGACGGCTGGATCCTCATGACGGCTACCGCGCCCAAGCCCACCCGCGCCTGAGCCCCGCATCCAGCGGCCCGGGCAGACACGCTGCTGACCTACAATCGGCAACACGATGCGATTTGTCTCCCACTGCCCCCACTGCGGTACTTCCTTCCGGATTGTCCCGGACCAGCTGCACATCGCCAACGGCTGGGTGAGATGCGGCAAGTGCAGCCATGTGTACATGGCCTACACCACCCTGCATGCCCTCCCGGACGACGCGGACGAAGGAGAAAGTCCGGCCCCGACCACGGTGCCCTCCCCTTCGGCACAGACAGCTCCGCCGCCGCCAGCGCAGCTCACACACACTGTCGAAGCAGTTCCCGCTCCTGCCCCCGCCATCGACGCAGCGCCTGAAGCCCTGAAAACAGCGCTGCCGGACGTGCATGCCACGCCAGCTGCAGCCGCCGCGGCAGAACGGACGCCGGTGCTCACCGCTGCGCCTCTCCCTGCGACCGACCGCCCTGCTCCCACAGACGAGCCGGTCATGGAGCCAGCGCCTTCGATCGCACCGGCTGCAGCAGAGGTGCCTCGGCCCCCCGCATCGCCGGTTGCGCCTGCCAAGCCGCCCGTCATCCCCATGCCGGAGGCTACCGAGGGCCTCGATGCCCTGTTGAAGGTACTGCTCGCTCCGACTCCGACTCCGACTCCGACTCCGACTCCGACTCCGACTCCGACTCCGACTCCGACTCCGACTCCGACTCCGACTCCGACTCCGACTCCGACGCCGACTCCGACACCGCCA
>NZ_JAYRLV010000003.1:0-223201 GCF_041912815.1 Allobrachymonas sp. | reverse complement strand
ACAGCTTCAGGGTCATGCCCAAGCGCTGGGTGGTGGAGCGCAGCTTTGCGTGGCTGGAGAAGAACCGCAGGCTCTCGAAGAACCATGAGCGATGGCTCAACACCAGCTTGCAGTTCGTTCACTTGGCATTCTTGGCTCTTTTGCTCAGAAGATTGTGAACACGTTCTGAGGCGCAGGCGAGGCGAGGCGAGGTGCAGGCAAGGGTCAGTCTCTTGCCACCCCCGTGACGCCGGGGCTGGCTGCAGGACGGGCCTTGCGGACTCTGCGCGAGCCTTACCGGGGCCACAGCACCCAGAGCTGCAGGGGCTGGCGCAGGCGATGGGCCAGGTCGGCGGCTTCGGGGCTCCAGCCGGCGAAGTAGTCGGCGCGCACGGCCCCGCGGATGGCATTGCCCGTGTCCTGCGCCAGCACGAGGCGGTGCAGACTGGCGGTGGGGCCGCTGGAGCTGAGCCACACCGGCGTGCCGTAGGGGATGCTGGAGCGGTCCACGGCAATCGAGCGGCCCGGGGTAAGGGGCACGCCCTGCGCCCCGCGCGGGCCGGCATCGGCATCGAGGGCACTGATGGGCTCCTCGCGGAAAAAGACATAGCGCGGGTTGCTCCATGTCATCTCCTGCACGAGTTCGGGATGCTGCACCGCCCACGTGCGAATGGCGTTCCAGCTGCCGCCCCGGCCCCCATGGGCACTGACCCAGGCCGAGGGGCTGCGGAAGGGGCGGTTGTTGGTGCCGGCATAGGCGAGCCGCACGTCGCGCTGGCGGCCGTCGGGTTCGGTCACGCGCAGGCGCCCCGAGCCCTGCACGTGCAGGATCATGGCGTCGATGGGGTCGGCCAGATAGAGAATCTCCCGGCCGCGCAGCGTGGACTGGGCCTGGGGGTCGGTCTCGATCTGCTGGCGGGTGAACCACGGGCTGCGCGGTGCCCCGCCCAGCGGCACGCCGTAGATCGGCACGCGGCGTGCGGACGTGGGCCGGCGGCTGCCTTCCAGCACGGGTTCGTAGTAGCTGGTGAGCAGGCCCTGGGCGTTGCCGCCGTGGCTCTCCACCCGGTAGGGCTGCAGGCGCTCCATCATCCAGCGGCGCTTGTCGGCATCGCTGGCGGTGCGCAGGCTGGCCGCCTCGCGACATACGCGGGCAAAGACCGGACCCGGCTTGGCACAGCTGCGCAGCCAGGCGTGCCAGGCCTCCCCGACGCGGTCGTCGGCAAAGCCGGGCACTGCCGTCCAGGGCACAGGCACCCAGCGGCTCGCTCCCTGCTCGATGACGCTGCCCGACACTCCCGGCGCTGCTGGCGTGCGCGAGGGGGTGCTGCTGCAGCCTGCCAGCAGGGCGGACACCACGGTCCCCACGGCTGCCAGGGCACGCCACCCCCAGCCGCCCGCCGTCGGGGTTGCGGCACGGGGGCGTGAGCAAAGCAGGCGCTGCCCCCCGGCAGGCGGGAGCAGGGCAGAGCCGGACAGAGACCAGAGGGAAAGGGCAGGGGCCGAGGCGGGAGTGGAGCGCATGGGCTCTACTGTAGCGAACTTGGCTGGCGCAGGCGTGTCAGGCCGCCAGCACGCGGCGGCTCACCCACACCAGGGGCCGCTCGACCATGCGCTCCACGCCCGGCGGCAGTGCCATGGGCTTGAGCAGCATGCGGGCCGCCTGATCGAGGGGCAGGCTGTGGCTCACGAGCGAGTAGATGCGGCCGCTGATGCGCGGAAAGTCGTCCGGCCCCTGGTCGAATCGGGCCGGTCGGTGCGCCCACACATGCCGCAGGGCCACGTCCGAGTCGCTGTTGCGCATTTCCTGCAGGCGATCCCACAGCACGCGTCCCACCTGCAGGCGGCTGCGGTGGGACTGGGTCTGGAGCGAACGGAAGTAGCGGAAGAAGTACTTGTAGTGCTGGACTTCGTCGGTGCGGATGCGCGTGACCAGATCGGCCAGCACGGGTTCGTCGGTCAGGGCATGGATGGTCTGGTAGTAGGTGGTGGTGCCGGTTTCCACGACGCAGCGCGCGGCCAGCTCCAGCACGCGGTCGCCTTCGAGCTCCTCGGTGGTGCACAGGCGGGAATATTCGGCAAAGAAGCTGTCGTAGGCTGCGGGCCAGTCGAACTCGGGCCACACCGCCTCCACATAGCGGCGCAGGGCACGACCGTGCTGCAGTTCCTCGGGCTCCCAATGCTGCTGCAGCCACTCGGCCAACTCGGGATAGGCAGCGTAGTGCGCCACCAGGTTGCGGGTGTAGGTGTCAGACCCCGTCTCGATGAAGGAGGCACTCGCCAGCATGTAGAACAGGTCTTCGCGGTCGCGGATGCGGGACTGGTCGATGTGGTCGTATGCAATGTCTTCGAGATGCCAGCGCATGCGCGGGACGTGCGAGGGGGAAACGGAGGCTGTGGACGGAGTGGTGGACATGGCAGAGCTCGTCTGGAAGGGCGGGGGTGCGGACGCGGGGCAGTCCCGTCAGGGCGGCTGCCTGCGCGCTGTGCAGGACACGCCTGCCACGTGCACACGCCAGCCGGGAAGGCATGAACCCATTGTGCAGGTGCCCGGGCGCCGATCCTGCGCCCAATGGTGTGCAAATGTGACCATCCTCGCCCAATCCCACGCCGCGTCCACGCCCCGTGCGAAAGGGGCACGGGGGTGGGTGGCGCCGTGGATCGTGACTGGGGCAGGACAGGGCAGGGGTGCGTGACGGAGGCGGCCCGGCCTATACTGGCGTGTGGTGAGGCGGGGCCTGCGCGCGTGGTGTGTCTGCGGGTCCGCTGCCTGTCTTTCTGCAAGGTTTTTTCGATGGCTTCCCCCGCATCTCCCGATACCTCCGCTCCCCATGCCCATGACCTGAGTGCCCGGCTGCACCGGCAGCCGCTGCCCGATGCCCTGCGGGAGGCGCTGGTGCAGCGCTTCGGCCCGCAGTTCAGCGTGGCGCTGGCCGTGCGCGAGCAGCACGGGCGGGACGAGTCGGTGTTCAATGTGCCGCCGCCCGAGGCCGTGGTGTTTGCCGAAACGACGCAGGATGTGGTCGATGCCGTCTCGCTGGCTGCACGCCACGGGGTGCCCCTGATTCCCTTCGGGGCGGGATCGTCCGTCGAGGGGCATCTGCTGGCGGTGCAGGGCGGTATCAGCCTCGACGTGAGCCGCATGAACGCCATCCTGTCCATCCACTCCGAGGACCTCACCGTCACGGTGCAGCCGGGGGTGACGCGCAAGCAGCTCAACGAGGCCTTGCGGCATGAGGGGTTGTTCTTCCCGATCGATCCGGGGGCCGATGCCAGCATCGGCGGCATGTGCGCCACCCGCGCGAGCGGCACCAACGCCGTGCGCTACGGCACCATGCGCGACAACGTGCTGGCGCTGGAAGTGGTCACGGCTGCCGGCCAGGTGGTGCGTACCGGCACCCGCGCCCGCAAGAGCAGCGCCGGCTACGATCTCACCCGGCTCATGGTGGGCAGCGAAGGCACGCTCGGCATCTTCACCGAGGTGACGCTGCGCGTGCATCCCCTGCCCGAGGCGGTGTCGGCTGCCACCTGCATGTTCCCCTCCATCGCCGAGGCGGTGCACACGGTCATCCAGACCATTCAGCTCGGGGTGCCGATTGCGCGCTGCGAGCTCATCGATGCCAACACGGTGCGCATGGTCAACGCCTACAGCAAGACCACGCTGGCCGAGCGGCCCATGCTGCTCATGGAGTTCCACGGCTCTCCCGCCAGCGTGCAGGAACAGGCCGAGACGGTACAGGCCCTGGCGAGCGAGCATGGCGGCGAGGCGTTCGAGTGGGCGTCCACGCCCGAGGAGCGCACCCGGCTCTGGACGGCGCGGCACAACGCGTTCTTTGCCGCCGTGTCCTCGCGGCCGGGCTGCCGCGCGATCAGCACCGACACCTGCGTGCCCATCAGCCGGCTCGCCGACTGTCTGCTCGTGTCGGTGGAGGAGGTGGAAGCCTCGGGCATTCCGTACTTCCTCGTGGGGCATGTGGGGGACGGCAACTTCCATTTCGGCTACCTCGTCGATCCGCACGATGCCGACGAATGTGCCCGGGCCGAGCAGCTCAACCAGGCACTGGTGCGCCGCGCCATCCGCATGGAGGGAACCTGCACGGGCGAGCACGGCATCGGCCTGCACAAGATGCGCTTCCTGCCCGAGGAAGCCGGCGAGGCCGCGCTCGACATGATGCGTGCCATCAAGCAGGCGCTCGATCCGCACGGCATTCTCAATCCCGGCAAGATCTTCGACTGAGGCGCGCAGGGCTCTCTGGCGTGTCTGCGCTGCCGGGAGGCGGCAGCCTGTTGCGCGTCAGGCGGGGGTGTTTCGCAGCAGTGCCAGCAGGGCAGCCGGAGGCGGGCGGCGCAGCGGCCTGAACACGGCAGGGTCTGCACGGAAAGCCGGCTCCGTGTCGGCTGCGGCCCACCAGCCCGGCACGCCCAGTACAGGGAGGTGGGCAAAGGGCTTGTCCGCCAGCCGCTCGGCCGTCAGCGTGCTGGCCAGCCAGGCATCCCAGCGTGCGCGCCAGTCGGTCGCATCCGGGGCACACAGCGAGGCGGGCACCGGGTAGACATGGGCGGTCAGGGCCTTGTAGGGGTGCACCAGCTGTTCGAGCAGCGCATGCCCGAACAGTACCAGCCGCGCCGATTGCCACAGCGGCCGCATGGCCGCCCCGAACAGGTCCGGCCAGCGCTTCCAGGCCAGGGCGTCCCACAGGGCATCGGGGGCCTGCAGCAGGGCCACGTTCTCGTCGAACAGGGTGAGTGCATCGCGCACGGGGCCACGCGTGGCCTGCACGCCGCCCATGCGGGCAAGCTCAGCGGCCTGCAGCGCATTGAGGCGCAGCTTGGTGCGCGGAAAATGCAGCCACATCAGCCCGTTGTAGAAATCGTGCAGGTTGTCGCGCGTGGGCACCTGCCGCGTGTCATGGATGAACTGCTCGTAGGCCATGCCGTCCGGCAGCCGGTGCTGGGGCACGAACTGCACCGGCGCGGCGCAGGGAAACGCGCCCAGAGCCGCCGCACAGGCGCCCTCGGGGTGCCCTTCGGAGCGGCTGCGGAGTTCGCACGGGCCGGCCTGCCAGACCTGCCACACGGCGGGCGCCAGGGGCTGCAGAGGCGCATGCCAGGGAGCCTGCCAGTCCGGTGCGGCAGGGAGACGATCCGCTGCATGCGTGGCAGCAGAGGGCGTGACGGGCAGGGCCATGGGCAGGGTGCGTCCCGGAGAGCCCGGAACACAGGAGAAGGGGGCGGAAATTGTAGACTGGGGGCGCTGCCTTCTCCCGGCCCCCGGCAAGCCGGAACCTTTTCCCCCTGAGTGAGCCCCCATGCCCGCTTCTCTCCTTCTGTTCCTGCATCTCGCGCTCGTGGGAGGCTTTGGGCTGCGCATCCTGCTGCGCGAGGACCTGGCCCCCGATGCGCGCATGGCCTGGATCGTGGTGCTCATGGTGCTCCCCTACGTGGGCGGGGTGCTCTATTTCCTGCTCGGTGAGGTGCACATCGGGCGCAACATCGCACGGCGCCACCGGCAGGCACTCGCCTCCATTCAGGCGCAGCTCATCGACGAGGCCGAGATCCGCCGCGTCATGGGCACTCCCGAACAGGTCGATGCGCTCATTGCGCCCCCGTTTCGGGGCGCCTTCCGCTATGCCGGGTCGATCAACGGCTTTGCGCCCATGCCCGGCAATCGCGCGGAGCTCATGCCAGACGGGGCCACCGCCCGCGCCCGCATGATCGCGGACATGGAGGCCGCCCGCCACGAAATCCACGTGCTGTCCTACATCTGGCTCGACGACGACACCGGCACCGCCGTGGCCGAGGCGCTGATCCGTGCCGCGCGCCGGGGCGTGACCTGCCGCGCCATGGTCGACGGCCTGGGGTCGCGCCTGCTGCTGCGCACACCCCTGTGGCGCGCCATGGGCGAGGCGGGCGTGCACACCGCCGTGGCTCTGTCCATCGACCACCCTCTGCATGTGCTGCTCACCAGCCGCATCGACCTGCGCAACCACCGCAAGATCACCGTCATCGACGGCCGCATCACCTACTGCGGCAGCCAGAATCTGGCCGACGAAGCCTTCCGCATCAAGGCCCGCTACGCTCCGTGGGTGGACATCATGCTGCGCATGGAGGGGCCTGTGGTCACGCAGAACCAGCTCCTCTTCGCCAGCGACTGGATGCCCGCCACCGGCGAGGGCATTGCCCGCTTCATGCGGCCTCAGGAGCCGCTGCCGCAGGGGTTTGCCGCCCAGGTGGTGGCCGACGGGCCCACCGAGCGCAGCCGCGCCACCCCTCAGCTCGTGGCGACGCTCATTGCCGCCGCGCGGCGGCAGCTCACCATCACCACCCCCTATTTCGTGCCGGATGCCACCGTGCTCGAAGCTCTGTGCGCAGCCGCCTGGCGGGGGGTGCAGGTCACACTCGTGCTGCCCCAGCGCAACGACTCGCGCGTGGTCGCCGCAGCCAGCCGCAGCACCTATGTGCGCCTGCTCGATGCTGGCGTGGCCATCCATGAATACATCGGCGGACTGCTGCACGCCAAGACGCTCACGGTCGATGGCGAGATCACCCTCATCGGCTCCACCAACCTCGATCTGCGCAGCTTCGACCTCAACTACGAAAACAACGTCCTGCTGCAGGACGCAGCCCTGACCCAGGCCATCATGGCGCGCCAGCACAGCTACATGGCACAGTCGGATCGCGTGCTGCTCACCCATGTCCAGCAGTGGCCGTGGTACCTGCGTATCTGGAACCACCTGCTCTCCACCATGGGCCCTGTGCTGTAGCGCGGCCGCATGCATGTCCATCGGCGTCCGTCGATGCCGGAGGGGTCTGCACCGGTGGCGGGTGAGCGGGGCATTCAGCCAGGCTGGCGCAGGCGCAGCACCATCAGGCCGAGCACGGCCAGATTCACCCCCAGCACGGCCGCCGCGATGGCACCCGGGCGGTGCAGCAGATGTTCCAGCTCGAAGGGCAGATAGATGGCAGTGGAGAGCGCTGCCAGCCAGGCCGCCCAGCGACGTCCGTGCCACAGTCCCCAGCTCTCCGTGAACCGCATGGCGGCATACAGGGCGGCCACCGCGCCGATCTGTCCGGCATGCACTTCCTGCAGGTGGTCCACCCCCTGCAGCGCCAGACTCGGCC
Source organism: Allobrachymonas sp. (assembly GCF_041912815.1). Taxonomy (NCBI): domain Bacteria; kingdom Pseudomonadati; phylum Pseudomonadota; class Betaproteobacteria; order Burkholderiales; family Comamonadaceae; genus Allobrachymonas; species Allobrachymonas sp. The sequence goes on along the minus strand of NZ_JAYRLV010000003.1, from coordinate 216,100 downwards.
ACAGCGCATGGGGGTGCAGTCGCACCCTTCCGGCCAACGCCACGGCCAGCTCGTGCAGACCGCCGTCACGTTCGGCCGTCAGGAGCCCCAGCACCAGCAGCACGACCGCCACCCCCTTGAGCGCCTCGAACCCGGCCACGCTGCGCACCGAGCGCCGCAGCCAGGCAGGGGAGGATGCCGTTGCGTCCGGCATCCGTGTTCCGGGAGCCTCCTGCACGGCGTGCCTTCTCACTTCTTCGGCAGATGGGACTCGATGCGGGCGCGCAGTTCGGTGAGCTGTTCGCCGACCTCTTCCTTCCAGGTGTCGAACTTGGCGAGCCATTCTTCCTCATGGCGCTTGCGCAGCACCGTGCGGGCTTCCTGCGCCGCGACCTCCTCGGCCTCCTGGGCGACCTCGACCTCGCGCATCACGGCTTCGGCCGGACGGCGCAGCACCAGCGCGCCGAGCGTGCGGGCAATGCCGTCGACCACGGCGGTGCCGTCTTCTTCGACACTGGCAAACAGCGCCGTGGAGCCGACGGGCACCGAGTGGCCCATCTGTTCGAGCAGGCTCAGACGTTCGTCCACCGTGTCGAGCGAGGCCAGCGAGCCGAGCGCTGCGCCTGTGGCACCCACCAGCAGCACGCCCAGCGGGCCGGCCATCACGCCCAGCAGTCCGCCCAGCAGCCCGCCCACGAGCGTGGCGTCCACCGGGGCGCCGTCGCTGAAGCCGTCCCGCACCTTGAGTGCGCCTGTCGCGTCGCGGTCGACCACGGCAGCGGTCTTGAGCTGGAGCTTGTCCTGCGCATGGGCTTCCTTGAGCTCGCCCAGTGCCTGATAGGCCTTGCTCGGTTCGCTGAAAGTCAAGAGGATGATGCTGTCCTGCATGGTGTGTGCTCCTGTTCGTAAGGTGGCAGAAAAAAGAAAAAGAAACCTCTCTCCCGGTGGCCCTCTGCGGCGAAGCCTGGGCAGGTGGCCGGAGCCGGGACGGTGGCCCCATTGTGGCCCACCTACTGCGGCAGGCAAGGACAGATGCACAAAGATGCATCTGCCCGAGGGGCTGTCCCTGTCGCGCCTGCTGCCCCCCCCTGGCGGCCCCCTGTGCGATGGCTGGGGGCTTGGAGGGGCGCTGCGGGCAGGGCGAGCCGGCGCTGCACTACAATTGAAAATCAGTGTCTTGCGCCCGCAGGCGGCGCGCGAGGCTGTGCGCAGGTCGCGGCAGGGCCGCACGGACGCGGTGCGTTGCGTGTGATCCCCGGCCCCCTGCTTGTCGGCATCCAGAGCATCCGGAATCACCATGCAAGTCTTGAAAGCACCCCAGGCCCAGGTTTTGAACGCCCTGCAATCGGTTGCGGGCATCGTGGAGCGGCGCCACACCCTGCCCATCCTGGCCAATGTGCTCCTGCGCAAGCATGGCGAAACGCTCCAGCTCATCACGAGCGACCTCGAAATCCAGATCCGCACCACGGCCGAGCTCGGCGGCGATCCGGGCGACTTCAGCACCACCGTGGGTGCGCGCAAGCTCATCGACATCCTGCGCACCATGCCGTCGGACCAGACCGTCACCCTCGAAACCAAGGACAGCAAGCTGCTCCTCAAGGGCGGCAAGAGCAAGTTCACGCTGCAGACCCTGCCGGCCGAGGACTTTCCGCTCGTGCAGGAATCGGCCAACTTCGGCCCCGTATTCAGCGTGCCCCAGAAGACGCTCAAGCAGCTCCTCTCGCAGGTCTCCTTTGCCATGGCGGTGCACGACATCCGCTACTACCTCAACGGCATCCTGTTCGTGGCCGAGGGCAACACCCTGAGTCTCGTGGCCACCGACGGTCACCGGCTGGCCTTCAGCAGCGCCACGCTGGAAACCGAGGTGCCCAAGCAGGAAGTGATCCTTCCGCGCAAGACCGTGCTGGAGCTTCAGCGCCTGCTGAGCGACGCGGACGGCGCCATCGAGATGCAGTTCGCCAACAACCAGGCACGCTTCACCTTTGGCGGCATGGAGTTCGTCACCAAGCTCGTCGAGGGCAAGTTCCCCGACTACAACCGCGTCATTCCCAAGGACCACCACAACCACCTCACCGTGGGACGCCAGCCCTTCCTGAGCACGCTGCAGCGCATCGCCATTCTCACGAGCGACAAGTTCAAGGGCGTGCGCCTCACCCTCGAAAACAACACCCTGCGCGTGGCCTGCAACAATGCCGAGCAGGAAGAGGCCGTGGACGAGCTCGACGTGGACTACGAGGGCGACCCGATCGAGATCGGCTTCAACGTCACCTATCTCATGGACGTGCTGGGCAACATGGGTCAGGAAATGGTCACCGTGGCCCTGCAGGACGGCAACAGCTCGGCCCTGTTCACCATTCCCGACAACGACCGCTTCAAGTACGTCGTGATGCCCATGCGCATCTGAGCAGCGCACCGTTCCCCTTGCTCTGTGGCCCTCCGCGTGGAGGGCGTGGCTGCCGCCCCGGTCAGGGGAGGCAGCTTTTTTTGCGCGCTCGCTCGCACGGCACAGCACAAGGCGAGGCGAAAGCGTTCACGCGCCATCCGAAATGGTGCATGAATCTCCCCTTCGGTGCATGCCGAGCGCCTGGGACACCGACGCTGGCATGGGGGCTGCGCAGCGGCGGGGAGCGTTCGGAGGCACGCCAGCGCCACCTCAAGCGCCGTCTGTCTGGCCCGCAGGGGCCGAAATCTTCCACGTTCCTCTGTCTGTCATGAAGGGAGATGCACGTCATCTGCATCTTTGGCATCGAATTTGCTTGTACTGGTCTACCCAGCAGCACACCGTGGCAATGGCGGGCTGCAATGCACCACTCTGGATCAACTGTGAAGGTATTTTTGACATGGCGAAACCGCGACTGGTACTGATAGGCAATGGCATGGCCGGCATGCGCACGGTGGAAGAGCTGCTGGCACTCGAGCCTGACATGTACGACATCACTGTCCTGGGCGAGGAACCCTATCCCAACTACAACCGCATCCTGCTGTCGCCCGTGCTGGCAGGAGAGCAGCAGGTCGAGGACATCATCCTCAACCAGGTGCAGTGGTATGCCGACCACGGCATCCAGCTCGAACTCAACACCAAGGTGTCCCACATCCACCGCGGCCGCCGCACCGTGGAGACCGAAGACGGACGCCAGTTCCCGTATGACCGTCTCCTGATCGCGACCGGCTCCAATCCCTTCATCCTGCCCGTGCCGGGCGCGGATCTGCCCGGGGTCATCAGCTACCGCGACATCAAGGACACCGAGGCCATGATCGAGGCCGCCCGCGTGTATCGCCATGCGATCGTGATCGGCGGCGGCCTGCTGGGTCTGGAGGCGGCCAACGGCCTCAAGCTGCGTGGCATGGATGTCACCGTGGTGCACATTGCGCCCTGGCTCCTGGAACGCCAGCTCGACGAGACTGCCGCACGCCTGCTGCAGAAGTCGCTGGAGGACAAGGGTCTGCGCTTCCTGCTGCAGAAGCAGACGGCCGAGCTCGTGGCGGGTGAATCTGGCCGCGTGGCCGCCGTGCGCTTCAAGGACGGCGAGGTCGTGCCCGCCGATCTGGTGGTCATGGCCGTGGGCATTCGTCCCAATGTGACCGTGGCCGAGGCGGCCGGGCTGTACTGCAACCGCGGCATCGTGGTCAACGACACCATGCAGACCTATGACCCGCGCATCTATGCCGTGGGCGAGTGCGTCAACCACCGTGGCACGGCCTACGGCCTCGTGGCGCCGCTGTTCGAGCAGGCCAAGGTCTGTGCCAACCACCTGGCCAACTTCGGCATCGGGCAGTACAAGGGCTCGGTGCTGTCTACCAAGCTCAAGGTCACGGGCATCGACCTGTTCTCGGCAGGAAACTTCATGGGCGGAGAGGGTACGGAGGAGATCGTGCTGTCCGACCCGGCCAGCGGCATGTACAAGAAGCTCGTCCTCAAGGACGACAAGTTGGTCGGGGCCTGCCTGTATGGAGACACGGCCGACGGCGCCTGGTACTTCAAGCTCCTGCGCGAACAGCGCGACATCGCCGACATGCGCGAGCAGATGATCTTTGGCGAGACCAACCTCGGCGACACCGGCCACCAGGGCCAGAACCGTGCGGCTGCCATGGCCGATACCGACGAGGTCTGCGGCTGCAACGGCGTGTGCAAGGGCACGATCGTCAAGGCGATCAAGGAAAAGGGCCTGTTCACCATCGACGAGGTCAAGAAGCACACCAAGGCGGCCAGCTCCTGCGGGTCCTGCTCCGGTCTGGTGGAGCAGATTCTCATGAACTGCCTGGGCAGCAGCTACGAGGAATCTCCCCGCCTCAAGCCCATCTGCGGCTGCACCAGCCACACCCACGAAGAAGTGCGCATGGCCATCCGCGAGCACAAGCTGCTCACGCACCGCCAGGTCTACGACTTCCTGGAATGGCGCACGCCCAACGGCTGTGCCAGCTGCCGCCCGGCCATCAACTACTACCTCGTGTCCACTTGGCCCCATGAGGCTACGGACGATCCGCAGAGCCGCTTCATCAACGAGCGCGCGCACGCCAACATCCAGAAGGACGGTACCTTCAGCGTGATCCCGCAGATGAAGGGCGGTGTCACCAGCCCTGAGCAGCTCCGCCGCATCGCCGACGTGGCCGACAAGTACGAAGTGCCCATGGTCAAGCTCACCGGCGGCCAGCGCATCGACCTGCTGGGCGTGCGCAAGGAACAGCTCGTGCCCATGTGGCGCGATCTGGGCATGTCTTCCGGCCATGCCTACGGCAAGTCCATCCGCACGGTCAAGACCTGCGTGGGCAGCGAGTTCTGCCGCTTCGGCACCCAGAACAGCACCCAGATGGGCATCGATCTCGAAACCATGCTGGGCAACATGTGGAGCCCCCACAAGGTCAAGCTTGCCGTCTCCGGCTGCCCCCGCAACTGCGCAGAGGCCAGCATCAAGGACGTGGGCGTGATCTCCGTGGACAGCGGCTGGGAAATCTATGTCGGCGGCAACGGCGGCATCAAGACCGAGGTGGCCCAGTTCTTCGTCAAGGTGAAGACGCCCGAGGAAGTCAAGGAGTATTCCGGCGCCTTCCTGCAGCTCTACCGCGAGGAAGCCTGGTATCTGGAGCGCACCGTGCACTGGCTCGAACGCGTCGGTCTGGACTACGCCAAGGCCAGGGTGCTCGACGACGAGGCCAACCGCAAGGCGCTCTACGAACGGCTGCTTTATGCTCTCAAGGATCTGCCCGATCCGTGGAAGAAGCGCGTGGAAGGCTTCCAGGCCAACGAGTTCACGCCGCTCACCGTGCCGGCCTGAGTATCCGGTCCGTCCGTCCGCATGCCCGGACGGACAGACGGCGCGGACGCGCGGAACCAGGAGGTGCCCCTGTGGGCGCCTCGGCGTTCCGTAGCGGTCGCGGGCACTCCTTTTCTCTGCCGCAGCAGACCTCCCGTAACCCCTGATTCATCCATCATGGAAACCACTCTCAACGCCGACAACCTCTCCTCCGCCGTCCACTGGGTGCGCATCTGCACCGTGGAAGACATCCCGCTGCTGGGCAGCCGGGTGGTGGAGCGCGCCAGCGGCAACATCGCCATCTTCCGTACCGCCGACGGCAACGTCTTTGCCCTGCTCGACAAGTGCCCGCACAAGGGCGGCCCCCTCTCGCAGGGCATCGTCGCTGGCGAAAGCGTCACCTGCCCGCTGCACAGCTGGAACATCGACCTCAGCACCGGCGAGGCCAAGGCGCCCGATGTGGGCTGCGCCCGCCGCTATCCCGTTCGTGTCGAAGCCGGCAGCGTGCTGCTGGCGCTGGAGTAAGGAGTAAGGCCCATGGGCAGCCCCGCGCCGAGCGCTGCATCGCGCATTCCCGACCTGGAAGCCACCGGCACCCAGCCGATCCGTCTCGACCTCCAGACTGACCGAGAGGGGAGCCGGGGCGCCAGACAGGAAATCGCCTCGACCTGCTGCTACTGCGGCGTGGGCTGCGGGGTGCTCATCGAGACCGACGGCGAGCGCGTCACCGGCGTGCGTGGCGACCCCAGCCACCCCTCCAACGCCGGGCGACTGTGCAGCAAGGGGCTCAATCTGGCGCGCACCGCCGCCAGCCTCACCGGGCGCCTGCTCACACCCGAGCTGCGCACCGAGCGCAATGCCGAACGCCGCCCCGTGAGCTGGGACGAAGCGCTCGACCATGTGGCCGACCGCTTTGTCGACATCATCCGCACCCACGGACCCGATGCCGTCGCCTTCTACCTTTCGGGCCAGCTCCTCACCGAGGACTACTACGTCTTCAACAAGATTTCCAAGGGCCTCATCGGCACCAACAACGTCGACACCAACTCGCGCCTGTGCATGTCCAGCGCGGTCATGGGCTACAAGCTCGCCTTCGGTGCCGACGGCCCGCCCAACTGCTACGAGGACATGGAGCTCGCCGACTGCGTGCTCTTTGCCGGCACCAACACGGCCTGGGCGCATCCCATCCTCTTCCGCCGGCTCGAAGAAGCCCGTGCCCGTCGCGGACAGAAGTGGATCGTGGTCGATCCCCGCCGTACCGACACCGTCAGCCAGGCCGACCTGCACCTCCAGATCCAGCCCGGCACCGACGTGGCGCTGTTCAACGGCATGCTCCACCACCTCATCTGGGAGGGCAAGACCGATCCGGCCTACATCGCCGCCCATACCGAAGGCTTCGAGGCCCTCAAGGCCGTGCTGCGCGACTACCCCCCGCAGCTGGCAGCCGACATCTGCGGCATCCGCGTCGAGGACCTGCGCCAGGCAGCCGACTGGCTTGCCGACAGCCCTGCGAGCCTGTCGCTCTACACCATGGGCCTGAACCAGTCGAGCCGCGGCACCGACAAGAATCTCGCCCTCATCCACCTGCACCTGGCCACTGGCCAGATCGGCCGTCCCGGAGCCGGCCCCTTCTCGCTCACCGGGCAGCCCAACGCCATGGGCGGCCGCGAAGTCGGCGGCATGGCCACCATGCTGGCGGCGCACCGCGACATCGCCAACGACCAGCACCGGGCCGAGGTCGCGCAGCAGTGGGGCATCCCCTTCGAGCGCCTGAGCGCCACCCCGGGCCTGCCGGCCATCGACCTGTTCGAGTCCATCCGTTCCGGCAAGGTCAAGGCCGTCTACATCGCCTGCACCAACCCCGCACACTCCATGCCCGACCTGCCCCTCGTGCGGCAGGCCCTGCGGCAGGCCGAGCTGGTCGTGGTGCAGGACTGCTTTGCCAACATCGACACCATGGCCTACGCCGACGTGGCCCTGCCCGCCACCACCTGGGGCGAAAAGCAGGGCACCGTCACCAACACCGAGCGCCGCATCTCGCGCGTGCGTCCGGCCGTGCCGGCCCCCGGCCAGGCCCGTGACGACTGGCGCATCGCCATCGACTTCGGCCAGCGTCTGCAGGCACGCCTGCATCCCGATGAGCCCGATCTGTTCGCCTGGCCCGACCAGGCGAGCCTGTACGACGAATACTGCCGCCTCACGGCAGGACGCGACCTCGACATCTCCGGCCTCAGCCACGCGCTGCTCGACCGCGAAGGCCCCCAGTTCTGGCCCTATCCGGCTGGCGCTTCCACCGGCCAGGCACGCCGCTACACCGACGGGCAATTCGTCACCGCCAGCGGCAGGGCACAGTTCTTCCCCACCGCCTACCAGCCCGTGGCCGACGCCACCAGCGCGCGCTACCCCTTCCACCTCACCACCGGCCGCCTGCGCGACCAGTGGCACGGCATGAGCCGTACCGGGCGTGTGGCGCAGCTCTGGCAGCATGCCCCCCTTCCCGAGCTGTCCATGCATCCACGCGATGCCGCCAGCCGCGACCTGCAGGCCGGGGCCCTGGTGCGTGTGTCGAGCCGGCAGGGCGCCTTCGTCATGCCGCTGGCCGTGACCGAGGACGTCCCCCCCGGCACCGTGTTCGCTGCCATGCACTGGAGCGGGCAGGTGCTCAACACCAGCGGCTCCAACGAGACCATGGGCAGCGCTACCTGTCCGCAGTCCCGCCAGCCCGAGCTCAAGCACACCGCCGTGCGCATCCAGCCGCTCGAAGTGGCGTGGCACTGCACCCTGGCCTGCCATACCTCCGACGTCATCGCGCTCCAGCAGAAGCTGCAGCCCCTGCTGTCGCAGGTCGACTACGCCAGCTTCAGCCTGGCGGGTGAGCAGGTCGTGGTGGTGCGGGCTGCCGCCCTCAAGGCCCATCCCCGCTGGCTGCAGGAGCTGGTGCGGCTGGCCGATCTGCCGGCCGGAGACGACGCCCTCGAATACCGCGACGAGCGGCGCGCCATCTACAAGCGTGCAGGCTGGCGTGGCGACTACCTCGAAGGCGTCGTGATGGCCGGCCCCGAGGCCCCCCAGTGCGATGCCCTCATCGCCCAACTGGTGGAACGCTCTCCCTGGCAGGGACCGCACATCACCGTGTTCGCCGCGCCCCGCGCAGGCGCCGTGGCCGACCGCGTGGTCTGCAGCTGCAAGGGCGTGCGGCAGTCCCAGATCGAGGCGCAGTGGCGCGAGGAACCCGACATGGCCGTGCTCCAGGCCAAGCTCGGCTGCGGCACCGTCTGCGGCTCCTGCAAGCCCGAGCTGCAGCGGCTGTGCGGCGCCATTCCGGTGGCCACTGCCAGCTGATCCGGTCGGGTCGGCAGGGCAGGCCGCAGCCTCCCTGCAGGCCCGCTGTTGTGGCCGCTCGGGCCAGCGGCTGGCGTGCTCGGCGCAGGAGGCACGGTGACTGCCCCGGCAAGTGGCCCAACCCCTTGCCGCCGCACGGATTTTTGCCCATTCCCCCATCGTGTGCAGGGGGTGCGGGAGAGGGGTAAATCTGCGAAAATGAAAAGATGAGCGAATCGCAGAATCCTTCCACCAATCCCTCCCCCAACCCAACCTCTCCCGGTGCCGACGGCTACGGGGAAGGGGCCATCCAGATTCTCGAAGGGCTCGAAGCCGTGCGCAAGCGCCCCGGCATGTACATCGGGGACACCTCCGACGGCACCGGCCTGCACCATCTGGTCTTCGAGGTGGTGGACAACTCCATCGACGAGGCTCTTGCCGGCTACTGCGACGACATCCTGGTCACCATCCATACCGACAACTCCATCAGCGTGGTCGACAACGGACGCGGCATCCCCACCGGCGTCAAGATGGACGACAAGCACGAGCCCAAGCGCAGCGCTGCCGAAATCGCCCTCACCGAGCTGCACGCTGGCGGCAAGTTCAACCAGAACAGCTACAAGGTCTCCGGAGGCCTGCACGGCGTGGGTGTGTCCTGCGTCAACGCCCTCTCCACCAAGCTGCGCCTCACCGTGCGCCGCGAGGGCAAAATCCACACCCTGCTGTTCGCCCATGGCGTGGTGCAGGACCGCATCCTGGAGCAGGTCGACGGTGCAGAAATCTCCCCCATGCGCATCACCGGCGACACCGACCGCCGCGGCACCGAGGTGCACTTCCTGCCAGACACCGAAATCTTCAAGGAAAACAACGAGTTCCATTACGAAATCCTCAGCAAGCGCCTGCGCGAACTGAGCTTCCTCAACAACGGCGTGCGCATCCGCCTCAAGGACGAGCGCACCGGCAAGGAAGACGATTTCGCCGGCAGTGGCGGCGTCAAGGGCTTCGTCGAATTCATCAACGGCAACAAGAAAGTCCTGCACCCCAACGCCTTCTACGCCACCGGCAGCCGGCCCGCCGAAAGCTACGGCGGCATCCCCGGCACCGAGATCGGCGTCGAAGTGGCCATGCAGTGGAACGACGGCTACAACGAACAGGTGCTGTGCTTCACCAACAACATCCCCCAGCGCGACGGCGGCACCCACCTCACCGGCCTGCGCGCGGCCATGACCCGTGTCATCAGCAAGTACATTGCCGACAACGACCTCGCCCGCAAGGCCAAGGTCGACGTCACCGGCGATGACCTGCGCGAAGGCCTGTGCGCCGTGCTCAGCGTCAAGGTGCCCGAACCCAAGTTCAGCAGCCAGACCAAGGACAAGCTCGTCTCCAGCGAAGTGCGCGCCCCGGTCGAGGACATCGTTGCCAAGGCCCTCACCGACTACCTCGAAGAACGCCCCAACGACGCCAAGATCATCTGCGGCAAGATCGTCGAAGCCGCCAAGGCCCGCGAAGCCGCCCGCAAGGCCCGCGAAATGACCCGCCGCAAGGGCGTGCTCGACGGTTTCGGCCTCCCCGGCAAACTCGCCGACTGCCAGGAAAAAGACCCCTCCCTGTGCGAAATCTACCTGGTGGAGGGCGACTCCGCCGGCGGCTCCGCCAAGCAGGGCCGTGACCGCAAGTTCCAGGCCATCCTGCCCCTGCGCGGCAAGATCCTCAACGTCGAGAAGGCCCGGTACGAAAAGCTCCTCACCAGCAACGAAATCGTCACCCTCATCACCGCGCTCGGCACCGGCATCGGCAAGGCCGCCGAGGAAGCCAACGGCAAGAACTCCGGCAGCGACGACTTCAACATCGACAAGCTCCGCTACCACCGCATCATCATCATGACCGATGCCGACGTGGACGGCGCCCACATCCGCACCCTGCTGCTCACCTTCTTCTACCGCCAGATGCCCGAACTCGTGGAGCGCGGCCACATCTACATCGCCCAGCCGCCGCTCTACAAGGTCAAGGCCGGCAAGGAAGAGCTCTACCTCAAGGACTCCGTTGCGCTCGACGGCTTCCTGCTGCGCGTGGCCCTGCGTGACGCCAGCGTCTACACCGGCGGCAGCCAGCCGCAGACCCTCTCGGGCGACACCCTGCAGACCCTGGCCACCCGGCACCAGCTCGCCGAGCGCGTCGTGCACCGGCTCTCCGCCTTCCTCGACGCCGAAGCCCTGCGCGCCATCGTCGACGGCGTGGACATCCGCCTCGACACCACCGCTGAGGGCGAAACCAGCGCCCGCGCCCTGCAGGAACGCCTGCGCGAACTCGACACCACCGGCGAACAGGCTACCGTCACCTACGAGCACGACCCCCACACCGACAAGCCCTTCCTGCGCATCAGCCGCCACCACCACGGCAACATCAAGAGCAGCATCCTCTCGCAGGAATTCGTCCACGGCGCCGACTACGCCACCCTGGCCGAGGCCGCACACACCTTCCGTGGACTCGTGGGCGAAGGCGCCCGCGTCGTGCGCGGCGAGGGCGAGCGCCGCAAGGAGCAGGAAGTCACCGACTTCCGCAGCGCCATGCTCTGGCTCCTCAACGAGGCCGAACGCACCACCAGCCGCCAGCGCTACAAAGGCCTGGGCGAAATGAACCCCGAACAGCTCTGGGAAACCACCATGGACCCCACCGTCCGCCGCCTCCTGCGCGTCCAGATCGAGGACGCCATCGAAGCCGACCGCGTCTTCACCATGCTCATGGGAGACGAAGTCGAACCCCGCCGCGACTTCATCGAATCCAACGCCCTGCGGGCGATGAATATCGATGCGTGAATAAGGACGGGATTTCACCATGCTGCTCAAGCGCGCAGATGACAAGACCAAGCGGATGGCTCTGCTCAAGGACCTGCAGCAGTCTCCTTGCCTGGACAGCAGCCAGAGAAAATGGCTGGCAGAGGAGCTGAGCAACCTTGCCAAGGGGATGACGGGCGAGCGAGAGGCTGCGTATTACCTCGACAGCTATTTCAAGGAGAGTCCCAACCACATGGTGCTGCACGATCTGCGGCTCATGGTGCAGGGTGAAGTGGTTCAGATCGACCATCTGGTCATTGGCCGTGCCTTCATCTATCTGGTGGAAACCAAGAACTGGGCCTGCAATGTGTGGATCAACGACCATGGAGAATTCACAGTCGAATACGGCAATCATTCCAGGTTCGGGGTGGCTTCTCCCATTGAACAGAGCCATCGGCACGAGCGTGCGCTGCGCGCCGTGCTGGATCAGCTCGGCTTCAAATCCCGTTTTGGCACGGCAGTGGACATTCGCAATGTGGTGATGTTCCATCCCCAGGCCATCATTCACCGACCGGATGCCAAGGCATTTGACACCAGCATGGTGATCAAGGCAGATGCCTTCCCTTCCTGGATCAATCGTTTCGTGGAACGTGAACTCGGAGTGGGAGCGACGCTGAAGGCCCTGGCCACCCTGCGGGGGCAGGACACGATTGCCGAGTGGGGCAAGGCGCTGATGCGCTGCCACCAGCCGGTGGACCTTTTGGCTCTGCCGGATTTCATGCGTCCCCAGTCTCCGCCTGTACCCGCTCCCGTGTCTTACGAAGCGGCACCTGCGCCTGCCCGTCGAAAGGTGCAGGAGCCAGCCGCTGCAGTGACACGGCGACCTTCCCCCAGGAGCAGACAGCCTGAGGCCAGACACGCACCTCCCCCGGATAGCCAAGTTCCCATGCCTTATGCTGTGCCGGGCGAAAAGAAGTGCATCTGCGCCCATTGCGGCTGCAAGATCAGCTACGAAGAAGGCATGTATTGCTGGCATCACAGCCAGCGCTTCCACGGACAGCAGTTCTGCCGCGAGCATCAGAAGCTTTTTCCATTTGCATCCAGGGAAGCGGTGCGGTAGTCCGGTTGCCGGAGTGCTGTGGCATCCGTGGCTCTGAATATGGAATGGGCCAGAGTCAGGCACTGGTCACGCTGCCGGCGTCTGGGGGTCTTCAGGCTTCATCCGCTGGCACCTGCCTTTCCAGACATTCGCGCGTGACGATGTCGGCGAGCCAGTGGCAGAACGTGCGGACACGGGGAGATAGATGCCGGCGGTGGGGATACACGATCTGTATCGGCATGGAGGGGGCGGGCCATTCGGGGAGCACTTCCACCAGCGCTCCGGCTTCGAGGTGTTCGCGGACATCGAAGGCGGGGATCTGGATCAGGCCCATGCCGGCGAGGCTGCAGGCGATGTAGGTTTCGACGTTGTTGGCCGCGACGCGGGACGGCATCGGCTGTACATGCCGTGCGCCGTCGGCCATCCATTCCCAGGGAGCAGCCCTGTGGCTGGCAGACGAGATGTAGTTCACCGCAAGATGGTGCACCAGATCGCCGGGCTGGCGGGGCACGCCATGGCGGTCGAGGTATGCCGGGCTGGCGCAGTTGATGAGCCGGATGCTTCCCAGCGGCCGTGCCACCAGGCTGCTGGCTTCCATCTCGCCCACGCGCAACGCGCAGTCGATGCCTTCGCGCACCAGGTCCGTGAGGCGATCACTGGACCCGATTTCCAGTTCGATGCCGGGATACCGTGTCAGAAAATCCGGCAGGGCGGGGGCCACCTGACGGCGAGCGATGCGGCTGGGCAGGTCCACGCGCAAGCGCCCCTGCAGGGATTGATCGGCAGGGCGGAAGAGTTGTTCCAGTTCCTCGCTGTCGGCCACCAGCGCGGCAGCCCGTTCCAGCAGGAGTTCGCCGTCCGGGGTCACGTTCACGCGCCGCGTGGTGCGATGGAGCAGGCGTGTGCCCAGCCGGGATTCCAGTTGCCGGATGGCGAGCGAGACGGTAGGGCGCGGCACGCCCATCTGTTCGGCTGCTGCGGTGAAGCCGCCGCTTTCCGTCACTCGCCTGAAGATGCGGAGTTGTTCGATCAGATCCATGATTGGTAGTGATTCATGTACAGATATGTGGAAAATCGCTGATTTATTGGATTATTTTCGCTCAATAGAATCTTCTGCATCCCATCACTCACCATGCAGAGGTTTCCCATGTCCACACACAGCATCCAAGACAAGGTCGTCCTGATCACGGGCGGAGCCAAGAATCTGGGAGGGTTGATTGCACGCGATCTTGCGGCGCAGGGTGCGCGGGCAGTGGCCATTCATTACCACCGCGCGGCGGACAAGGCCGATGCGGAGGACACGGTGGCTGCGATCGAGAAGGCCGGTGCCAGAGCCGTGGCGTTTCAGGCCGATCTCACCACGGCGGGCGCGATGGAGCAGCTTTTCTCCGACACGGTGGCGGCTGTAGGGCGGCCCGACATCGCCATAAATACCGTGGGCAAGGTGCTCAAGAAGCCCATTGCGGACATCACCGAGGGCGAGTATGACGAAATGAGTGCGATCAATGCCAAGTCTGCCTTCTTCTTCCTCAAGGAAGCAGGCAGGCACGTCAATGACAATGGCAAGATCTGCACACTGGTCACCTCGCTGCTGGGGGCGTTCACTCCGTTCTATGCGGCCTATGCGGGCACCAAGGCGCCGGTCGAGCATTTCACCCGGGCGGCAGCCAAGGAGTTCGGGGCGCGCGGCATTTCGGTGACGGCTGTCGGCCCGGGGCCGATGGATACCCCCTTCTTCTACGGGCAGGAAGGGGCTGATGCCGTGCGCTATCACAGGACGGCGGCTGCGCTTTCGGCCTTCAGCCGGACGGGGCTGACGGATATCGAGGATGTAGTGCCATTCATCCGCCATCTGGTCAGTGAGGGCTGGTGGATCACGGGGCAGACGATACTCATCAATGGAGGCTACACCACCAAGTAATTTCCTGCATGTCCCTGCTGCGTGCGCTGCAGGCTGCTGCCCCGGTCGCTGTCCAGGCGCCGGGGCAGTGCGTTTTTTGGGGGGGCTGGTCTGCAGCCTGTCCTGCTTTCCTCCCCCGATGTGAAGTCCCGATGCCTTGAGGACTGTTTGCCCCGTCTACAAAAAAGCCGCCCCGAGGGGCGGCGAAGAGGTGAAAAAGAGGTTGTTGTTATGGGGTTCGGGTTCCGGCTCAGACGCGGCGGGGGCGGACGAGCTGCCAGGCGCGGGTGAGGTAGGTGACGCTGGCGAAGCCGCTCCACACGTGCACGAGGCGGGTGAAGGGGAAGATCACGAACAGCGACATGCCCATGAACAGGTGGAACTTGAACACGGGGGAGGCTTCGGCGATGAAGCTGGCGGCGTCTCCCCGGAAGGTGACGATGTGCTGTGCCCAGGTCATGAGCTGCACCATTTCGTGGCCGTCCAGGTGCTGGGCGGAGACGAAGATGGTGGACAGGCCGAGCAGGAGCGTGACCAGGATCCAGCCGACGACGAGCTTGTCGCGCCAGGTGGTGTTGGCGGCGAGGCGTTCGTTGCCGAAGCGGCGGAAGATCAGGATCAGCAGGCCGGTGAGGCACATGAGGCCCATGACGCCGCCGGCGAGCATGGCGAACACCTGCTTGGCGCTGTGGGGCACGCCGAGCGCGTCCCACACGGCCACGGGGGTGAGCAGGCCAACGAAGTGGCCGAAGAACAGACCGATGATGCCGACGTGGAACAGGATGCTGCCGATGCGCAGGCTGCCGCGGTGGAGCAGCTGGCTGGATTCGCTCTTCCAGCTGTATTGCTCGCGGTCGAAGCGGATGAGGCTGCCGAGCAGGAAGATGGACAGCGCGATGTAGGGATAGATGCCAAAGACGAATTGATGCAGATAGCTCATGAGAGGCTCCTTGCGCTTACGCGGCGTGTGCTGCGGCGGGCGGGTAGAAGTGGATCGGCGCCATGGCCGGCATGGCGGGCTTGAGCAGGGGTTCGACGCCGTCGGGGCCGGGACCGAAGGTTTCCATGGCCTCGTCCATGTCGCGCACGGGCGGCACGGTCAGGGGCTGGGGCTCGACGGGCGAGAGGCTGACGGCGGCCTGCAGCGGTGCGGCATACGGAGAGCCGTCGGCTTGCAGGCGGCTGGCGACGTGGTGCAGGACGTGCACGGCGTCTCCGAGCAGGTGGGCTGCTTCCCCGGCTTCGCACTGGGAGAGGAATTCGAGGAACAGCGGCACGTAGTCGGGCAGCTCGCTGGTGACGGGCTCGAAGCCTTGCGACTTGTACTCCTCGAGCAGGTCGACCATGGCCTGGCCGCGGGCGCGGTCTTCGCCGTGAATGTGCTCGAACAGGTGCAGCGAGTGCGAGGGGTTGCGGTCGAAGGTGGCGACGTATTCTTCCTGGAGGGAGATGAGGTCGCCGGCTTCGAGGTGGGCGATGAGCGGTTCGATCTGCGCGGCGATGGCGGGGGCCGTGGCGAGTGCGGCACGGATCTCGCCAAGCGCGTCGAGCAGGTCCTGCTCGGGGTAGCTCAGCAGGGCCGAGAAGGCCTGAAAGTGCATGGGGGTCATGGGGTGTGCTCCTTGCGGCCGGGGCCAGCCGGGTGCCGGGTGAGGGCGGCAGGCTGGCGTCCGGCGGGCGAAAAGGTCATTTCTCGCGGTTTTCCTTGAGGGCGCGACGCATGTCGTGGAACACGATGGGCGAGGCCTTCTTGCGGCCGAACAGGCTTTCGGGCGTGACGCCGTCGGAGCAGCCGTTGCCGAAGCTGAAGCCGCAGCCGGCCTTGTCCTCGAAGGTGTTTTCCACCACTTCCTTGTGGCTGGTGGGGATGACGAAACGGTCCTCGTAGTTGGCGATGGCCATGACCTGGTACATCTCCTCGACCTGGGCCGGGGTGAGATGGGTGCCGGCGAGCGTGGAGGGGTCGGTGACCTTCTCGACGCTCTTCTTGCGCATGTAGCGGCGCATGGCGACCATGGTTTCGAGTGCCTTGATGACGGGCTCTTCCTTGCCTGCGGTGAGCAGGTTGGCCAGGTACTGGATCGGGATGCGCAGGTCCTTGACGTCGGGGATGATGCCGTTTTCGCCGATGAGGCCGTTTTCGAGCGCGCTCTGGATCGGGGACAGCGGCGGGATGTACCACACCATGGGCAGGGTGCGGTATTCGGGGTGCAGCGGGAAGGCGACCTTCCATTCCATCGCCATCTTGTAGACGGGCGACTTGCGGGCGGCGTCGAGCCATGCTTCGGGGATGCCCTGCTTGCGGGCTTCGGCGATGACGGCAGGGTCGTTCGGGTCAAGGAAGACGTCGAGCTGAGACTGGTACAGGTCCTTCACGTCGGGGGTGCTGGCGGCCTGCTCGATCTTGTCGGCGTCATACAGCAGCACGCCCAGGTAGCGGATGCGGCCGACGCAGGTCTCGGAGCAGACGGTGGGCTGGCCGGCCTCGATGCGGGGGTAGCAGAAGATGCACTTCTCGGCCTTGCCGGAGGTCCAGTTGTAGTAGATCTTCTTGTAGGGGCAGCCGGAGATGCACATGCGCCAGCCGCGGCACTTGTCCTGGTCGATCAGGACGATGCCGTCATCTTCGCGCTTGTAGATGGAGCCGGAGGGGCAGCTTGCCACGCAGGTGGGGTTGAGGCAGTGCTCGCACAGGCGGGGCAGGTACATCATGAAGGTGTTCTCGAAGGCCGAGTACATCTCCTTCTGGATGCCTTCGAACAGGGCGTCCTTGGCACGCTTGGCGAATTCGCCGCCGAGGTCGTCTTCCCAGTTCGGGCCCCATTCGATCTTGTCCATCTTCTTGCCCGTGAGCACGGACACCGGCCGCGCGGTGGGCTGGGTCTGCATCTCGGGGGCGTTCTGCAGATGCTCGTAGTCGTAGGTGAACGGCTCGTAGTACTCGTCGATCGCGGGCAGGTTGGGGTTGGCGAAGATGTTGGAGAGGATCTTCGCCTTGCCGCCCTGGCGGGGGCGCAGCTTGCCGTTGGCGTCGAGTTCCCAGCCGCCCTTCCACTTGTCCTGGTCTTCCCAGTTCTTGGGGAAGCCGATGCCGGGCTTGGTTTCCACGTTGTTGAACCAGGCGTATTCCACGCCGTCGCGGCTCGTCCAGACATTCTTGCAGGTGACCGAGCAGGTGTGGCACCCGATGCACTTGTCCAGATTGAGCACCATGCCGATTTGGGCTCTGATTTTCATTGTCAATTCTCCTGAATCGAGGGTCCGGTTCTCAGTCTTGCTTGGACGCGGGCTGGTCCATCCAGTCCACATGCTTCATCTTGCGCATGACCACGAATTCATCGCGGTTGGCGCCGACGGTGCCGTAGTAGTTGAAGCCGTAGGCGAGCTGGGCATAGCCACCGATCATGTGGGTGGGCTTGGGCACGGTCCGGGTGACGGAGTTGTGCATGCCGCCGCGCTGGCCGCTGATTTCGGCGCCGGGGATGTTGATGATCCGTTCCTGGGCGTGATACATCAGCGTCATGCCTTCGGGAACCCGCTGGCTGACCACGGCACGGGCCGTGATGGTGCCGTTGACGTTGAAGATCTCGATCCAGTCGTTGTCCTCGATGCCTGCCTTGCGGGCGTCGACCTCGGACAGCCAGACGTGCGGGCCGCCGCGAGACAGCGTGAGCATGCGCAGGTTGTCGGAGTAGGTGCTGTGGATGCCCCACTTCTGGTGCGGGGTGATCCAGTTGAGCAGGATCTCGGTGTTGCCGTTGGGCTTGTGGTTGTGCAGGGGCGCCGTGGTCTTGAGGTTGACTGCGGGCTTGTACAGGCACAGACCTTCGCCGAAGGCGCGCATCCACTGGTGATCCTGGTAGAACTGCTGGCGGCCGGTGAGCGTGCGCCATGGGATGAGCTCGTGCACGTTGGTGTAGCCGGCGTTGTAGCTGACTTCCTCGCTTTCGAGGCCCGACCAGACCGGCGAGGAGATGATCTTCCTCGGCTGGGCCTGGATGTCCCGGAAGGTGATGTGGTCGTGCTCGCGCGGGATGGCCAGGTGCGTGTGGTCGCGGCCGGTGACCTTGCCGAGTGCTTCCCAGGCCTTGACGGCGACGTGGCCGTTGGTTTCGGGGGCCAGGGTCATGATCATTTCGGCGGCGTCGATGGCGGTGTCGAGGCGGGGCTGGCCCTTGCCGGCACCCTCGCTGGCCACCTTGTTCATCTTGCGCAGCTGCTCGATCTCGTGGCCGGTCTTCCAGGCCAGGCCCTTGCCGGCGTTGCCGACCTTTTCCATCAGCGGGCCGATGGTGGTGAACTTGTCGTAGATCGCGCCGTAGTCACGCTCGACCACGGTCATGGCGGGCATGGTCTTTCCGGGGATGGGGTCGCATTCGCCCTTCTTCCAGTCGCGCACGTCGAAGGGCTGGCCCAGCTCCTGCGGGCTGTCATGCATCAGCGGGGTGAGCACGAGGTCCTTCTGGACGCCGAGGTAGTCCTTGCCGATGGCGGAGATCGCCTTGGCGAAGCCCTTGTAGATTTCCCAGTCGGTCTTGCTCTGCCACAGCGGCTGCACGGCCTCGGACAGGGGGTGGATGAACGGGTGCATGTCGGACGTGTTGAGGTCGTCCTTTTCGTACCAGGTGGCCGTCGGCAGCACGATGTCGCCGTACAGGCAGGTGGTGGACATGCGGAAGTCGAGCACCACCAGCAGGTCGAGCTTGCCTTCGGCGGCGGGGCGCATCGTGACCTCGGTGGGCTTGATGCAGGCCGTCTCGTCGCTCATGACCGCGTTCTTGGTCCCGAGCAGGTACTTGAGGAAGTACTCGTGGCCCTTGCCGGAGGAGCCCAGGATGTTGCTGCGCCACACGAACAGGTTGCGCGGGAAGTTCTTGGGGTTGTCCGGGTCGTTGCAGCTCATGTCGAGCGAGCCGTTCTTGAGCCCTTCGACGGTGTAGCTCACGACATCCTTGCCGGCTTCGGCCGCCATGCGGGTGATGTCGAGCGGGTTGGTGGTGAGCTGCGGCGAGGAGGGCAGCCAGCCCATGCGCTCGGCCTTGGCGTTGTAGTCGATGAGCGACATGTTGGCCATGCTGCCATCGGCGGTCGGGCACAGGATCTCGTTGACGCCCAGCTTCTCGTGGCGCCACTGGCTGGTGTGGGCGTAGAAGAAGCTCGTGCCGTTCATCTGGCGCGGCGGACGGTGCCAGTCGAGGCCGAAGGCCAGCGGCAGCCAGCCGCTCTGCGGACGGAGCTTTTCCTGGCCGACATAGTGGGCCCAGCCACCGCCGGACTGCCCGATGCAGCCGCACATCATCAGCATGTTGATGATGCCGCGATAGGTCATGTCCATGTGGTACCAGTGGTTGAGACCGGCGCCCACGATGACCATGCTCTTGCCGTGGGTCTGGTCGGCGTTGTGCGCGAATTCGCGGGCCACCTGAATGACCATTTCGGGCTTGACGCCGGTGTGCTTCTGCTGCCAGCCGGGCGTGTAGGGCACGTCGTCGAAGTAGTCGCTGGCGACGTTGCCGCCGCCCAGGCCGCGGTCGATGCCGTAGTTGGCGGCCATCAGGTCGAACACGGTGGCCACGAGGGCACTGCTGCCGTCGGCCAGCGTGATGCGCTTGACGGGCACATTGCGCACCATCACGTCGTCATGCTCGGCGCCGAAGTAGGGGAAGCCCACGCCCACGACCTCGTCCTGCTTGCCCAGGAGGGACAGGGTGCCCTTGACTTCGCGGCTGGCCCCGCCTTCGCGGGCTTCGAGGTTCCAGCGGCCGGTCTTGCCTTCGGGCTGGCCCCAGCGGAAGCCGATCGAGCCATTGGGCACCACCAGCTCACCCGTGAGCTCGTCGAGCATCAGGGTCTTCCAGTCGGGGTTGTTGTCCTGGCCGCACTGGTCGGCGAGCTGGCTGGCGCGCAGGAAGTATTCGGGCAGGTAGCGGCCCCCTTCTTCCCGGAGCTTCACCAGCATGGGCATGTCGGTGAGGCGGCGGATGTAGTCGGTGAAGTATTCGGAAGGATTTTCGAGGTGGAATTCCTTGAAGATCACATGCCCCATGGCCATGGCCATGGCCGCATCGGTGCCCTGCTTGGGTGCGAGCCATATGTCGCCGAACTTGGCCATTTCGCCGTAGTCGCTCGACACGGCCACGGTCTTGGTGCCCTTGTAGCGCACTTCGGTGTAGAAGTGGGCATCGGGTGTGCGGGTCATCGGGACGTTGGAGCCCCAGACCATCAGGTAGGTGGAGTTGTACCAGTCGGCCGATTCGGCCACGTCGGTCTGCTCGCCCCAGATCTGCGGGCTGGCCGGAGGCAGGTCACAGTACCAGTCGTAGAACGACAGCGGCGTGCCGCCGATCAGGCTCAGGTAGCGGCTGCCGGCCGCGTAGCTGACCATGGACATGGCCGGAATGGGGGAGAAACCCACCACGCGGTCCGGGCCGTAGGTCTTGATGGTGTAGGCGTTGGCTGCGGCCACCATTTCGTTGACTTCATCCCACGAGGCGCGCACAAAGCCGCCCTGGCCACGACGGCTCTTGTAGGCTTTGGCCTTCTCGGGGTCCTGGCTGATGCTCTCCCAGGCCGCCACCGGGCCGAGGGACTTGCGGGCCTCGCGCCACATCTGCATGAGCTTGCCGCGCACCATGGGGTACTTCACGCGCTGGGCGGAGTACACGTACCAGCTGTAGGAAGCGCCACGGGGGCAGCCACGGGGTTCGTGGTTGGGCAGGTCGGGCCGGGTGCGTGGGTAGTCGGTCTGCTGGGTTTCCCAGGTGATCAGGCCGTTCTTGACGTACACCTTCCAGCTGCAGGAGCCGGTGCAGTTCACGCCGTGCGTGGAGCGCACGATCTTGTCGTGCTGCCAGCGCTGGCGGTAGGCGTCTTCCCACTTGCGGTCTTCCTTGACTACCGCGCCGTGGCCATTGGAGAAGGTGGATTTCACCTTGCTCATGAATTTCAGTCGGTCGAGAAAATGGCTCATAGTGCCTCCAGAGTCGCCGTGTGGCGCGCGGGGCGCGCCGTATGGGCCGATGAACAGAAGTCTATAAAAGTGCCGTCCGGGGGACTATTCGCCAGTGGGGGCGCCCGGGTGCGGCAGAGGAGCTAAACCGTATCCGCCAATTGGGGAATACGGCGGGAGAGTCCTGCAGCCAAAAGGGATGGCAGTGCAGCCATCTCCATGGTACAGAACAGGTTTGCCTGAGCGTATCAGCAGGGTACTTCAGCTCCCTTGCGGGCATAGAACCACCAGTTCACCAGCGCGCAGGTGGCATAGAAGGCGATGAAGGCATAGAGCGCTGCATCGACGCTGCCGGTCATTTCGAGCGAGGTGCCATAGCTCTTGGGGATGAAGAATCCGCCGTAGGCAGCCAGGGCAGCCGAGAAGCCGAGCACGGCAGCCGCTTCTTTGTTGGCTTCGCCCATGGCCTTGTGCTGCGCAGCCTCGCCCTTGCCGGCCGCCATGCGCTGGTGCAGCGTCAGGAAAATGGTGGGTACCTGCATGAAGGTCGAGCCGTTGCCGATGCCGGTGAGGGCGAACAGCGCCAGGAAGCAGACAAAGAAGCCCCAGAAGTTGCCGCCCTGTCCGGCGTGCGGCAGGAAGGCGATCACGCCGAAGACGCCGACGATCATGCCGAGGAAGACGAACTGCGTCACACGGGCGCCGCCGATCTTGTCGGCCAGCCAGCCGCCGAAGGGACGGGTGAGACCGCCGATGAGCGCGCCCAGGAAGGCGTATTGCGTGGGATTGATGCCCGTGAACTGGCTCTTGATGAGCAGCGGGAAACCTGCGGCAAAGCCGATGAACGAGCCGAAGGTGCCCAGATACAGCCAGCACATCAGCCAGTTGTGCTTGCGCTTGAAGATCACGGCCTGATCGGCAAAGGAGGCCTTGGCCGAGGCGATGTCGTTCATGCCGAACCAGGCTGCCAGCGTGGACAGAATGATGAACGGCACCCAGATGTAGCCGGCGTTCTGCAGCCACAGGTGCTTGACCTGCGCGCCCTTGGTCCAGGTCTGGGGCTCACCGCCGAGCGCGCCGAACACGCCCATGGTGATGATGAGCGGCACCACGAACTGCACGATGGACACACCCAGGTTGCCCAGGCCGGCGTTCATGCCCAGCGCGGCACCCTTTTCGGCCTTGGGAAAGAAGAAGCTGATGTTGGCCATGCTGGAGCTGAAGTTGCCGCCCCCGAAGCCGCACAGCAGCGCGAGCAGCATCATGCTGGCGTAGCTGGTCTGGGGATCCTGCACGGCCATGCCCAGGCCGATGGCGGGAACCAGCAGGCTCGCCGTGGTGAGCGTGGTCCAGAGCCGGCCACCGAAGATGGGCACCATGAACGAGTAGAAGATGCGCAGCGTCGCGCCCGACAGGGCCGGAGCCGCTGCCAGCCAGAAGAGCTGGTTGGGGGTGTACTTGAAGCCGATGTTGGGCAGGTTGACCACGACCACGCTCCAGACCTGCCAGATGGCGAAGGCGAGCGTCAGTGCGGGGATGGAAATCCACAGGTTGCGGCGAGCAACGGCGTGGCCTTCCTTTTGCCAGAAGACCGGATCTTCCGGCTCCCAGCGGGTCAGGACATGAGATGACATGAGTAGAACCTCCCGGGCCCCATGGGACCCCTATGGTCAGAAAGAATGCATGCAGCCTCGGCAGATACCCCACCGATCTGGTGCCTCCAGTCTAGGAAGGGGCATGCCGCGCGCCCATACCCCAGTGGGGGCGAAGGGGGGCGGCAGAGGAGCTAAGCCATCTCCCCCTTTTGGGGGAGCCCGCCATGATCCCCCCTGTGTGTTACATGAACGTGGCGCTGCGGTTCTCTGAATCGGGTAGGGGGAGCAGACGAAAAAAAGCCCGGCCGCAGGGCGGTCGGGCTGGGGTGCCTGTGGCTCCTCCCGGGGCAGGAGGAGTGCGGCAGAGGGAATCAGGCCTGGGCGGCAACGGCCTTGCGGGCAGCGTCGTCCTTTTCGCCGTAGTGGTGCTTGCGCTCGGCAAAGTTCAGCCACACGGCACCCACCAGGGCACATCCAAAGAGGAGCATGAAGGCCGTGCTGCGCACGCCGGTCATGTCGAGCAGCGCGCCGAACATGATCGGGAGCAGGAAGCCGCCCATGCCGCCCGCCAGACCCACGATGCCGGACACGGCACCGATGTTGCCCGGGAAGTCGTCGGCCACGTACTTGAACACGGAAGCCTTGCCCACGGCCATGGCCACGCCCACGAAGAACAGCAGGATGGTGAACCACTCGTGCGTGATGCCGAGGTGGTAGGCGGTGGCGCCCTTGGTGGTCTGGATCACGAAGTCGGTTTGCGGATAGGACAGGATGAAGAACACCAGCATCATGACCCACAGCACCACTTCGGTCACCTTGTGGGCGCCGAACTTGTCGGAGAACCAGCCGCCCAGTGCACGCAGCACGCCGCCGGGCAGGGAGAAGGCTGCAGCCAGGAACGCGGCATGCTTGAGGTCGAAGTGGTATTCACCCACGTAGTACTTGGTCATCCACAGCGCGAGGGCCACATAGCCGCCGAACACCACGGAGTAGAGCTGGCTGTACAGCAGTACCTTGGGGTTCTTCATGAGCGCGAGCTGCTCGCCGAGCGTGACCTTGCTGGACACGATATGGCTGGGATCGGAGTAGGTCATGACCCAGAACAGCAGGGCCGTGCCGAGCAGAATGGCGGCGTAGACCGTGGGAACCATCTGCCAGCCGGCAGCCACGATGATGACCGGAGCCAGCAGCTTGGTAAGGGCGGCACCGGCGTTGCCGGCACCGAAGATGCCCATGGCCAGACCCTGCTGCTCCTTGCGGAACCAGCGGGCCACGTAGGGAGTGCCGACCGAGAAGGAGCCGCCAGCCAGACCGATGACCAGACCGATGGCGAGGAACTGCCAGAATTCGGTGGCGAACTGCAGCGCAAAGACCGGAATCACGCAGGCCAGCATCAGGGCAAAGAACACGATGCGACCCCCGAAGCGGTCGGTCCAGATGCCCAGGGGCACGCGGATCAGGGAGCCGGAGAGCACGGGCGTGGCAGCCAGCATGCCGAATTCGGTGGCGTTGAGGCCCAGTTTCTGCTGGATCGGGATGCCGATGACGGCAAACATCATCCAGATCATGAAACAGACGGCGAACGCCAGCGTACTGGCGAACAGTACGGAGTACTGCTTGTATTTTTGCGAAGCCATGATGCGATTCCTTGGTCGAGAACAATGCCACGATAGCGCCGGGAGGGGGGCAGTCACTATCCGCCGCATGGGAGGGGCGTGCAGCCCCGAAGGGCTAGACGGCAATTCACAGAAGTGCGGGGGCAGTCTACCCCGTTTGGGGGAAACCCTTGTCAAGGGGACACTGCACTCAGGTATTGCTTGTCAAGACTTTGTGGATGTTGTTACGCCTTTTTCTGGCATCAAGGGGGTGCGTGGGCGCCATCAATTGGTGCAGTGCATGGGCATGTTTCTGCGGGTATGGTGCACCCAGAATGCCGCATTTCATAATTCCTCATGAATTCATGCGGTTGCGAGAGCCTTTTTGGGGAATGGCGACATCGTGCTCCAAAATGGGGACGACAAAAAACCCGCCATGCGGCGGGCTTGAGAAGACTCTTTGTTGTAAAAAAACAAAGAAAAAAGAGGTTTGTTACACGCCCCAGACAATGTCCTTGCCCTGCTGGTGGCTGACCTTGAGCAGATCCAGGAAGGGCTGGGCGCGGGCATAGAAGGGCACGCTGTCGTCGGCATCGGCCTCGCCCTGTTCGTCCACGTCCTGATCGGGCTTTCTGGCCTGGGCTTCAGAGGCCTTCATGGCCTGTTCGAGGGCGGTGATGGCGGCGGGCATGTCCGCTGCCAGGATCACGCCGCGCTCGGCCGGTTCCTTGCCGATGGCTTCGAGCACCTGGTGGGCATGGGGGGCCAGCATGATCACGTCGCCTGCGGCCTGGGATTTGAATTTGAACAGCATGCCTATCTCCTTGCTTGTCTGTGATGGGGGTATGGAATGATGGCCTTCATTCTACGGGGGTTCCATGGTCTGGCAGCGCGGCAGACCGTGTGCCGGTGCTGCATTCGGCGCTCCCAGAGCTGCGCAACGGAGGAGCGTTTCTTGCTTGTCGATGTGCGGGTGGGGAGGGACATCCGTGCGGTGCTGTGGACAAGCAACGCCACTGTCGGCATCTGGTGCCATCCAGAGCGTGACTTATGGCACGCGGCTGCACGATATGCGCAGATAGCGGTGTTTTGGACAGATGTTCATCTCCACAATGGCAATCCCATATGACGGAAAGCCATGCGAGGGGCATGGCAGCGGCCCGGAGGGGGCTGTTCCGTCGTCACAGAATGCTCTGACATCGCCATCATGGACAAGATCACCTGGAATGAATCCATCGCGCTCGGCTTTCCGGAAATCGACCAGCAGCACAGGGAGCTGATCGATATCTACAACGAGCTGTGCGACGCCGTGGAGCAGCACGCCAGCAGCGAGACGACGCTGCGCATCCTGGGCCACCTGGGCCACTACACGTCGGTCCACTTTGCCACCGAAGAGTCCCTCATGCGCATCCTGAACTTCAAGGACTATGCGGCGCACAAGCGCGCCCATGACCGTCTCCTGGCCGAGCTGCGGGTGCTCAGCGAGCAGGCGGCGATGGCGCCCATGGGGGTGAACCAGCAGCTCATGCAGATCATTGGCCAGTGGCTGCGCGACCATATTCTGAAGCCGGATGCCAAGTTCGTGGCCAGCCTGGAGCGCCGTGGGCTACATCCGTCCGTGAAGGCCGAGCGGGCCATTCAGCGGTGGTGGCACCGGTTCCGTTTCACTCGCAGGCGCCGGTGACCCGGCTGGGGGCGCAGGGCCCCCGGCCCGGGATCACTGGTCCTTTTCGCGGTACCAGTAGGTGCGGTAGCGCTTGCTGTTGATGGGAATCGTGGGCTTGACGGCGCCGAAGGCCGACTGGCTGCCCGGTCCCCCGATCACGAAGGGCAGTGTCACGTCCTGGCCGTTGACGGTGACGTTGACGAAGCCGGTCACGGGCGAAGGCGGCAGACCTCCGCCGTCGAGCACGTTGCTCACCAAGGCTCCCGTGAGGTAGTTGACCGAGTAGGACCGTGCCACGCCCAGGTTGGCGTTGCACTGACCGGACTGGACCGACTGCGGCTGGTTGGTGCCGAAGTAGGCCACACCCCCGAAGGCGGTGGGCGCGTTGACGCCCTTTTCGCCCGCGCCGCCCGCCAGCGAGACAAAGAAGCCCTGTCCGCTGCCGTCGTAGGTGGCGCTGGTGGCGTTGAACAGGTTGGTGGGCGTGTCCGTCGAGGTGGAGCTGGTGGCGTCATTTACGCCATTTGGCACCGACGGATCAGAGGAGGCATAACGTTGTTCGATATAGCCTGAGTCATCCTTGAGCATGTAGAAACGGTTGATGATTGCATTGGCCTTGTAGCTCTGCGTGGTGTAGGTGGGGTGCTCGCGGTCGCCGGTGATGGCCAGCACGGCGTCGTAGGTCTTGCCCGGGGCTACGTCCGGGGGGTAGAAGAACTTGCGGGGCGTTGGGTCGGTCGGCAGCCCGCCCAGAGCGGCGATCTGCGTCACGCGCCAGGTGTTGAAGGCGCCCGTGCCGGTGGGTTGCATGTCCACCCGCCAGATGTTGCCGCCCGTGTCGGCCGTGTAGAGGCGGTCGATGTAGCCGTCGTAGTCGCGGTCCACCAGCGTCACGTCGGCCGGAATGGCATGGGTCATGCCGGGTACGTTGACGTTGCAGGCGTTGGTGCCGGAGGTGCAGGTCGTGGTGTTGGTAGTGGCGCTTGCACTGGCCGACCACAGGAGCGCACCGGTGTCTGCGTCGAGCACGAAGATGCCGCGTCCCATGGTGTCGCTGCGCCGGGAGGCGTTGGCATTGGCCGAGTTGTAGTTGCCCCGACAGATCGGGTCGTTGACCTTGGTGGGCGGGTCGGTGGTGTAGTCGGTGCAGCCCGGGGGTTCGCCGTCCTCGTTCTGGTCATAGCCGGCGCCGAAGATCAGCACGGGCTTGGCTACCGTCTTGGTGGTGGTGGTGCCATCGGCATTGGTCACGGTGACGGTGTGGGTATAGCCCTTGAGGAAGGCCACCTTGGGCTGTGACCAGGTCTGGCCGAGCTCGGACATGCCTGAGGAGTTGTTGTCGAGCTTCCACTTGAATTTGGGGGCAGTGGGGTTGCTGACATCCAGGGCATAGAGCAGCCGGCCGCCCCGGCGTGCCGAGAGGAAGAGCCAGACCTTCTTGTTGTTCGGGTCGGTGGTGAAGTCCTGGTAGTAGCTCGGGGAGCCGTCGAAGAAATAGGGCTTGGGACGCGTGGCGAACGTGCCATCCGCATTGAGCACGGAGGGGCCGATCGGGGGGCTGTTGAGGTACAGGCGGCCGAGCGGGGTGTTGGGCTTGGGCGAGGTCTGGCTGGTATAGAACTCGGGGGCGATGAAGCCCCAGAGCGTGCCGCCGGGCTCGGTGGTGCCGATGGCGCAGGTGTTGGAGAGCGTGCAGGTGCCGAGCGGGGCGGGGCTGGTGTTGCTGGAGGGGGGCTGGTTGCCGTTGACGGCGCGGAACACGCCGTCGTTGGCGCCATAGAACACCACCACTCCGGTGGTGCCGCCGTAGTTCACCACGGCCGGCCGCGAGTGCAGCACGTCGCCATGGATCGAGCCGCGCACGGTGATGGCGGTGTCGGGCGAAGTGACCACGGGCGGGGCGCTCATTTCGGCGCCGGCCAGGGTGTCGCTGACCACGGAGGGGTCGCGGCCCAGCGTCCAGCCGATGAGCTGCTTGATGTTGGCCACGGCATTGGCGACCAGCTTGGAAAAGTCCAGGACGATGGCCGGGCTGGAGCTGGCGGTGGTGGCACTGAAGGGCATGCTGCTCAGAGTCGTGTTGCTGCCGTTGGAGCAGCCGCTCGTGGTGCAGGTGTAGAGCGGAATGGTGGTGCTGTAGTTGCCGCTGGTGTCGGACGTGTTGGTCAGGTACCTGAGGCGCAGCCGCTGGCTCACACCGCCTTTTTCCACGATCTGGCCGTCGGCCCAGTCATAGCCGTCCTTGCCGCCCTGGATGGTGGTGGCATTGGTCCAGAAGCCGCCGTAGGCATCGGGAGAGTGGCTGGTGTCCTTGGAGGTCCAGAAGCTCACGGCCGAGGGCGAGATGAAGCCCGTGCCCGCCGAGCTCAGGGCCGCGTTGGAGTCGAACCCGGAAGGGTAGGGACCCCACGAGGCGTCGGCCAGATAGAGCTGGGTGTTGAAGGCGTCGGTGGTGTTGACGCCCATGCGGTATTGCTTGAGGTTGCCCATCCAGCGCGGGTTGGCGTTGGGGTCGGGGCGGAACATGCCGATGAAGACCTGGTTGGCGTAGGAGCCCTGTGCGTTCGAGCTCACGGGCAGCACCGGGGCCGCGAACACGCTGTTGACGGCCTGCACTTCCAGAAAGATCTGGGTGAGGGCGTTGGTGAGCTGGCTGATGGCCGAGGTGGAGTTGGGGTTGATGATGAAGTATTTGCCCCCGCTGTTGCTGGCCATGCTCACGACGGCCTGCTCGTAGTCGGGGTTGGTGCCATCGCTCAGGATGATGGTGTAGGTGGTGATGGCGTTGTTGTAGCGCGACATGAACTGCGCCCACTCGTCGCTCGGGTCACTCTGGTACTTGCTGGAGGCCGTGACGCCGGAGATCGGGGATTTCCAGTTCTGCGGCCACTGGGGAGAGACGATCTGGGGGTAGCTGGAGGAACCGCCGCTGGCGCTGGCATAGGCGGTGTTGAGCGCGCTGGCGGCCAGTCCGCCCGGGTCCTGCGGCTTGGTGGCGTTGCCGTTGCCGTTGCCGGCTGCCGCAGTGATGTAGAGCACGAACTTCTTGGCGCAGTTGGCCGAGCTGACGCCGGGGTAGGTCAGGCCCGACAGCCCCGTGTGTCCGCCATAGAACGCCCAGGACTCCTGCATGGTCTGGCCCATCTGGTTGTTGTTCGATTTGTCGGTGGCCAGGCTCAGGTTGAACAGCGAGGTGAGCATGGTGCCGATGCCGCCCGTGCCGCCAGCAACGCTGTAGGAGGTCGTGGTGGTGTTGCCCTTCGTGGTCGTCTTGGCGGTGATGGTCGGAGCAGTGCCGCTCATCGACAGCAGGGTCGACGGCGTGGGCGAGTAGGCCGGCACCACGAACTGCCCGCCGTTCTTGATGGCGTTGGCCGTGGGAAAGTACATCAGCCCCAGGTTGATGTTGCCGTACAGCACCGGGTTGCTCACGATGGACGACACGGCGTTGTAGATCGCGCACTTGTCGATGCCGAAGACCTTGGCGGCATCGAACGGCAGGTTGGTCACCGGGCAGCTGAAGCTGTTCACCGACGAGTCGGCTGCAGCCGAGTTGTCCAGGATCATCAGCAGGTTGGGCGGCGCGTTGGACTGCACGCCGTTGTAGATGTCGATGTCTTCGGTGTGGCCCTGGAGCGCGCACAGCGCGAGCAGCGAAGTCAGCAGCGAGGTGCGAAGGAGGTGTCGGACGTTCATGATGAAGGGTCCCAGAAAGGCCAGTCTCGGGTTCGGTTCAGTTGGGGCAGGAGGTGCCGGCGAGCACGCGCATGGCCATGCCCTGATGGAGGGTGGTGCTCGTGGCGCTGCCGGTGCTGCCTGCGGCGCTGGAGCGCAGGTCCCAGTTGGAGTTGGAGCACAGCGAGGCCCCGGTCGATGAGGTGCCTGCGATGCCGGAGGTGGTGGAGGCCAGGCTGCCGGTGCAGGCGTTGTCCGAGCTGCTGGAGAGATCCAGCTGGTTGAGCAGGATGGGGCGGATGCCAAGGCACGTGGGCACCTGGACCGTCACCGTATACTGGGCGCCGGTCTTGCCGCTGTCGTTGGAGTCGACCAGCATGGTGTAGGCCGAGGTCATGGTCGAGAAGTCGTTGCTGACCGTGTACTCCAGCCCCTGCTGGGCTGCCAGGTCGGCTTCGGTCTGGAACTGCTGGTTGCTCACGATCTTGGTGTTGAGCGTGGCCACCTTCATGGCGGACAGCGCCACGATCATCATGATGACCAGAAACACAAGGGCCACGATCATGGTGATCCCCCGCTGATGGCGGGCGGAGACATGCGGGCGACGGGCAAGGGGATGGAGACGGGCTGCCATGGATTCACTCCCTCTGGCCGGCGATGTTGTAGAGGCGGGCCGTGGCGGTGTAGACATGGCGCTTGTAGGCATCGCGGTAGGGGCCATCCGTCACCAGGGTAGTGCCGGTCGCCGGCAGGCCCATCTGGTAGGTGCGGGTATCGGTCCAGCCGGGGCTGGTTTCGGTGCTGCGGGCCAGCACGTGCACACGCACCGTCACTACGTTCTTCCAGTTGTTGGCCGGGGTGGTGAGCCAGTCATAGCCCGCTGTGGGCAGGGGGCAGCGGGTGGAAGTGATCTGTGTCACATCGGGAGCTCCGGGCGCATGCACATAGCAGTCGGGCGAGCCGTTGCTGTCCATGTCGATGCCGTAGTCGAACTGCAGATCCTGGATACCGTCGACCAGCGGGGTGACGGTGTAGGCGCCGTTCACGAACTCGGCCACCTTGAGTGTGGGCACGTGGTCGTTGGTGGTGGTGCCGCAGTCGTTGCACGTGGCCAGGTAGTAGATGCGCTGCATCACCTTGTGAACCGGAGCCTTGGTGCTGCAGTCCTTGGTGGTCAGGGTATAGGGGGTGCCGCCGGATGCGGTGGTGGCTGCGATGAAGGGCTGGGTTTCGCTGCTGCACAGCGAGGTCTGCAGATACGTCTCGCCGGTGACGGCACTGGCGGCAGCCAGTTCCACCGACGACACCCGCGACACGATCAGCACAGGCGTGGTGGTGCTGGCGTTGGGCAGGCAGGTGGAGCCAGGGATGGTGCCCGGATCGTAGACCGGAAAAGGCAGGGTGGACGAGGCCCCCGAGGTGGTGGTGGAGGAATAGCCCAGGGCGCTCACACCTGTGGCGCAGGCCGTGGGAGCCACCGCGGCATACGACTTGGCACTGAGGTAGTTGAAGTACCCGGCCTGTTCGATTTCCTGCGTGAGCAGCTGCACGGCATAGCGGCCGTTCTCGATCTGGCGGGAGGAGCGGTCCAGCTCCGTGCGCGTGTTGGTGTTCGACACCAGCAGGCTGCCCAGTGCCGCCATGATGAACAGACTGATGGTGATGGCCACCATCAGCTCGATGAGGGTCAGGCCGCGCTGCCGGCGCCCGGACACGGGGAACAGGGTCGAGCGCGTCATGACAGTTTCCCTATGCGCACCTTGGCGGTGACGATGCGGTGCAGCTTTTCGTTGCTGTACTGGCCGTTGCCGCACGGGAAGGGCGTCACCCCGTCGGACAGCAGGGGGCGGCGGTGGGAGCCAATCCCTGCCACGACACCGTCACCATGTAGACATTGTTGGTGGCGTCGTCGAGCGTGATGCAGCCGCGCGCGCCGATCATGGCCCCGATCCTGGAGGTGCCGCTGAGCTCGGCACTGCCCTTGAGCAGGGTGTCCCACTCGGTGAGGTCGTTGGTGGCCTGGGTCTGCTGTGCCGAGGACCCGGTGCCGCAGGTGGGGATCGAGGTGGCGCCCGTGCCCAGGGTGACACCCGTGGTGCTGTTGGAATAGCAGCTGGCCACCTGGCGGTTGGCGTTGAGGCGGCTCACCATGTCGTTCATGAGCTGCAGGGCCTGCACGCGCTGGTAGGACTCCATTTCGGACTGGTTCGAGTGGGCCACGAGGCCCGCAAGCCCGAGCAGCCCCACCAGCAGGATAATCAGCGTGACCAGCACCTCGATCAGCGAGATGCCTCTCTGTCGGGCGTTCATGAGCATGCTCCTGTCTTGGCGCTCGGCATGCCGTTGAGCGCGATGGTGACGCAGCGCGGCGACACACCGTCCAGGGCGGGGGATGCCTGCACCGTGAACCGGGTGGCCGCGGTGGAGGTGCGGCCGTTGGGGGCGTAGGTGACGGTGCTCAGGCTGGCGGAATCGGAAATCGACACACCCGTCACTGCCATGTTGCGTTGCAGGATGGTGGTGCCGTCCGTCACGTTCCAGCCCCCCATCCAGCCGCTGCCGGACGAGCCGCTCTGCACCATGCTGACGTTGCGGTTCTCGGAAATCGCCTGGCTGCGTGCGAGCAGCAGGGTGGCTGTCAGGTCGAAGGAGGCGTTGCGCACCCGCTGGTTGACCACGAACTGCCGGAAATTCGGAACGGCAAACGCCGCCAGGATGGCCACGATGACCACCACCGTCATCATTTCGATCAGGGTGAAGCCCCTGACCCTGGGGCGGTGCACTACCAGCATGACGCCGCTCCTGCGCTGCCGGAGGCCGTCTTCTGGTTGGCCTGATCCAGGGTGATGGTGCCGCAGTCCGTGTCGGCCAGCTGGGCGCCGATGGGCGTGGCAGTGAGCGTGAAGCCCGGCGGCGTGGAGGTGACGGTGGCCGTCACGGTGTAGCTGCTGGTGAGGTTGGAGGGCACCGAGGTGCCGAGATCGGTGGACAGGTTGGCCGTGTAGCTGCGGGCGTCGAGCAGATAGCGCTGCTCCAGGTTGGCCACTTCCATGAGGTAGCTCTCGACGGCGTTGCGCTTGCTGCGCAGCACGTAGCGGGTATAGCTCGGGTAGGCGATTGCCGCCAGGATGGACACCACTGCCACCACGATCATGACTTCCACCAGCGTGAAGCCCCGGTGCGCGATGGATGCGGACTTGGAAGGAGTTTCAGGATGGAAGGACAGCATGGTGGCGACTCGTGAAAAGGGGGCGCAGTACGCACATGGCACGATCTGGACGGCAATGTTTCAAATATCGGCGAAATGAACGGGCGTTTTATTCAGGCATTGCGTCCATGAAAGCATGGAGATATTGATTTTCCATGCATCATAAATCAGGCTTTGGATGAGAAGAAGCGTATCTGGCGAAGACGGGATGATAGAAGCATTCCCCTTCATTCATATTAATGATAAATGAATGAAAGAAGGGCGTCTGTATGTGCGCAATCCCGTACCTCACCGGGATGTGCGCTGCGGCGAACAGCAAGAATGCGGGCTGCACTTTACATGCAACCTGTTGTTTTTGTTTGATTTATCGCAAGGTGTCGAGGAACTTTCTGGAAGCTGCCTGGAACGATTCTTTTATATTTTTTAATAACTTAAACGAAGTTCCTATGCTGCTTGCGCGTGGCTGGATGGGGCAGGACGTGGGAAATATTCTACATTAATAAAATGAAAAGCAAGAATCGTGCCTTTGCATTGTGAATATTTGTAACTCAAAAGTTTTATATATCAAGTGCCATTCGTGCACCAGAATGGAAATCGAGCCGGAGCAGTGAATGAAAATAATGAAGCATGAAAGATATATTAAATCCATCGCCTGTTGAATAATGTGAATATCACATAGCGGAGCGATTTTTCAGCCCATGCCGCACCGACGTCTTGGATGCGGCGCCGACAAAAGCAGGGCGATGCGGGACCTCCTGGAGGCGGCAGGAGGGCGCAGGGGCTGCTCTGGGGCTATCGAGAAGTCAGAGAGAGGATCGGCCCCTATACGGCTGCGGGCATGGAACAGGCGCCAGCATGAGCGGCCCTAGACAAAATAAAACCGCCCGGGGCAGAGCACCGGGCGGCAGAGGGGCGCCGTCTTGCAGACGCTCGTGACACGGAGCCGCGGAGAGCCGTTTACAGGTCGAGCTGGTGTGCGAGGGCGCGTTCGACCTCGGGGAGGGGTGCACCGCTGCGCTCGGCCAGATCGCGGACCTGGTCCATGCCGATCTTGCCCACGCTGAAGTAGGTGCTCTCGGGGTGGCTGAAATAGAAGCCGCTGACGCTGGCTGCAGGCGTCATGGCGTAGCTTTCCGTGAGGCCCATGCCGATGCTTTCGGCCTGCAGCAGCTCGAACAGCGGCTTCTTGACCCGGTGATCCGGGCAGGCGGGGTAGCCCGGTGCAGGTCGGATGCCGCGGTAGGACTCGGCGATCAGGGCGGCGTTGTCGAGGGCTTCGTCGCGTGCGTAGCCCCACAGGTCGGTACGGACGCGCTGGTGCAGGTATTCGGCAAAGGCTTCGGCCAGCCGGTCCGCCAGGGACTTGAACAGGATGCTGGAATAGTCGTCGTGCGTGGCGGCATAGACGGCTTCCCGCACTTCGGCCCCGATGCCGGCCGTGACCGCAAAGGCGCCCAGATAGTCGCGGCCCGGTTCCCCGTCCGCAGGGAAGTCGGTGGGAGCCGGTACCGGCAGGCGGTCGCGCGGGGCAACGAAGTCCGCCAGGCAGCGGCTTGGACGCTGCACGCCGCCGATCACCTGTTTTTCGGTCTGCTGGCGCACGCCGTGCCACACGAGCAGCGGGGTGGAGCGGGACTCATCGGCATAGAGAGCGATGTCGTCGTGGTGCACCGTGTTGGCGGGCCACAGCCCCATCACGCCGTTGGCGGTCAGCCAGCGGTGCTCGATGATCTGGTCGAGCATGGCGAGGCCGTCGGCATAGACCTTGCGGGCCTCCTCGCCCACCACCTCGTCCTGCAGGATGGCCGGGAAGCTGCCGGCCAGATCCCAGGTCTGGAAGAACGGTCCCCAGTCGATGTAGGGCCGCAGCGTGGCCAGATCGACGTGGCGGAATTCGCGTCGCCCGATGAAGTGCGGGCGAGGCGGCACATAGGCCGTCCAGTTGATCGGCGTGGCGTTGGCACGGGCCTTGCTCAGCGGCCACAGCACCTGCTGCTTCTTGCCGGCGTGCTGCTGGCGGATGCGTTCGTAGTCGGTGTGCAGGTTCTCGACGAAGCCATCGTGGCCGTCGCCGAGCAGGTTCTGGGCCACGCCCACGCTGCGCGAGGCATCGGGCACGTAGACCACCGGGCCTTCGTAGTGCGGGGCGATCTTGACGGCCGTGTGCACCCGGCTCGTGGTGGCGCCCCCGATGAGCAGCGGAATGTGGCGCAGGCGGAAGTGGTCGTCCTTCTGCATCTCGGAGGCGACGTACTGCATTTCCTCCAGGCTCGGGGTGATGAGCCCGGACAGGCCGATGATGTCCGCCCCTTCGGCCTTGGCGCGGGCCAGGATCTCGTGGCAGGGCACCATGACGCCCATGTTCACGACCTCGAAGTTGTTGCACTGGAGCACGACGGTGACGATGTTCTTGCCGATGTCGTGCACGTCGCCCTTGACGGTGGCCATGATGATGCGGCCGCGCGACTTCACGTCCATGCCGGCGGCTTCCTGCTGGCGCTTTTCCTCTTCTATGTAGGGCACCAGATGCGCCACGGCCTGCTTCATGACGCGGGCGGACTTGACCACCTGCGGCAGGAACATCTTGCCCTGGCCGAACAGGTCGCCCACCACGTTCATGCCGTCCATGAGCGGGCCTTCGATGACATGCAGCGGGCGGCCGCCCTTGCGCAGCACCTCCTGGTAGGCTTCCTCGGTGTCCTCGACGATGAAGTCGGTGATGCCGTGCACCAGGGCATGGCTCAGGCGCTCGTTGACGGGGGCGTTGCGCCATTCGAGCTTGCGGCTGTCGTCGCGGGCGGCGCCCTTGGCGGATTCGGCGATTTCGAGCAGGCGCTCGGCGGCATCGGGGCGGCGGTTGAGCACCACGTCCTCGACGCGGGTGCGCAGATCGGGATCGAGCTCGTCGTACACCCCGATCATGCCGGCGTTGACGATGCCCATGTCCATGCCCGCCTGGATGGCGTGGTAGAGGAACACGGTATGGATGGCCTCGCGCACCGGCTCGTTGCCGCGGAAGCTGAAGGACACGTTCGAAACCCCGCCCGACACCTTGGCGCCCGGCAGGTGGGCCTTGATCCAGCGCGTGGCCTCGATGAAGTCGACCGCGTAGTTGTTGTGCTCGTCGATGCCGGTGGCAATGGCGAAGACGTTGGGGTCGAAGATGATGTCTTCGGGCGGAAAGCCGATCTCGTCGACCAGCAGCCGGTAGGCCCGCTCGCAGATGGCGGTCTTGCGCTCGTAGGTGTCGGCCTGGCCCTGTTCGTCGAAGGCCATGACCACCACGGCCGCGCCATAGCGCTTGCACAGCAGGGCCTCGTGGCGGAACTTCTGCTCGCCTTCCTTGAGGCTGATGGAGTTGACGATGGCCTTGCCCTGGATGCAGCGCAGACCGGCCTCGATGACCTCCCACTTGGAGCTGTCCACCATGATGGGCACGCGGGCGATCTCGGGTTCGCTGGCGATCAGGTTGAGGAAGCGCACCATCGCGGCCTTGCTGTCGAGCATGGCCTCATCCATGTTGATGTCGATGATCTGGGCGCCGTTTTCCACCTGCTGGCGGGCCACCGCCAGGGCCTCCTCGTACTGGCCGTTGAGAATCAGCCGGGCAAACGCCTTGGACCCCGTGACGTTGGTGCGTTCGCCGATGTTGACGAAAAGATGGCCCTTGCCGATCACCAGGGGTTCGAGCCCCGACAGGCACATGGCCGGGGGTGTGGTGGTATCGGGTGTGTCGGAAATAGGGGCCTCGCCCGCAGTGGAAATGGAAGACAAGATGCGACCTCGGGAATGATCATCTCCGCATGCGCCGCGCAAGGCGGGCACCGGAAGGGGCTCGGCCCCCGGAGCAGGGGCGGCAATGACTGTGGATGATACCTATCCCGCGATGGCCTCGGCCACCCTGGGCGCTTCCGGAGCGGCGTCCGGCCGTGCGCGAGGCATGTGCCAAGGCGGCTCCAGAGGCCCCGTGCGCGGATGCCATGGACGTCCGGGTGCAAACACAGGATACATTTCGCACTGTATTGGTGCGCCCGTGCCCCGTGAGGCACCGTACCGAGCAACAGGCCGGTACAGGGGAACCAGAGGCGTGCCGTAAGCTGCCGGAAAGCTCCATGCTGCGCTGCAACCTCCTCTGGCGCAGGCACAAAAGCAGGATGCGTATCTGCATCTTTTGCGTGGGGTGCTTGCGCAAGAATGAAGGACAGGGGCGGTGCGTGCTGGCCGGGGCGGACAGGCCGGCCAGCCCGGGGCTCCGGCAGGCGCCCCAAGTTGCACCTGGCACCGGCTGACTGGCGGATGGGGTGCACCATGCCGGATGCACGTCCCTGGTGCACCTGGTGCCAAAATGTGTTGGCATGGTTCCTGCTACACCGTCCGCATCATCAACTGCAATGGAAGCAACGTCCATGAAGAAATCGCTCCTCTCCCTCGCCGCACTGGCTGCTGCCGCTTCCTGCGGCGCCGTCTGGGCTGAAGATGCAGCCGCTCCTGCTGCCGCAGCTCCCGCTTCTGCCGCCGCCACCCCGGCGCCTGCGGCAGAGGCCAGCTCCCCGCTGTCCTTCAACATCGGTCTGGTGAGCCTGTACAAGTACCGTGGTCAGGACCAGTACTTCACGGGCAGCGAGCATTATTCCCGTCCGGCTCTGCAGGGCGGCGTGGACTACGCGTTCTCCAATGGGCTGTATCTCGGCAACTGGAACTCCACCATCAAGCTGCCCGATCCCACCAGCACCTCCGGCAAGAATGCCAACGTGGAAATGGACTTCTACGGCGGCTACAAGTTCGCCACCGGCCCCCTGGGCTGGGACGTCGGCGTGCTGCGCTACCAGTACCCCGGTGCCAATGCCCTGAGCACCACCGAGCTGTACGCAGGTGCCACCTATAAGGAACTCACGCTCAAGTACTCGCACACCGTGTCGAGCAAGTACTTCGGTCTTGAGAACGGCCGCAACACCGGCTACCTGAACCTGGCCTGGGCGCATCCCCTGCGTGACGGCCTCACGTTCAACGCCTCCGTGGGCCATACCTTCATGACCAGCGACGTGCGCGCCGCCGGTCTGCCCAGCTACACCGACTACAGCGTGGGCGTGGCCTGGGACTTCATGCCCAAGACCACCCTGACCGCTGCCTTCGTGGGCGCCGACAAGTCCAGCAACTATGGCTACGTCAACAAGGGCAAGGCCATCCTGGGCGTCAAGTACACCTTCTGATCATCTGAACAAGGATCCATACACCATGAAACTCGTGACCGCCATCATCAAACCCTTCAAGCTCGACGAAGTCCGCCAGGCACTGTCGGATGTGGGCGTGCAGGGCATCACCGTGACCGAGGTCAAGGGCTTCGGTCGCCAGAAAGGCCACACCGAGCTGTACCGCGGCGCCGAATACGTCGTCGACTTCCTGCCCAAGGTCAGGGTCGAGGCTGCCGTCGAAGACACCCTGGTCGACCAGGTTGTCGAGGCTATCGAGAATGCCGCCCGCACCGGCAAGATCGGCGACGGCAAGATTTTCGTGTCTCCGCTGGAGCAGGTCATCCGCATCCGCACCGGCGAGACCGGCAGCGTGGCGCTGTAAGGGCCGCAAGGCTGCAATCCATCGAGGAATTTCATCATGAAGAAATCGTTCCTTCCCTTCCTGGCCCTGGCCGGTGCCGGGCTGGCTCTGGCCAGCGGCAGCACCTGGGCGCAGGACGCCGCTTCCGCAGCCGCTCCGGCTGCCTCGGCTGCGGCTTCTGCCGTCAAGGCCACCGTCAACAAGGGCGATACCGCCTGGCTGTTGGTGTCCACCGTGCTCGTCATCATGATGAGCATCCCCGGTCTGGCGCTGTTCTACGGCGGTCTGGCCCGTGCCAAGAACATGCTGTCCGTGCTGATCCAGGTGTTCGTGGTGTTCTCGCTGGTGAGCGTGCTGTGGGCCCTGTACGGCTACAGCCTGGCGTTCAACGGCGGCGGCTACTTCATCGGTGACCTGGGCAAGGCCTTCCTGGCAGGCGTCACGCCGACCTCTCTGGCCGACACCTTCAGCCCCGATGCCAAGCTGCCCGAGCTGGCCTTTGTGGCCTTCCAGTGCTCGTTCGCTGCCATCAGCGCTGCGCTGATCGTGGGTGCCTTCGCCGAGCGTGCGCGCTTTGTGGCCGTGCTGGCGTTCTCCGCCCTGTGGTTCACCTTCAGCTATGCGCCGATCGCCCACATGGTGTGGAGCGGCAATGGCTACCTGTTCAAGGCGGGCGCACTCGACTTCGCCGGCGGCACCGTGGTGCACATCAACGCCGGTATCGCCGGTCTGGTGGGTGCCTACGTCATCGGCAAGCGCACCGGCTTCGGCAAGGAAGCGTTCATGCCCCACAGCCTGACGCTGACCATGGTGGGTGCCTCTCTGCTGTGGGTGGGCTGGTTCGGCTTCAACGCCGGCTCCGCTCTCGAAGCCAACGGCATCGCCGCTCTGGCCTTCGTGAACACGCTGCTGGCGACCGCCATGGCTGCCATGTCCTGGATCGGCACCGAAGCGCTCAAGAAGCACAAGCCCTCCATGCTGGGTGCTGCCTCCGGCGCCGTGGCCGGCCTCGTGGCCATCACGCCGGCTGCCGGTACCGTGGGCCCCATGGGCGCCATCGTCCTCGGCCTGATCGCTGGCCCCGTCTGCCTGTGGGGTGTGACTGGCCTCAAGCGCCTGCTCAATGTCGATGACGCCTTCGACGCCTTCGGCGTGCACGGTGTCGGCGGTATCCTGGGCGCCCTGATGACCGGCGTGCTCACGGCTCCCAGCCTGGGTGGCACCGGCGCGGCCGACTACAACATGGCTCACCAGATGTGGGTGCAGTTCCAGGGCGTGATCATCACCATCCTGTGGTCCGGCATCGTGTCCTTCATCGCCTACCGTCTGGTGGATCTGGTGTTCGGCCTGCGTGTGCCCGAAGACGAAGAGCGCGAAGGTCTGGACATCACCAGCCACGGCGAAGCAGCCTACAACCGCTGAGCAAGCTGATGCATGTGCTCCGGGCCCTGTGCCCGGGGCCGCATCTCCCGAGCCGCCACGGAATTCCGTGGCGGCTTTTTTTCGTGGCAACGGCTGGGCGCAAAAAAGGCCGGCACTGTCGTGCCGGCCTGGGGACGCCTGTCTGGCGTTCTGGGGGATGTCTCCTCGTCCCTCGTGGCTGCACCGGAATGCAGATCGAGTGGCGCCACTGTAAGGCCGCGCGCAGTCCCCGTCGCTCCGTACTTACCCTTGCTGGCTCCCGGCGGGTGGACGAGGGGAGAGGTGGGACGTCGCGGGGCGCTGCGAGGCCGTCTGCTGGGCGGACTGTCTTGTTTTCGTCATGGATGAGGCACAGTTTGTTACGAATGACCGGGCTATGGTACATAGAAAAGGGCGAGTGGAGCCGATGGGTACCGTCCCGAGGGCGGATGCGAGCGATGTGTCTTTACATGAGCTGGGCCTGCTAAGTGCATGCGGGATCGGCATAAAGACGGAGTGCGACGGGAGAAATACGGCGTTTGTTACAAGATGACCATATGTAAATAAATGTTTCTCAGACAATCGAACCATCTGCTCGCACTGCACAACAACGATTACAGGCGATGCTTTGTCCGTCGCAGGGAGGTCTGCCATGAGCCATTCGATCTGCCGTCGTGCGCCCCCGTTCCCTCGGGCCCGGGAGGCGTCATGGAAAGGGGTAGCCATGGCTGCGCTGCTGGCCGGTGCCGCCCCCTGGGCACAGGCGCAGGAGGGTGGTGCACCCAGGGCGCCGGAGCGGCAGCCCGCAGCGTCCGATGCGGACAGGCCGGCGCCCTACAGCGCGCAGGCGCATGACGCGCTGGTGGCGGACTGGCGCGCGGGCCGGGCGCGGGGCGATCAGGTCTTTGCCACGCTGCGGGGCTGGGCGCAGGAGCTGCCAGCCGGGCCGGAGCGTGTGCGTGTGGTGGCCGACGCCCTGGTGGTAGGGCACCGCGTGGCGCTGGACCGGCAGGTCGTGGCCCTGGCGGCGTCCCAGGGCGGCACGGCAGGCGAAGGCTGGGCGGACTATGCCCTGCCTGCGCTGCTGGCGGCATGCCGCACCGTCCGGCAGACGGAACTGCAGGGCCGGGTCATCGCCCGCATGGAGGCGCTCTTGCCGGGCGCGTGGGAGCCGGCCATGCGGCGTGTGCAGTGGATGATCGATGCCGGGCAGCAGACCGAGGCCGGCCCGGCGCTCGAAGCCCTGCAGGCCCGCGCAGCCCATGGCCCGCTCCGGCAGCGGCTCGATGTGCTGGAGCTGCGGGCGGCACGGGCCGAGGCGCAGGGCGATCTGCTGCAGGCCGTGCAGTGGTACGAGGCGGAGCTGGCGCTCGACCCCGACAACGCCTATGCCCAGCATGCACGGGTGGCGGCCCTTCTGGCACTGCGTGCTCCGGGGGCCCTGAGCGACGATGCGCGCGATCCGCAGGGCCGCATGCTGACCACGCTCGGTCCGCTGGACCGGCAGCGCATTGCACTGGCCGGTCTGGCTGCGCGTCTGCGCTGGGCCGTGGCGAGCCGGGATCAGCACACCGGGGCCGCCCGCTTCGAGGCGCTCAATGCCCTGGATGCCGACTATGCCCGGCAGGATGCCGGCATGCGTGCAGCAGCGGGAGCCGACTGGGACACGCCCGCCTGGAAGGCTCTGCGTGCATCTGCGCTGGCCGACCGGATGCAGGCCGACAGGGAGCGCGAGCAGCCGGAGGCCATCGAGCAGCTGGCTGCACGGGCGCAGGCCGAAGGACTGCCACTGCCGTATTACGGCAAGGCCGCGCTGGCGTGGGCCCATGCGGCCCGGCAGGAGGCACGGGTGGCGGCCGGGCTCTACGACGAGGCGCTGCGCGAGGGGGGCAGTGCCATTGCAGTGCCCTCCGACCTGTACACCGATACGGTCTATGCCTATGTGGACGCCGGGCGGTTCGGCGACGCGGACCGCATGGTGGCGTGGATCGCAGCGCGCACGCCCCGGCAGCAGCGTCTGGCGCCCGTGGCCGGCACCCACAACGCACAGTATGACGAGGTGCAGCAGCTCAGGGCCAACACCTTGCTCTACAGCGACCGGCTGGCCCAGGCCGAGCAGGCCTATGCCGCGCTGGTGGAGGCGGCTCCCGGCAACGTCGGCTTTGCCGCAGGGGCGGCGCAGGCCCAGGCCATGCGACAGCGTCCCGAGCGGGCGCGGGCCCTGTACCGGGCCCTGCTCACCGACCACCCGGAATCCCGCGAGGGCCGTGCCGGCTATGCCCATGTGCTGATGGAATCGGGCGACATGGGAGAGGCCCGGGAGCAGATCGCCCAGCTGCGCACCCAGGAAGGGGACAGCATGCGGGTGCAGCGCATGGAGCGCGAATACGCGCAGCGGGCTGCTGCCTATGTGCAGATCGACATGGCGGCCGGCCGCGACGGTGGCACGCTCGCCAATGACGACCGGCTGGTCGACACCCGGCTCTACTCACCGCTGCTGCGCGACCACTGGCGGCTGTTTGCCCACCATGTGTGGGCCAGCGGCACCTATGACGACCAGCACCCGCTGCACGGACGGGTGGGGCTGGGGGCGCAGTGGGTGTCGGGGCCCTGGGCCGTGCAGGGCGAGCTCAACCAGTCGCTGCATGGCCGTCATGGCAACGCGACCGGCGTGGCGCTCGACGGCAGCTACCGCCTCACCGACGCCTGGCAGATCCATGCGGCAGCGGACACCAACGTGGTGGATGTGCCCTGGCGCGGCTGGGATGCCGGGGTGTCCGGCAAGCGCTACGAGGCCGGCGTGCGCTGGGCGCCCAGCGAATCGCGGCGCGTCGAGGGGAGC
Source organism: Allobrachymonas sp. (assembly GCF_041912815.1). Classification (NCBI taxonomy): domain Bacteria; kingdom Pseudomonadati; phylum Pseudomonadota; class Betaproteobacteria; order Burkholderiales; family Comamonadaceae; genus Allobrachymonas; species Allobrachymonas sp. The sequence continues at coordinate 173,291 of NZ_JAYRLV010000003.1, read as the reverse complement.
TACAGCCAGCTGCGGCTCGGCGACGGCAACCGGGGCCACGAGTGGGTGGCCGGCTGGGAGGAGCGCTGGTACAGCGGGCCCGTGGTGCAGTTCGGCACCCGCCTGAGCGTGACCGATGGCGGCTTCGGCCGGCAGGACGTGGCTTATTTCAGTCCCGAGCACTACACGCATGTCCGCCTGGGAGGGCGGCTGCAGGTGCTGACCTGGAAGGACAGCGACCGCCGCATGATGCAGACCCTGGAGGTGGGGGTGGGCTCCTACCGGCAGCGGGGCTACGGCAGCCAGGGCACCCTGGATGTGCGCTACCAGCACGACTGGGCACTGTCGCCTGTGACCGGGTTCTATTACGGGGTGAGCTGGGCCGACCGCCCCTTCGACGGGGTGAAGGAGCGCAGGCGCGCCCTCTTTGCCGGACTGACCTGGGCGCTGAGGTGACATCATGCACACGATTCCTGATCCTGTCCCTGCCCCCGGCCCTGCAGACTTCTCTGCGGAATTTTCTGCCTCCGTCCCTGAGCCGTCGGCCGGGCGCCGCAGGTTCCTGCGCATGGCCGGGGCCCTGCCGGTGGTGGCGGCGCTGCCCGCCCGCGCGCTGACCCTGGTCGACGATCCCGACGATGGCCGCACCTTCCGTGCCATCGTGTTCCACGACATCCGTGCCGACGTCAAGGCCAGCTTTGCCGTCGACCCCGAGGATGCGGCGGTCAACAGCGCCTCGCTGGCGGAATTCTTCGAGTGGCTGCGCTACAGCGGGCATCATCCGGTGGGCGTGCAGCAGCTCCTCGATGCGCGGGAGGGGCGCACACCGCTGCCCGCGCGGGCGCTGCTGCTCACCTTTGACGACGGCTACGCCAGCTTCTACCAGAAGGTGTACCCGCTCCTGCGCATGTACCGCTATCCGGCCGTGCTGGCGCTCGTCACCCGCTGGATGGAGACGCCCGCCGGCGGACAGGTGCCCTACGGCGACCGCCTGCGCCCGCGTGCCGACTTTGTGAGCTGGGCCGAGGCCCGCGAGATGGTGCAGTCCGGCCTGGTCGAGATCGCCAGCCACAGCCATGACCTGCACCACGGCCAGCAGGCCAACCCCCAGGGCAACCAGCTGCCCGCCGGGGTGTCTCTCGCCTGGGATCCGGCCACCCGCCGCTATGAAACCGTGGCGGCCTACCGGCAGCGGGTGGAGCGTGACCTGGCCACCAGCAGCCAGATCATTGCCCGGCAGGTGGGGCAGCGGCCGCGCATGGTGGTCTGGCCCTACGGCAGCTACAACGCGCATACGCAGGAGGCGGCCCGCAGGGTCGGCCTGCCTGTCATGGCCACGCTGCGCGACGGACCGAACCGCGTCGATGCCCCGCTCGATGCCATCGGCCGCGCCTACGCGTCCTACTCCACCACCATGGCCGACTACGCCGCCCTGCTGCGGCAGCCGGACTCCGATGCCGGTATCCGGCCCGCCCAGCGCGTGCTGCACGTCGACCTGGACTACGTGTACGACCCCGACCCGGCCCAGCAGGAGCGCAATCTTTCGGCCCTGCTCGACCGCATCAAGGCCGCAGGCCCCCGCACCGTGTTCCTGCAGGCCTATGCCGATGCCGACGGGGACGGTGTGGCCGACGCGCTGTACTTTCCCAACCGGCACCTGCCCATGCGGGCCGACCTGTTCAGCCGGGCCGCGTGGCAGATCCGGACGCGCGCACAGGCCGACGTGTACGCCTGGATGCCGGTGCTGGCATTCCGCCTGCCGGCAAGGCATCCGCTGGCTGGGCGCGTGGTCCGGGCCGATGCCCGCGTGCATGCCGAAGCCGTGCACAGGGGCGGCGCTGCCCACCAGGACCGCTATGCCCGGCTCTCGCCCTTCGATGCCGACGTGCGGCGCCTGATCCTCGACCTCTACGACGACCTGGGCAGCCATGCCGCGTTTGCCGGCGTGCTCTTCCATGACGATGCCACCATGGCCGACGACGAGGACGCCAGCCCTGCCGCGCTCGACACCTATGCCTCCTGGGGCTTGCCGCGCGACATTCCGGCCATCCGGCGCGATCCGGCGCTGGCCGCGCGCTGGGCTGCCGGCAAGACCGAAGCGCTCACCCGCTTCACCCTGGAGCTGGCGGCACGCCTGCGGCAGTGGCAGCCCCGGCTGCGCACCGCCCGCAACCTGTACGCCCGCACCGTGCTCGAACCTGCCGCCCGCGACTGGATGGCCCAGGACTACCGCGAGGCCCTGCGCAGCTACGACTACACCGCCGTCATGGCCATGCCCTTCATGGAAGGCGCCACCGACCCCGACCGCTGGCTGGCCGAGCTGGCGCACCGTGCCCTGGCCGAGCCCGATGCCGCCCAGCGGGTGCTGTTCGAGCTGCAGACCCGCGACTGGCGCACGCGCCAGCCGGTGCCCGACGACGTGCTCGTCGCGCAGACCGCGCTGCTGCGCCGCAGCGGCATCCGGCACATCGGGTGGTATCCCGACGACTTTCCGGCCAATCAGCCCTCGCTCGCGGCCCTGCGTGCGGGGCTGTCGGTAGCCACCGAGGCCACGGGCCTGGCGCTGCCGCGTGCCGCCGCACCGTCCGCCGCTGGCCGGCCCCCCTTCACCGGTCTGCAGGGAGCCGCATCATGAACGCCTTCTCCTGGATCCATAGGCCTCTACCCACGCTGGCAGATGTGATGTCGGCCTTCGTCTTCTACTATCCGTTCCTCATGGCTTACATCTGGATGGCCGGGGGGCTGGCATTCGCCCTCATCTTCGAGCGCCGGCGCCACTGGCACCAGAACCCCGTGACGCTGCTGCCCTCCACCCCCATGGTGAGCGTGCTCATTCCCTGCTACAACGAGGCCGCCCACATCCGCGAGGTGGTGCGGCAGCTGCTGCGCAGCCGCTATCCTGCGTTCGAGATCATTGCCGTCAACGACGGCAGCACCGATGCCACCGGCACCCTGCTCGACGAGCTCGCCAGCCTGCATCCCACCCACCTGCGCGTCGTCCACAACGCGCACAACCAGGGCAAGGCCGTGGGGCTCAACACCGCCGCGCTGCTCGCCCGGGGCGAATACATCCTGGGCATCGACGGAGACGCCCTGCTCGACACGGACGCCATCGGCTGGCTCATGGACACCATGCTGGAAGACCAACGGGTGGGCGCCGTCACCGGCAACCCCCGCATCCGCAACCGCACCACGCTGCTCGGCCGCATGCAGGTGGGCGAGTTCTCGGCCACCATCGGCCTCATCAAGCGCTGCCAGCAGCTCTGGGGGCGGCTGTTCACCGTCTCGGGCGTCATTGCCATGTTCCGGCGCAAGGCCCTGCTCGAAGTCGGCCTGTGGCACCCCGGCATGATGACCGAGGACATCGACGTGAGCTGGCGCCTGCAGCTCGCCGGCTGGCGGGTGTGCTTCCAGCCCCGGGCACTGGCCTGGATTCTCATGCCCGAAACCCTGCACGGGCTGTGGAAGCAGCGGCTGCGCTGGGCGCTCGGGGGCATCCAGACCGTGCTGCGCCACATCCCGGCGCTGCTGCACTGGCGCCAGTGGCGCATGTGGCCGCTGTGCATGGAATACCTCCTGAGCGTGTTCTGGTCCTACTGCTTCCTGTGCCTGACGTGCATGGCCATCGTGGCCCGGGTGGTGGGCACCGACGTGCTGCCCGGCTGGAGCACGGCCCTGCTGCCGCACTGGCATGGCGCGTTGCTGGGCACCACCTGCGTGCTGCAGATGCTCGTGAGCCTGTGGATCGACCGCTACTACGACCGCGACCTGCTGCGCTACGCGGTCTGGACCATCTGGTATCCGATCGCCTATTGGCTCATCAACACGGTGAGCATCATCACCGCAGTGCCGCAGGCCCTGCTGCGCAGCGGTGCACAACGCGCCATCTGGCGCAGCCCCGACCGGGGCATCGGAACAGGAGAAACGACATGAGCACACAATCCGACCCCCTGCTGCACGACCCCCGCCCCAGCCAGGCACCCCAGGAGGAAGCGCTTTCGCCCGAATACGAGCAGGCCATCCTGGCCGCGCGCAAGGCCGACATGCCCATCATCGACATCTCCCAGGAATCCATGAACCGCTACCGCCGGCGCTGGCCGCGCCGTGCCGAGCACTACTTCGTCTGGTTCCACTACCTGCGCCCCGTGGTGCTGGTGGTGTGCTGGGCGCTGGTGGTGTGGTATGTATGGGCGCAGGTATCCGGCGCACCCCTCGGCGGCACGGGGCTGGGCCTGTTTGACCTCTACCTGCTGGTGATGCTCACCGTCGCGCTGATGCTGATGCTCTCGGTGGCGTGGAAATGGCTGGAAAGGCGCAACGAGGACGACCGCCTCGGGGCTCCCCGCGGGCCGAGCACGCTCGAAGAAGTCTCCCACTACGCGGGCATTTCGACCGACGAGCTGGAACGCTGGCAGGCCGAGCGCGTGGTCATGGCCCACCATGACGCGCTCGGGCAGTTCGTGGCCACCAGCACCTCCGCCAGGCCACCGGCCGCCGTGCCGCCCCTCACTACCGATCCCGCCACCTCCGACGACATCCAGCAGCCTCCCTGCATGCGCTAGCCATACCGCAGCCATGCCGCACCGCACTGCTGCAGCCGTGGAGCCGCAGCACAACCCGGGCACAGTGCCGAAAGCAGTGCCGTGCACGGGCCTGCCCCCTCCGCATCACCGCGCCCCTGTGGTGATGCGGCGGCGGTGAACCTGCAGTGATCCGTGGCAGGGCCTGCCCTACACCCGGTCCAGAAAGCGCTTGCGCCAGAACCACAGGCTCAGCGCCACCGTGATGAGCGCCATCGCCCCCAGGGTGATCCAGAAGCCGTCCTGCCAGTCGAGCGCCGGCATGTTCTTGAAGTTCATGCCGAACACCCCGGCAATCAGGTTCAGTGGCAGAAAGATGGCCGTGAGCGTCGTGAGCACCTTCATGATGTCGTTGGTGCGGTTGCTCTGCACGCTGAAGTGAATCTGCACCGCCGTCTCGGCCGACTGCTCCAGCCGCTGCACGTGGTGCACCACGCGCTGGATGTGCTCGATGATGTCCCGCGCGCGGGCAATGAGCTGGTCGTGCTGCAGCTGCGCCAGGCGCCGCGCCTCCTTGGTCGCCCCGGCCGCCAGCGGCTGCTCGCGCAGGCTGTCGAGCCACTCCTGCATGGCATCGTGCTGCTCGTCGCACAGGTCTTCGAGCATGTGCAGCTGGTTGCGCGCCATCAGCAGGGTGCTCCAGTCGGTGAACTGGCTCGTCGTCTTGAGCAGCGCCTCCTGCCAGTGGTCGAGCTGCTGCGTCAGCTCGCGCCGCACGTCGAGGTAGCTGTCCACCATGGTGTTGATCATGCGCAGCACCAGATCGGCCGGGCTGAACGGCAGGCGGCTGCGCACCCCCGTGGGGGTGGATGCAGATGCAGCCGCAGACGCGCCGCCGCTGTCCACACTCAGCTGCGCATCGGCCAGGTAGCGGTCGATGTACTCGTGTGCCGAGTGGCAGTGCAGCGGGTGCACGCTGATGAGCAGCCGGTCGAACACCGCAAACCCCACCGCCATCGACCGGATGCGGCGGAACGTCGCCAGCGAGGCGCGGCCCCCTTCGCGGGCCTCCTCGCCTTTGGGGCTTCCGCCCCGGGCCGCGCTCGCGGAGGAGGGGACTGCCGTCAGGTCCTGCAGCTCCCGGTCCTCGGCGCTGCCGCGCATCTCGCCCTTGGTGGCCAGACGGCGGAAGATGATCAGGTCATACACCGAGGTGTAATCGTAGTTCGACGGATGGGCCGCATACGCCAGATCGCGGCAGTGCAGATCGAACAGCTGCGACCCGCCCAGGTGCTGTGCCGTCTGCTGCACCATCGGCAGCAGGGCAGGCAGCTCCTCGCGGTCCAGAATCAGCCACACAAAGCCCTCTGCCGGCAGCGCCGCAGGCACCGCGTCGGCAAAGCGCAGGGTATCGGCCGTGAATTCGACGATCTGCATGGCAGGCAGCAGGGGCAGGTGTACCGGCGAACGGTGCGAAAACGAAAACCGCCCGGCCTCAGCGGCCGTGCGTGCGCAGCCACTGCGCCGCTTCCAGCGCGCTGTAGGTCAGAATGCCATCGGCCCCTGCGCGCTTGAACGCCAGCAGGCTCTCCATCATCACCGCGTCGTGGTCGATCCAGCCGTTCTGCGCCGCCGCCTTGAGCATCGCGTATTCGCCGCTCACCTGGTAGACGAAGGTGGGGACGTGGAAAGTCTCCTTCACCCGCCGCACGATGTCCAGATACGGCAGCCCCGGCTTGACCATCACCATGTCGGCCCCTTCGGCAATGTCGAGCGCCACCTCGCGCAGCGCCTCGTCGCTGTTGGCCGGGTCCATCTGGTAGACCTTCTTGTTGCTCTTGCCCAGATTGGAGGCGCTGCCCACCGCGTCGCGGAACGGGCCGTAGAACGCGCTCGCATACTTGGCGCTGTAGGCCATCAGGCGCGCATTCACCAGCTCCTCGCGCTCGAACGCGGCACGGATCGACCCGATGCGCCCGTCCATCATGTCGCTCGGCGAAATGATGTCGGCCCCCGCCTGTGCGTGCAGCACCGACATGCGCGTGAGCAGCTCCACCGTGATGTCGTTGAGGATGTAGCCGCTGTCGTCGAGCACCCCGTCCTGCCCGTGGCTGGTGTAGGGGTCGAGCGCCACATCCGTCATCACGGCCAGCTCCGGAAACTCCTGCTTGATCGCCGCGATCGTGCGCGGAATCAGCCCCTCGGGATTGAGCGCCTCCCGCCCCTCCGGGTCCTTGAGCGACGGATCGATGGCAGGGAACAGGTCGATGCACGGAATGCCCAGCTCCACGCACTGCTCGGCCACCCGCAGCAGCAGGTCGATCGACAGCCGCTCCACCCCCGGCATCGACCCCACCGCCTCGCGCCGCTGCGTGCCCTCGTGCACGAACACCGGCAGGATGAAGTCATCGGCACTCACATGGTGCTCGCGCACCATGCGGCGGGTAGCGTCATCCACACGCAGACGGCGCGGACGACCAGCAGGAAAAGCAGCGTAAGGAGTAGTCATGATCCCAGCAACAAAGACAGAACACAAAAGCACCCCCTCCCGTGCGCCCCGCAGGCCCCCGGCCCGCCACCAGCCCACGGAACAGGGCGGAATGGGGGCATTCTATGCCGGTGGGGGGGCGGGGCAGTGTTGCACTTCGGATTGGAGACCGCCCTTCATGCCATGACTGTCTCATATCGGGCCGCAGGCAGAGAGGTTTTGCAGACCTTCCCTAGGCATTTGAGGTGCCGTTCGGCCTAGTGGGGGGAAGCTTTGCCAGTTGAGCTTGCTTAACACCAAGAAGATAAGTTCGGAAAGCCGGATGAACCTCCCATCGTGCACCTTGCATAGAGTTCCAGTTCGCCAACTTGACAAAGTTGGAATCTTCGTGAAAAAGGATGTGGCGAAACCCGCGTGGCTTTGAAGTGTCAGCGACCCGTGGATTTAAAAATCCAGTCTCGTGCAAGAGCCGAAGGATAGAAATGGCATCATCAACAACATCTGGTCGAAGCTGCGCTCCACGTATTTGTAGCGAGGCGATGCTCGGCACCGTGAGAAGGTGCCTGCGAAGCTTTTCAAAGTCAGACTCAAAGTCAAGATCAGCGAATGTGTTGATGATCTCTCGGATGTTCTTGCAATCGAGAGAGAACTCATTTACAACGTCATCTACCCGCTCCGAAGAATAGATTTTCATTGCGTTCTCGGCCTCTCTACTGCCGATCAAGGGCGCGTTTCCTTGTTTGGCTGCATCAACCATGTTCTTGACAAGTTGAATGGCATCCCTTGGGCGCTCACGAGCTGATTTCGATATGAATGAATCCCAAGAGCGTCGCTCGTCACTTGTCGGCAGCGTCATGGTTGTGTCGCTGAAAAAGATGGTGTAAGGGTCTATTTTTGTTTGACCAGCGTCTCTGGCGGCTCGTTCCAATCGTTTTCTGACAATGCTCTGCATAAGCTTGTCATCTGCCAAAAGTGGGATCACCAAGCCACGCATGTGATCAGTCTGATCTCTTTGCCCCTGACTCTCGCTGGTGAGGCGCGTCCAGACGCTCGATCGCAAACTTATTTATAATTGCTCTTACTGCACTGCATTCCCCAGTTAGCCGTCTGACGGCCAACAAAAGTGCCCAAATTCTGTTTAGATGAGCAGGTTGGTCTGGGGCGGCTAACTGATCGGTGTCATCGATAAGCAGGTAGAAAACATTGCTTGATGAAAGCAACTGTGAGTTGATTGCTCTGATCAAATCGTGTGCAGAGTTGGTTCCCGCAAGTTCCTTTGCTAGCTGTGCTCCGTTTATTTTTGAGGCAGGTAAAGACACTGCAGAGATGAGCTGTAGCGACTTTTGAATGAAGTCATCTTCCGCAAGTCCTTGTTGGCGTGCTTCGTTGTGAAGTTTTGCGGCGTCCCCCTTCAGCATGCCCTTCAGTTGCGCGCCAATCTGCGCTCCCATTGTCCGTAGCAACACTTCGTAGTAATAGCGCTTCAATGAGCCGATATCAGGCGATGATGGAATCTCCTTAGAGGAGATATTGTCGGGCCGAATCAGTAGGCATGGCAGTTTTTTTGCTTTAGCCACCTTGTCGATCCACTCGACAACAGCACTTTTCCCGATGCCTTTGTTTCCCACAAGAACTCGCATTCCACCTGGTTCAATTGCGCATAGCTGCGTAAATTGACTCGGCACGATAAATATCTCTCCAAGAAATGACCGGTCGCCTTCTGCGGTGCCAGTTCTGACATACTTTAAAAGGTAGTCAAGTTTGCTCATATTTATTTCCGGCTGGTAGGAAAGAAAAGATGCGATGAGCCACCCCGGGATTCGAGGAGGCCGATTGGTCTAAGTTGATACCTCTGTCGAGGTATTGCTGTTGGCGAGTTGCCTCCAGTAGTTTGCCTCAGCTTCTGCCGGAGGAATGCCTCCGATCGACGTGAGCAGTCGGACGTGGTTGAACCAGTGCACCCACTGCAGGGTGGCCAGTTCCACGGATTCCCTGTTCTTCCAGGGGCACCGGCGGTGAATCACCTCGGCCTTGTACAGACCGTTGATGGTCTCGGCCAGGGCGTTGTCATAGGAGTCCCCCTTGCTGCCCACCGAGGGGCGTATGTCGGCCTCGTCCAGACGTTCGGTGTAGCGGATAGAAACGTATGGACTGCCCCTGTCGGAGTGGTGCGTCAAGGCTGCGCTGAGGGCTGGCGGTCGTACAGGGCCTGCTCCAGGGCGTCGAGCACAAAGTCTGCCTGCATGCTGCGGCTGACCCGCCAGCCCACGATGCGCCGGGCGTACACGTCCACAACGAAAGCCACATACAGCCAGCCCTGCCAGGTCGAGACGTAGGTGAAGTCCGACACCCACAGCTCGTTGGGACGGCTGGCATGGAAGTGCCGATTGACGTGGTCCAGCGGGCACGGCGCCGAGGTGTCCGGAGTGGTGGTGCGCACTCGTGTGCCGCGCCGCGCCCCTTGCAAGCCCATGGCACGCATCAGTCGCTCGACCGTGCAGCGCGCTACCACGATGCCTTCGCGGTTCATCTGCAACCCGCCGACACGAGAGACGTTCACGATCTTGATGCATCAGCACTGTAGCTTGAACTCTGCAGAGTAGGCGCCGCGTTTGGGCTGCAGGGCGGCGATACCGTGCAGACGGTAGTGACTGACCCAGGTCCGAATCTTCTCCTCCGGCACTGACCAGCGCCGGGCAAGCAGCTTTGCGCCGCCTTCTCCAACCAGAAAGCTCTCGACGACCTTGAGCTTGAACCTTGTTTCGTACTTCTCCATGGGGCCCCTCGAAGTTCATCCAACTTCTGGGGGGTAGTTCAAACTCGGTGCGGTTCAATGACCCTGGGGCTGGGTGATCCGGTCCACAGCTGCCGCTCCCCCTCCCCAGCACGCACCTCCGTTCCTATAATGGCGGCACGGGTGCGTGGGTTGCCGGGCTTTGGGTCTGGCGCCTGCGTTAAACGGGAAGCCGGTGACGCCATGCAGCTAGTGGCCATTCCGGCGCAGCCCCCGCTGCTGTAAGCCTGACGACTCCGCCTCACGCCACTGCGTCCTCCGACGCGGGAAGGCGCGGACTAGGAAGAGGGCAAGCCAGAATACCGGCCCGCGACGAGCCAGCACCATTCCCCGGGGGATCTGGGAGTCTGCTGCCGCGCGTTGGCGTGCGCCTCTGTGTTTCCTCTCTGCGGAAACGGCGGGGCGCGGCTGCCGTGCCGGCCTGCCCAGACTTTCCCTGCCCATCTTCCTGTTGCCGTGGTGCGCTCGTGTCTTTCACATCACACGGTTCGACGGGAGGTTTCGAATGCACATCATGGAAGGTTTTCTGCCACTCAAGCACGCGGTGGCATGGACGGCGGCTTCGGCGCCGTTTCTGGCAGCGGGCATCTGGTCGGCGCGCCGCAGTCTGCGCGATCACCCGGAGCGGCGCATGCTGCTGGGGGTGTCGGCGGCGTTTTCCTTTCTGCTCTCGGCCATGAAGCTGCCCTCGGTCACGGGCAGCTGTTCGCATCCCACGGGAGTGGGGCTGGGCGCCCTGCTGTTCGGGCCGCTGGCGATGGTGCCGGTGAGCTTTGTGGTGCTGCTGTTCCAGGCGCTTCTGCTGGCGCATGGGGGGCTGACGACGCTGGGGGCCAATCTGTTCTCGATGGGCATTGCCGGGCCGCTCATGGCGGCGGCGGTGTTCCGCACCGGGCGCGTGCTGCGCCTGCCGCTGAGCGTGAATGTGTTTCTGGCGGCGACGCTCGCTGATCTGGTGACATATGTGGTGACCTCGCTGCAGCTGGCGCTGGCGTTTCCCGATGCGATCAGCGGGGTGGCGGGCTCGATGCTCAAGTTCGGCGGCATCTTTGCCGTGACGCAGATTCCGCTGGCGATCAGCGAGGGGCTGCTGACGGTGCTGGTGGTGCAGGCCATGACGCGCCTGCAGGGCGAGGATCTGCGCGGTCTGCCGCTGTATGCAGGGCAGGAGGTGCGGGCATGAAGCGGCAATTCTGGATCATTGCGGCATGCGTTGTGGTGCTGACTGTGGCGCCGCTCCTGTTCGTGCGCACGCCGGCGCTGGGGCCGGACGGCAAGGCGCAGGCGCTTTTTGGCGGGTCGGACGATGCAGCCCGCGACGCCATCACGGTGATTGCACCGCACTACCGCCCGTGGTTTGCGCCCCTGATGGAGCCCGGGCCCGAAATCGCCTCGATGCTGTTTGCGCTGCAGGCGGCCATTGGGGCGGGGGTGATCGGCTACTGGCTCGGGGCGTCGGTGACGCGCCAGCGCGAACGCGAGCGCCAGCGCCGCGAGCGGGAGGCAGCCGGCCATGCGCCGGAGCAGCCCGCCCATCAGGAGCGTATCTCTGCTGCTGCGGGCCCCGCCGGAGTGGCCCGTGTGGATTGAGCAGGCTGCCTATGCCAATCGCTGGCGCGATGTGACACCGGGGGCCAAGGCCCTGTTTGCGGGCTGTGGCCTGGCGGCGGCCTTTGTCGCGCCGGACTGGAAGGCCGAGCTGCTGCTGGCGGCGCTGCTGGCGGCGGTGACGCTGGGTGGCGCGCGGGTGCCGGCGCGGCTGTATGCGCGGGTGGTGGCACCGGCGGGCAGCTTTGTGGTGCTGTCGTGCGCGACGCTGCTGGTGGCGGTGGCGCCTTCGGCAGGCGGGTGGCCGGAGGTGCACTGGCATGCGGCCGGCTGGCCCGAGGCTGCCCTGACGGGCACGCGGGCCATGGCGGCGCTGGCGGCCATGGTGGGGCTGGTGCTGACCACGCCGCTGAGTGACCTGATCGGGCTGGCGCGCCGGCTGCGGGTGCCCGAGGTGCTGGTCGATGTGATGGTGCTGTGCTACCGCATGGTGTTCGTGTTCATGGAGGCGTGGGACGACGGCGTCACGGCGCAGGCGGCGCGGCTGGGCTATGGGCCTTTCCGGCGCTCGGTGCGGTCGCTGGCGCTGCTGGCGGCCAATCTGGCCGCGCAGATCTGGAGCCGCGCCCTGGCGCTGCAGGCAGCGGCGAGCGCGCGCAATGGCGACGGCCCGCTGGATTTTCTGGCACCCGACTATGCCCATGCCCGGCGCGATCTGCGCGTGGCGGGCTGTGCCGGGGCGGCGCTGCTGGCGGGCATGGTGGCCCTGCGCGGAGGTCTCGCATGACGGCGGCGGAGGGAAATCTGCTGCTGGAGGCGCAGGACGTGTCCTACCGCTATCCCGACGGGAGCGCCGGGCTCGATGGCTGCACCCTGGCCATTGCCTCCGGCACGCGCAATGCGCTGCTGGGTGCCAACGGCGCGGGCAAGACCACGCTGCTGCAGCACTGCAATGGCCTGCTGCGGCCGGCGTCGGGGGAGGTGCGCGTGCACGGCACGCCGCTCGACTATGGCCGCCGGGGGCTGCATGCGCTGCGGCGCGAGGTGGGCATGGTGTTCCAGAATCCGGATCGCCAGCTGTTCTCGGCCTCGGTCATCGAGGATGTGTCGTTCGGGCCGCTCAATCTGGGGCTCGACGAACCCACCGTGCGCGCCCGGGTGGCCGAGGCGCTGGAGGCCGTGGGCATGACGGCGCTGGCGCGCAAGCCGGTGCACCAGCTCAGCTTCGGGCAGAAGAAGCGGGTGTGCATTGCCGGCGTGCTGGCCATGCGGCCCCGGCTGCTGCTGCTCGATGAGCCCATGGCCGGGCTCGATGCCGGCATGCAGCAGGAGCTCGCGGCGCTGCTCGACGGGCTGGTGGCGGACGGCATGACGGTGCTGCTCTCGACCCACGACGTGGATTTTGCCTATGGCTGGGCCGACGCGATCCACCTGCTGCGGGCAGGGCGCTGCGTGGCCTCGGTGCCGGCGGCGGAGCTGCCGCACCATGCCGAGGCCCTGCAGGCCGCAGGCCAGCCGCTGCCCCAGGCAGCGCAGTGGCAGGCGGCGCTGGCGAGGCGGGGGCTGCTGCCGGCGGCACCGTCGGTGCGCAGCATGGCGGCCCTGCTCGGGGTGGTGCAGGCACTGCCCGATGCATTCTTTCTTCATTCTCAACCACAAGGAGGCCCGGCATGATGGATGCCGCGCAAGCGCAAGTCTGGTTCGTGGGGGCCGGTCCCGGAGACCCCGAACTGCTCACCGTCAAGGGACGCGGTCTGCTGGAGCGGGCCGGTGCCGTGCTCTATGCCGGGTCGCTGGTGGACCAGGCGGCCACCCGCTACACCCCCCCGGGCTGCGAGATTCGCGATTCCAAGGACATGACGCTGGAGGAGATGACCGACTGGCTCATCACCCGCGCCCGCCAGCACGACACGGTGGTGCGGCTGCAGACCGGCGATCCGGGACTGTACGGCGCGCTCATCGAGATGACGCGCCCGCTCGATGCGGCGGGGGTGGCCTGGGCCGTGGTGCCGGGGGTGTCCTCGGCCATGGCCTCGATGGCGGCGGCGGGCGAGTCCATGACCCTGCCGGAGGTGACGCAGACCGTGATTCTCACCCGCGTGGAGGGGCGCACGCCCATGCCCGAGGGCGAGGACCTGGCCGCGCTGGCCGCACACCACACCACGCTGTGCCTGTTCCTGTCGATCACGCTGCTGCACAAGGTCGAAGCCGGCCTGCGCGCGGCCGGCTGGGCAGATGACAGCCCCATGCTGGTGGTGCACAAGGCGAGCTGGCCCGGGCAGGAAAAGGTCGTGCGCGGCACGCTGGCCGACATCCGGCAGCGCTGCCGCGAGGCGGGCATCGTGAGCCAGGCCATGATCGTGGCGAGTCCCACTCTGGGCGCGAGCCAGTGGGAGACGCTGGCCCGCTCCAAGCTCTACGATCCGGGCTTCACGCACCGCTTCCGGCGCGCGAGCACGCCGGCATCCCCGGCTCCGGCCGCTGCGGGGCACGACGCGCCCCCTGCCGAGTCCGCACCTGCAATTTCTGCGGCATCCTCTGCCGCTTCTGTTCCGCCCACGGAACATTCCGGAACCTGACTCCATGCAAGACACTCTTCTCCTGGTCGGTCACGGCTCGCGCGCTGCGGGCGGCAACGACGAAATCGAACAGTTCGCGGCCCGCTGGCGCGAGCGGCATCCGGGCTGGCACATCGAGGTCGGCTTCATCGAGTTTGCCGATGTGCTGCTCGACGAGGGGCTGGACCGCGCCGCGCGCGCAGCCCGTGCCGGCACCGGCCGCGTGCTGGTGCTGCCGCTCATCCTGAACGCGGCCGGGCACGTCAAGGGCGACATTCCACGCGCCATCGAGGCCGCCAGCCAGCGCCATGCCGGCGTGCGCTTCGACCAGGCTCCGCATCTGGGAGCGGGCGAGCCGATCCTGACCGTGCTGCGGCGCAAGCTCCGGCATGCCATGCACCGCCTCGATGTGCCCGATCCGCGCAGCACGGGCGTGGTGCTGCTGGGGCGCGGCTCCAGCGACCGCAAGGCCAACGGCGAGGTGGCCAAGATGGCCCGCTGGCTGTGGGAGGAGAGCGACCACGAGCTGGTGGACATCGCCTTCACGGGCATCACCCACCCCCGACTGGAGCGCGTGGTGCAGCGGCAAGTGACGCTGGGCATGACGCAGGTCGTCGTGCTGCCGTACTACCTGTTCACCGGCACGCTCATGGAGCGCATCGACCGGCAGATGGGGCATCTGGCCCGGCAGTACCCCGGCGTGCGCTTTGCCCATGCGTCGTACTTCGGCTTCGAGCCCGAGATTTTTGCATTGCTCGACGAGCGCGTGGACCGCTGGCAGCGCGGCGCGCCCCATGCCACGGTGCGGCACGACCACCATCTGTACGCCCCCCACAGCCATGACCATGGCGCCGACCACGATCACGGTCCCGATCATGCCCATGACCACAGCCATGAGCACGCACACGGTCATGACCATGACCATGACCATGACCATGCACACGGGCATGATCACGCACACGCCCATGGTTCCGAGGGGCACGGTCATGACCACGATCACGACCACGCGCACGGCGCTGCCCCGCTACCCGCCGACGACGGCAACGATGCGGCCCGCCACTGCACCCACCGCACGCCGGAACCCGGCCAGCCGGTGCACCCGGCGCATCCGGCCTGAGGGCAGGGCGCACGCCTGCCGATCTGCCGCGCACCCCGGGGTGCCGGCCTTCCGTTTTCTCTTTTTCCGAGTGATCCGACCATGAGCACCGTCAACACCATCACCGAACAGCTCACCCGCGCCGGGCAGGCCATCGAGCACGACAGCTTTGCCATCATCGACCGCGAGGCTGGCCCCCACGCCTACACGGCCGACCAGTGGCCCGTGGTGCGCCGCATGATCCACGCCAATGCCGATTTCGACTTCAATGGCCTCACGCGCTTCCATCCGGCTGCGGTCGATGCCGCGCTGCAGGCCATTCTGGGCGGCGGCACGCCCGTCGTGGCCGATGTGGAGATGATCTGCGTGGGCCTGTCGGCCCCCCGCCTGCGCCACTTCGGCATGACCACGCACCACTTCATCAGCGACGACGACGTGATCGCCCAGGCCCGCGCCGAAGACACCACCCGCGCCGTGCAGGCCATGCGCAAGGCGCACCGGCTGGGGCTGCTGGACAGGGCGATCGTCGCCATCGGCAATGCCCCCACCGCGCTCATCGAGATCGAGCGCCTGATCCGGGAGGAGGGCGCCCGCCCCGCGCTGGTCATCGGCATGCCGGTGGGCTTCGTGTCGGCCGCCGAGAGCAAGGCGCTCATGGCCGGCGTGCAGGACGTGCCCTGGATCGTCATCGACGGCCGCAAGGGCGGCTCCACTCTGGTGGTGGCCACCCTGCACGCGCTGCTGGCGGTGGCCGAGGCACGCCAGAAGCAGGCCGAGGCCGCCTGAGCCAGGGGAGCACCAGCATGGACAAAGCACCAGCCCGTGGAACCCGCACCGGCTTCACCACCGGGGCCTGCTCGGCCGCGGCGGCCCGTGCCTGCGCCATCGGCCTGATCGAGGGCACCGTGCCTGCGCAGGTCACCAGCGTGCTGCCCAACGGCGACCACGTGACCTTTGCCGTGGGGGACGGACATGTGGAGGGAGAGGGCGACGCGCGCGCCGCCCATGCCTACATCGAGAAGTTCGCCGGCGACGACCCCGACTGCACCGACCGCGCCCACCTCACCGTGGACCTGCGGCTGCTGCCCGGCCAGCCCGGGGACATCGTGTACCGCAACGGCCCCGGCGTGGGCACCGTGACGCTGCCCGGACTGGGCCTGGAGGTGGGCGGCCCGGCCATCAACCCCGTGCCGCGCCAGAACATCGCCGACAACCTGCGCGAGGTGGCAGCCGGGCTGCTCGCCACGCACGGATTCGAGGTCACCATCAGCGTGCCGGGCGGGGAGGAGATGGCCCGCAAGACCACCAATGCCCGCCTCGGCATTCTGGGCGGCATCAGCATTCTGGGCACCACCGGCATCGTCAAGCCCTATTCCACCAGCGCCTGGCGGGCCAGCGTGGTGCAGGGCGTGCAGGTGGCTGCCACGGTGGAGCACGATCTGGTGGCGCTCACCACCGGCGGGCGCACCGAGACCTTCGTCATGGCCGAGCTGCGCCGTGACCATCCCGGCCTGCCGGCGGCCTGCTTCGTGCAGATGGGCGACTTCCTGCGCTATGCGCTCGACGAGGCGGTGGCGCAGGGCATCCCGCTCGTGGTGCTGGGCGTCATGGTGGGCAAGCTCACCAAGATCGCGCAGGGCGAAACCATCACCCATGCCAACCGCAACGTGGTCGACACCGATCTCGTGGCGCGCATCGCCCGCGACATCGGCGCCAGCGAGGCCGACTGTGCCGCCATCGCGGGCGCGGAAACGGCCCGCTTCGGTGCCGAGCTGATGGTCGAGCGCGGGCTGGGCGATGCGTTCCACCGGGCGCTCGCGCAGGCCGCCATCGACACGCTCACCGCCCCCGCGCGCTACGGCCACGCCTTTCAGCTGCGGGTGCTGGTGTGCGACTTC
The DNA here is from genome assembly GCF_041912815.1 of Allobrachymonas sp. Taxonomy (NCBI): domain Bacteria; kingdom Pseudomonadati; phylum Pseudomonadota; class Betaproteobacteria; order Burkholderiales; family Comamonadaceae; genus Allobrachymonas; species Allobrachymonas sp. The sequence goes on along the minus strand of NZ_JAYRLV010000003.1, from coordinate 156,410 downwards.
GCGGGGCACAAGGTGGCCGACGTGTGGTCGGCACCGCCCGATCCGCATGCGCTGCCCGCCACGGCGGGGCGCACCGGCATCGGCCACACGCACAGCGCCGACTTCGACACCGAGTGAGGCTCCCATGACTCTGCTGGCCCAGACCTTCTTCACCCCCCTTGGCGACATGCTGGCCCTGTGCAGTGCGCAGGGCGTGCATCTGCTCGACTATGCCGACCGTGCCGAGGCGCGGGGCTTCCGGCTTGCGCGCGAGGCCGTGCGGGCCCATCACGGCATGGAGCAGCCCGCAGCCGCGGCGGGAGAGGAGTTCGAGGTCCGCGAGGCCCGGGCCCACCTGCAGGCGCTCGTGGCCCAGCTCACCGCGTATTTCGACGGCACGCGCCGGGAGTTCGATCTTGCCCTCGTGCCCTACGGCACCCCGTTCCAGCTCGCCGTCTGGCAGGTGCTGCGGGCCGTGCCCTACGGCCACACGCGCAGCTATGCCGACGAGGCCCACGCGCTCGGGCAGCCCGGCGCCGTGCGGGCCGTGGCCATGGCCAACGGGCGCAACCCGCTCGCCATCGTGGTGCCCTGCCACCGCATCATCGCGAGCGATGGGCGCCTGGCCGGCTACACCGGCGGCGTGGAGCGCAAGCGCGCCCTGCTGGCGCTCGAGGCAGGGCAGACTTCCTGCTGGTCCGTGCAGGAAATGGACGATCTCATGAAGGGTGGCGCATGAATCCTGTGCACAAGCCCCTTTGCGTCGTGCTCACGGGCGCAGGCATCAGCGCCGACAGCGGCCTGCAGACCTTCCGGGGTGCGGGCGGCCTGTGGGAGGGACACCGCGTCGAGGACGTGGCCACGCCCGAGGCCTTTGCAGCCCACCCGCAGCGCGTGATCGACTTCTACAACGTCCGCCGGCGCCAGCTGCGCGCAGTGCGGCCCAACGCCGCCCACGAGGCGCTGGTGGCGCTGGAAGCAGGGTACGAGGTGCGCATCGTCACCCAGAACGTGGACGACCTGCACGAGCGCGCAGGCAGCCGCCATGTGCTGCACCTGCACGGCGAGCTCACCCAGCTGCGCAGCACCGCGCGGCCCGACTGGCGCATCGCCTGGCACGAGGACCAGACCCCCGACCAGCGCGACCCCTGGGGCGCGCCGCTGCGGCCGCACATCGTGTGGTTTGGCGAGGAAGTGCCCCTCATGCCCGAGGCCGTGGCCCAGGTCGAGGCGGCCGATGTGGTGCTGGTGGTCGGCACCTCGCTCAAGGTCTACCCGGCTGCAGGGCTGGTGCACCATGCGCCCGCCCATGCCCCCGTGTACCTCATCGACCCCCATCCGGCGCCGGGCCTGTCCGGCGTGCACGTTGTGGCCGAGCGGGCGGCTGTGGGCGTGCCGCGCGTGGTGCGCCAGCTGCTGGAGCAGGTGGGCGCTGATGGCGATGCCGATGCGGGTGCCACGCCCCCTCCAGTTCCTCCCCTTTCCCGATGAGCCGCGATCCCGTGCGGCGTGCGCCAGCCGGCTCTTCCTTCTGATCCTCTGTTCTTCTGCAGTCCATGACCGATTCTTCTGATTCCTCTGTTTCCTCCTCCTCTCCCGATCCCAACCGCTGCCGCGTCATCGGCGTGCTCGATGACGGCGTGGCCAGCCTGGGCGCCACGGCGCTCGCGCACCTGCGCACGGCCGATGTGGTCATCGGCGGCGCCCGCACGCTGGCCCTGTTCGGGCCGGAGCTGCGAGCCGACTGTGTGCGGCGCGACCTGACCGGGCACCTGGCGCAGGTGCCCGAATGGATCCGCGAAGCCCGCGAGCGCCACCAGCGCTGCGTGGTGCTGGCCACCGGCGATCCGCTCTGCCACGGCATCGCGCCGTATCTGGCAAGCCGCCTGTGCATCGAGGCGCTGGAGATCCTGCCCAACCTCAGCACCCTGCAGCTCGCGTGTGCCCGCCTCGGGCTGGCCTGGCAGGATGCCCGCATCGTCTCCGTGCATGCGCGCGACGCGGGCGAGTGGCAGACAGGCGCTCCGCCCAGCCACGGCCTCTATGCGCTGGCGCAGGCGCTGCGTGCCCACGACCGGCTGCTGGTGCTCACCAGCCCCGACAACACGCCCGCCCGCATTGCCCGCCTGCTGCTGGCCGAGGGGCTGGGCGACGCCTTTGCCATGGCCGTGGCCGAGAACCTGCTCCAGCCCGGCGAGCGCGTGCATGCACAGCTCACCGTGCAGGAAGCGGCCTCCGGCACCTTTGCCCCGCTCAACGTGGTGGTGCTGTGGCGCCTGCAGCCACGTCCCGATCCCGTGCTGCTGGGGCTGCCCGATGGCGCCTTCCACCAGCGGCAGCCCGACAAGGGCCTCATCACCAAGCAGGAGGTGCGGGCCGTGTCGCTCGCGCGGCTGCAGCTGCGGCGCGACAGCACCGTCTGGGACATCGGCGCCGGCAGCGGCTCGGTCGGCCTCGAAGCCGCCCGTTTGTGCACGGCCGGGCACGTATACGCCATCGAGAAGAACGAGGGCGACCACGCCATCGCGGGCCGCAACCATGCCGCCTTCGGAGTGAGCAACTACAGCCTCTTTCATGGCCGTGCCCCCGAAGGGCTCGACGCCTGGCCCGACCCCGACGCCGTGTTCATCGGCGGTTCGGGCGGAGAGCTGGCGGGACTCATCGGCCTCATCCTGGGCCGGCTGCGCACCGGCGGCCATCTGGTGATGAACTTCGTCACCCTCGAAAACCTCGCCACCGCCACGGCCGCCCTGGCCGCAGCCGCCGACACCGATCCCGCCCTTCAGTGGGACGTGCTCCAGCTGCAGGCCGCCCGCAGCCGTCCCATCCTTCACATGCACCGCATGGCCGCCGAAAACCCGGTCTGGATCGTGTGCGCCTCCCGCGAGGAATCCCAGACATGACCCTCTCCACACCGCCTTCTTCCGCAGCAGCTCCGGCGCTGCCTGCCCGCACTGCCGGCCAGCCCCTGGGCCGGCTCATCGGCGTGTCGCTCGGCCCGGGCGATCCGGGCCTCATCACCCGCGCTGCCTGGGCGGCGCTCCAGCGCCGCGACTGCGCCTGGGTGTACCCGGCCCGCAGCGGCAAGACGCCGAGCTATGCGCTCGACATCGTCACCCGCGCCGGCCTGACGCCCCCCGACACCCACGGCCTGCTGCTGTTTCCCATGACGCACGACGGCGAAAAGCTCGCACGCGCCTGGCTCAAGGCCGCCGACACCGTGCTGCCCTGGCTCGCAGCGGGGCTGGACGTGCTTTTCCTCGTCGAGGGCGATGCCAGCACCTACGCCACCTTCGGCCATCTGGCCCGCACCGTGCAGGGGCTCGATGCGCGCGTGCAGGTGGAGATCATCGCCGGCGTCAATTCCTTCACCGCTGCCTGCGCCGATGCGGGCGTGCCCTTCGCCGAGCAGGACGACACCGTGGCCATCGTGCCCGCTGCCTACGGCGTGAGCGCCGTCGACCGCCTGCTGCCGGATTTCGACACGCTCGTGCTCATGAAGATCAAGCCCATCCTCGACGAGCTCATCGACTGGCTGGAAGCACGCCAGCTGCTCGAAGGTGCGCACTTCATCGAGCGCGTCGGTGCCGAGGACGAACGCCGCGTGAGCGGCACCGCCCTGCGCGCGCTGCGCGGCACCCGGGTGAACTACCTCTCGCTGCTCATCGTGCGCCATCCGCACCGCGTGCGTGGCGAACGCATCAAGGGCTGCCTGCGCAAGGCCGGCCCCGACGCAGCTCCCTCCGCCTCCGCCATTTTTCCCTCCATTTCCACCCCTACAGCCCCTACGGACGAAGAGAACGCCGCATGAGCCAAGACACCACCGTCGTCACCAGCGCACCCGCCACCCCGCCCGAAGCCACGCGTGTGTGCATCGTTGCCATCACCCGCCACGGCGTGACGCAGGCCCGCACCCTGACCAGCCGCTGGCCCGAAGAGCTGCCGCCGCCCACGCTGTGCACCTCGGCCAAGTTCGCCGCCGAATGGGCCAGCCTGCCGCAGCCCCAGCGCATCTACGAAGGCGCCCTGCGGGATGAAATCGCGCCCCTCTTTGCCCACTACGACCAGATCGTCTTCTTCGTCTCGCTCGGCGCCGTGGTGCGCCTCATCGCGCCCCACCTCGTGAGCAAGGACGTCGATCCCGGCATCATCGTGGTCGACGATGCGGGCCAGTACGTGATCCCCGTGCTCTCCGGCCATGTCGGCGGAGCCAACGCCTGGAGCGAGCGCGTGGCCGACCTGCTCGGCGCGGCGCCCGTGCTGACCACCGCCTCGGACGTGGGCCGCACCATCCCGGTCGACATCCTGGGCCGGCACCTGGGCTGGCGTGTCGAAGCCCCCAAGATCAACATCACCCGCGTCTCGGCCCACGTGGTCAACGGCGAGCCCATCGCCGTGGTGCAGGAAGCCGGCAGCCCCCACTGGTGGACCCGCCCCACGCCCCTGCCGGCCAACATCGAGCGCCTCACCCGGTTCGAGGACGTGGACCCCGCCCGCCACGCCGCCGTGCTCTGGATCACCCACCGCCCCGTTAACAACCCCCTCTGGCAGCAGTGGGCCGAGCGGCTGGTGGTGTACCGCCCTCCGCAGGAAGAGCCCGCCGCATGAGTGCAGCACCCTCCAGCACACCAGGCACCTCCCGCCCCCCCGCCGCAGACCTGCCCCGGCTCGCGCTGGGACTCGGCTGCGACCGGGGCACCCCCGTCGCCACCCTGCGGCAGGCCGTGTCCGAGGCGCTCGCGCAGCTGGGGCGTGACTGGTCGGACATTGCCGCCGTGGCCAGCATCACCCTCAAGGCCGACGAGCCCGGGCTGCTCGCCCTCGCGGCCGAGCAGGGCTGGCAGATCCATTTCCATGCCCCGGCCGAGCTGGCTGCCGTGCCCGTGCCCCACCCGAGCGAAACCGTGCGCAAGTACACCGGCACCCCTTCGGTGAGCGAAGCCGCCGCCCTGCTGGCCGCCGGAGGCGGCACACACCCCGCGCCGCCCGCCGCCCTCGTCATCGAGAAACACAAACTCCGCGGAGCCGACGGCCGCAACGCCACCGTCTCCATGGCCCTTTTCCCTTTCCCTGCAGACCTTTCATGACCGATACCGTCCTCACTCCTTCCCCTTCCGCCCCCGCCGCCGTGGGCCGCATTGCGCTCGTCGGCATCGGCCCGGGCAGCGTCGACCACATGACCGCCCGTGCCCGCGAAGCCATCGCCGAGGCCGACGTGGTCATCGGCTACGTCACCTACATCAAGCTCGTGGCCGACCTCGTCGAAGGCAAGGAAATCATCCGCAAGTCCATGACCGAGGAACTCGACCGCGCCGTCAGCGCGCTCGAAGCCGCCCGCGCCGGCAAGAAAGTTGCCCTCATCTCCTCCGGCGACGCCGGCGTCTACGGCATGGCCGGCCCCACCTACGAAGTGCTCTTCCAGGCCGGCTGGACACCCGAGGGCGATGTCGAGGTCGAAATCGTCCCCGGTGCCTCCGCCCTCAACAGCTGCGCCGCGCTCGTCGGCGCCCCCCTCACGCACGACTTCTGCGCCATCTCGCTCTCCGACCTGCTCACCCCCTGGCCCGTCATCGCCCGCCGGCTGGACGCCGCCGCCGCCGCCGACTTCGTCACCGCGCTCTACAACCCCAAGAGCGGCCGCCGCACGCGCCAGATCCAGGAAGCCCAGCGCCTGTTCCTGCGCCACCGCAGCCCCGACACCCCCGTGGCCATCGTCAAGAGCGCCTACCGCCGCCGCCAGTCCATCCAGTTCACCACCCTCGCGCAGATGGCCGAACACGACATCGGCATGCTCAGCACCGTGCTCATCGGCAACAGCAACACCTTCGTGCGCGACGGCCTCATGGTCACCCCACGTGGGTATGCCAACAAGTACGACGTCGCCGGCGATGGCACCGCCCACGAAGGCGAAAAAGCCGGCCGCTCGCTGTCCACCGGCCTCCACGGCTGGCTCGACACCCTCCAGGCCGCCCACGCCGCAGGCACCACCATCGACCAGCTCGCCCACCAGTACCGCCTGCCGGCCGACTACATCCGCATCACCCTGCAGGACCCCCTGCAGCCCGAGAGCGACGACACCGCTGCCGGGGAGACCGAAGCATGAGCGAGCAGCAGACCCCGCAGCTCTCCTGCGCCTGCCCGGCAGCAGACTCCGCCCCTGTCGCGGCACCCTGCACCGAAACGGCCGTCTGCACTGCTGACCCGCAGACACCGGCCGAAGGCGTCGTCAAGCCGCGCATCGGCGCCTACCGCCGCCACCTGCTCGTGTGCACCGGCCCACGCTGCACCCAGCACGGCGAATCGCAGCAGCTCTTCGACGCCCTTGGCGCCAAGTTCAAGGCCGCCGGCCTCGACCAGGGCGACCTCCGCGTCAAGCGCACCCGCGTAAGCTGCTTCGCCGCCTGCAAGGGCGGCCCCGTCGTCTGCGTCCAGCCCGACGGCACCTGGTACTACAACGTCACCCCCGAAAACATGGACCGCATCATCACCCAGCACCTCGTAGGCGGCCAGCCAGTCGAGGATCTGGTGTTTCATCAGGCGTAAAAAGCCAGTGCTGCCGTGGGCGGGCGTGTGACTTTCGCAGGCCATGCGCTCGGCAGCAAAGGCTTGGTTCGGTGGAGAAGTCGATTCTCAAGAGGAGAGGCGGTCTCCATGATGGTGCTGTCTTCCCTCTGCCCTTCTTCACTTCCCTCCGTGACCTATTCCCGCCCCGGTGTGCATGCACGGCGGGAAGGGCTGGGCGCTGATGGACAATCGGGGGTGCATGGGGCCGTGTGGCCCTGTGCGCGACAGGACAGGAGCAGCCTTGAAGATCATCGTATTTGCCCACAGCGGGGGGCCCGGAGGGGCCGAACATGCCTTGCGCCATCTGGTGGCGATGCTGGCCGAGCGCCATGAGGTGGACATCATCCTGCCCGATCTGGAGCGGGGCGAGGCGGCCTACTACACGGAGCGCGGCCATCGCTGCTACCACCTGCCGGTGCCCTTTGCCCTGCCGGATGTCTCGGGGGCGCTGCTGCACTATGCGCGGCTCGATCTGGCCGACATCGTGCGCGTGCTGCGCGAGGGGGCCTACGATCTGGCCCTGTCCAACACGCTGGCGATTCTGCACGGAGCGTGGATCGCGCGGTATCTGGGCATTCCGCACCTGCACTACGTGCATGAATATCTGCAGGACGAGGAGCTGATGCCGGTGGCGCTGTCGCGGGCGTCGTATCTGGCGATGGTGGGCGAGTCTTCCAGCGGGATCATTGCGTGCTCGGACTTCGTGGCCGGGCAGTTCCCAGAGGCGCTGCAGGCGCCGCTGCGCGTGCTCGAACCCTTCGATTACACCCAGGCCGTGGAGCCGCGCGCCTTCGACGATGCGGGCGAGAACGTGATTCAGGTGATCGGCACGCGCTCGCATCGCAAGCATGCCGTCTTTGCGCTGGATGTGGCCAAGGCGCTGGCGCTGCGGGGGGTGCCGGTGCGTGTGGACATCATCGGTTCGGCCCACAGTGCCGACGGCCGGCTGGGGCGCATGATCCAGAAGCGCGGGGTGCCGGTGCGGGTGTTCGACCATCATCCCGATCCGTATGCGATCAACATCGCCACCCGCACGGTCACGCTGGTGTGTGCCACGACCGAGCCCTACGGGCTGACCGTGCCCGAGTCGCTCCGGCGGGGCATTCCGGTGGTGGCGTCGCGCTCGGGCGGGCCGCAGGGGCTGCTGCCGTCTTCCCTGCTGTATGACGTGGATGACCTCGAAGGCTGCGTGCGGGCGCTCGAACAGGTGTTTGCCCACTATCCCGATCAGGTGGCGCAGGCCTGCCAGCAGTACGACACGCTGGCGGCCCGCATCGACCGCCAGAGCGTGGCCGAGGCACTGGAGCGGACGCTGACCGGGGCGCTGGAGCACCGCGTGCCCATCGGTTCACCCCGGCTCGATGCGCTGGTGGAGCGGGTCAAGCCCGTGCTGCACCTGCCGCTCGATACGGCGGACATGGCTGCAGCCATTGCCAAGGTGGGGCGGCGCGAAGGGGTGAAGCAGGACGCCGCTGCCGTGATGGCCCGCATCGAGGCCGAGCGCCAGCAGCCCGGCACCGCCGTGGCGGAGGACCTCCGGCGCTTCGATGTGGTGCCCTTTGTCATGTCTGCGGGCATGGACCGGCTCTACCGGCACGGGCTGGGTCTGGCCGTGGAGCTGGCGGCCACCTGCGAAGACCCGGGGCGGCTGCAGATGGCGGCCTTCATTGTCTCGGCGCTCGACGAATGGCAGCGCGAGCACCAGCGCAGCCCCCGCGTGCTGGCGCTGGGCGACGGCATCGGCATCGACTCGCTGCGGTTTGCGCTGGCGGGATTTTCCGTGACCTATGTGGACTACGACCAGTCCCGCATGGCCGAGGTGGCGGCGCGCCATTTCGACACCGTGCGTGCGTCGCGCCGGGGCCGCAAGCTGCCGGTGCGGGTGGTCGACCGGGTGACCCACGCCTACGACGCGGTGGTGTGCCTGGAGGTGATCGAGCATGTGCCCGATCCGGCCCAGTTCTTCGAGGGGGTGGCCGGCCATGTGGGCGAGGGCGGGCTGCTGTTCATCAGCGAGTGCTTCAACGGCATCGAGAACCGCTGGCCCACGCATCTGCGCAGCAACGAGTCGCTGGCGGGCATGCTGCCCCTGATGGCGCCGCCCACGCTGGACTATGTGGGCACGCACCCGGCCCTGCCGGGCAAGCCCTTCGTGTTCCGGCGCCGCGAGGCCGATGCCCCGGCAGCCGCCTCCTGCACCGATCTGCTGCGCCAGCGCACCGTGGAGCGCATGCTGCTGCAGCAGCGCCTCGATCTGGGCGTGTAGGTCGTAGAGGGGGTGGCCACAGAAAAATGAATGGGCCTGGAACCAGGACACCTGATCTGATGGCCTGAGCCTGAGCGCATGCGCAACAAGGGGGAGGGAACCTGGGCTGGTTCTCTCCCCCTTTGGCCTTCCGTTCCCGTTTCTTTCCACTTCCCACTGGGGCCGCAGGGCAGGTCGGGGATCCGGGCGGCGGTGAGGCGGCTTACATGACCGAGAGGTGCTCGGTGCCGGCGGCCAGGTCGGAGGTGGCGGCGCGCTTGGAGTTGAGCTTGATCTGCAGGCGCAGGTCGTTTTGCGAGTCGGCGTTGCGCAGGGCATCCTGGTAGGAGATCGTGCCTTCCTCGAAGGCGTCGAACAGGGCCTGGTCGAAGGTCTGCATGCCGATGTCCCGGCTGCGGCGCATGACTTCCTTGATTTCGCCCACCTCGCCCTTGAAGATCAGGTCGGAGATCAGCGGCGAGTTGAGCAGGATTTCGATGACCGCGACGCGGCCCTTGCTGTTCTCGCGCGGCAGCAGGCGCTGCGAGACCATGCCCTTGAGGTTGAGCGAGAGGTCCATGAGCAGCTGCGTGCGACGTTCCTCGGGGAAGAAGTTGATGATGCGGTCGAGCGCCTGGTTGGCACTGTTGGCGTGCAGCGTGGCCAGACAGAGGTGTCCGGTCTCGGCAAAGGCCACGGCGTGTTCCATGGTTTCGCGGTCGCGGATTTCGCCCATCAGGATCACGTCCGGGGCCTGGCGCAGGGTGTTCTTGAGGGCGATTTCCCAGTCCTCGGTGTCGAGTCCCACCTCGCGCTGGGTGACGATGCAGTTCTTGTGCGGGTGCACGAATTCCACCGGGTCCTCGATCGTGATGATGTGTCCGTAGGAGTTCTCGTTGCGCCAGTCCACCATGGCGGCCAGCGTGGTGGACTTGCCCGATCCCGTGGCGCCGACCACGATCACCAGCCCCCGCTTGGTCATGGAGATGTCCTTGAGGATGGGGGGCAGCCTCAGGTCGTCGATGGTGGGGAGCTTGCTCGGGATCACCCGCAGCACCATGCCCACCTTGCCCATCTGCACAAAGGCGTTGACGCGGAAGCGCCCGGTGCCCGGGGGCGAGATGGCGAAGTTGCATTCCTTGGTGCGCTCGAACTCGCTCATCTGGCGGTCGTTCATGATCGAGCGCGTCAGCGCCAGCGTGTGGGCCGGCGTGAGCGGCTGGCTCGACACCTTGTTGATGCGGCCGTCCACCTTGATGGCCGGGGGAAATTCGGCCGTGATGAACAGGTCGCTGCCGTTGCGGCTCACCAGCAGCTTGAGCAATTCGTGGATGAACTGACTGGCCTGGTCGCGATCCATAGGGAGTCTCCTGGTCGGGGGCGGACGGGCGCGGGGCCGGTCAGCCGGGGAAGTTTTCGGGGATCTTGGCCTTGCTGCGGGCTTCGGCCGGAGAGATGAGGTTGCGGCGCACCAGCTCCGTGAGGTTCTGGTCCAGCGTCTGCATGCCCACGGAGTTGCCGGTCTGGATGGTGGAGTACATCTGGGCGACCTTGGCCTCGCGGATCAGGTTGCGGATGGCAGGGGTGCCCAGCATGATCTCGTGCGCGGCCACGCGGCCGCTGCCGTCCTTGGTCTTGCACAGGGTCTGCGAGATCACGGCCACGAGCGACTCGGAGAGCATGGCCCGCACCATTTCCTTTTCCTCGGCCGGGAACACGTCGATGATACGGTCGATCGTCTTGGCGGCGCTGGAGGTGTGCAGGGTCCCGAACACCAGGTGGCCCGTTTCGGCGGCGGTCATGGCCAGGCGGATGGTTTCGAGATCCCGCATTTCCCCCACCAGAATCGCGTCCGGATCTTCCCGCAGGGCCGAGCGCAGGGCGGCGCTGAAGCTGTGCGTCATGGGGCCGACCTCGCGCTGGTTGACCAGGCACTTCTTGGACTGGTGCACGAATTCGATCGGGTCCTCCACCGTGAGGATGTGGCCCTGCTCGTTCTCGTTGAGGTAGTCGATCATGGCGGCCAGGGTCGTGGACTTGCCGGAGCCGGTCGGCCCGGTGACCAGCACCAGTCCGCGCGGGCGCATGGCCAGCTCGGCAAAGATCTTGGGGGCGTTGAGGTCTTCGAGCGTCAGCACCTTGCTCGGAATGGTCCGGAACACGGCCGCCGCGCCCCGGTTCTGGTTGAAGGCGTTGACCCGGAAGCGTGCCAGCCCCTGCACCTCGAACGAGAAGTCGACCTCCAGTTCCTCCTCGTACTGCTTGCGCTGCGTGTCGCTCATGATGTCGTACACCATGGCGTGCACTTCCTTGTGCTCCATGGGCGGCAGGTTGATGCGCTTGACGTCGCCGTGCACGCGGATCATGGGGGGCAGCCCTGCCGAGAGGTGCAGGTCGGATGCCTTGTTTTTGACGCTGAATGCGAGAAGTTGGGTAATATCCACGGAAATCCCTGGTCGAAGAAGAATGCGGGGCAGAGTCGGCCTCCAGTGCCGCCCTGCGGCACCCTGGCCGCAGGAGGGGCCTGTCCGGCTCGAAGGCCGGGTTACGGCCTGCGGCGCTTCATCATGCACCTATGGCGCACCCGTGCTGCCCATGCCCGCAGCAGATTCGCTGCCGTGTCCCCTTTCGGCCGAGGCCCCCTGGCTGCCTCCATGGTAGCCAGTTGCTACATCCAAATGTACTCCCTATGTTTTCCAGTGCCCCGATTGCCCTGAATTTGCAGCACGTGCAGCACAGAATCGCCCAGGCTGCGGCGCGTGCACAACGTCCCGTGGAATCCATCCGCCTGCTGGCGGTCTCCAAGTTCTTCGACGCCGAGGCGGTGGCCGCTGCGGCCGATGCCGGCCAGCACGCCTTTGGCGAGAACTACGTCCAGGAAGGCGTGGCCAAGATCGAGGCACTGCGCGCGCGAGAGCTGGAGTGGCACTGCATCGGTCCGCTGCAGAGTCGCAAGACCGCGCTGGTGGCCACCCACTTCGACTGGCTCCAGAGTCTGGACCGCCTGGAGCTGGCCGAGCGCCTGAACCGCCAGCGTCCCGAGACGTGCGCGCCGCTGCAGGTCTGCCTGCAGGTGAACATGGACGGCGGGGCCACCAAGCACGGCGTGGCGCCCGATGCAGTGCTGGCGCTGGCATGCACCGTCATGGCCCTGCCGCGGCTGGAGCTGCGCGGCCTCATGAGCATTCCCGACCCCAGCGACGACCCGCAGCAGACGCTGGCGGTGCACCGCGACACCCGCGCCCTGTTCGACGATGTCGGCCGGCAGCTCGGGCTGCCGCGCTGGGACACCCTGTCCATGGGCATGAGTGCCGATCTGGAAGAAGCGGTGGAAGCCGGCAGCACCATGGTGCGTATCGGAACCGCCATCTTCGGGGCGCGTCCGGTCAAGCCACAGGCGCCGGAGGGCGCTGCCTGATGGCGTGAGACGCAGGGCTGCCGCGCGTGGCGGGCCTTGCCCGTCAGTCCATGCCGTCGGTGGCGTGCAGCGTGGTGGGATCGAACAGGCGTGGTGGCGCCTTGCGGTTCAGGGCCCTGCAGTCGATGGCCAGCACCCGCGTGAACAGCAGGCCGGCCACGGCGCGCAGCAGTTCACCGGTGTCCAGCGTCGGGTGGCTGAGGGCATCGGTGATGCGCAGCCGGTGGCCATCCTGCACCTGGGCAAGCACATGGCGGGCCGGATCGGACAGCACGCGGTCGGGCAGATGGTAGGTGCGGTGGGCGTGCACCGTGTAGCGCCACAGGCGTGGCGGCAGCATGGCATGCACCTGCGGCAGCGGGCAGCGCAGGGTGTACTCCCACAGCAGCTCCCAGAACGAGAGCTCCTCCATGCCCGAGGCATCGAAGCGCCAGCCCTCGGCGTAGGGAATGGTGGAGAGCATGGCGCTGCGCATGGCTGCCAGCGGCAGATGCTGCTGGCGCCAGACCTTGCGGCGGGAGGCCGAGACCACGGCCACCAGGGCGCTGCTGGCAGGATCGCGCCACACCAGATGGTGGCAGCCCCAGGAGGCCCGCTGCGAGACCATGGCCGTGATGAGCGCATAGCGGCTGCGCAGTGCATCGAGCCCCCCGAAGCTCTCGGTGAGGTTCTGCGCCAGCTCCTCGCCGGCGTGGTCGGTGCTGTTGCGCCATTCCTGATGGGCTTCCTCGTCCTCGCCGAGCAGACACGCAGGCAGCCCCTGGTAGTGGCCCTGGGGGTCCAGGGCCACCCGCTGGATGTAGCGGTTGAATCCGATGGCCGTGTCGGCGGGGCCGTCGGCTCCCTGCTGGCCGTCGTCGTCCAGGTCGACGCAGCGCAGATGGGTGAGATAGAGGTCCGGCGCCAGTCCCGGCGGCGCAGCCTTCCACTCGGGCGCGTCATCGGGCCCGTCAGCGCCCGCCAGGGGCGCGAGGGCTTCGGCAATGTCGGAGATTTCGTAGGGTGTCAGCCCCACCGGGGCATAGAAGGCACGCATCCCAGAAGCATACGGGCATTGCACCCCTTTGCTGCACGGGTGTTGTGACGGAGCCGCACCGGAGGCGCTCCCGTTTGCCCGTACCATGCACTCCACAGCCCGTCCGCGTGGCGGCCCGCCTGTGCGGGCCGTTGTTCCGGCGCTTCCCTTCCCGATTTTCAGGAGAGTCTCCCATGTCCGGCCTGCTGCCCTTTGTCGATCCCGATGGCCTGCGCGAATATTCCGTGGTGTATACCGATCGCGCGCTCAACCACATGTCCCGCCGGTTTGTCGGGGTGATGCAGGACATCCAGTCCGTGCTGGCCGAGGTGCACGGTGCCCATGTCTCGGCGCTGGTGCCGGGCAGCGGCACTTTCGGCATGGAGGCGGTGGCGCGGCAGTTTGCCCGGGGGCGCCGCGTGCTGGTGGTGCGCAACGGCTGGTTCAGCTACCGCTGGAGCCAGATTCTGGAGACATGCGGGCTCACGCAGGACGTGCAGGTCTGCACGGCACGTCCCCTGACGGCCGACGTGGATGCGGCCTGGGTGCCTGCTCCGGTCGACGAGGTGGTCGCTGCCATCCGCACGCACCGTCCTGCCGTGGTGTTCGCGCCCCATGTGGAAACGGCCAGCGGCATTCTGCTGCCCGACGCCTATGTGCAGGCGGTGGCACGGGCGGCCCACGAGGTCGGGGCCCTCATGGTGCTCGACGGCATTGCCAGCGGAGCCATGTGGGCCGACATGCAGACGCTGGAGGTGGATGTGCTGCTGGGAGCCCCGCAGAAGGGCTGGAGCAGCACGCCGTGCTGCGCCATCGTCTGCCTGAGCGAGCGCGCACGCCACGCGCTGGAACAGACCACGAGCGACAGCTTTGCCTGCGACCTGCGCAAGTGGGTGGCCATTGCCGAGGGCTATGCCCAGGGCCAGCATGCCTACCACGCCACCATGCCCACCGACGGCATCGTGCGCCTGCGCGACGCCATGCTGGAGACGCGTGCCGATGGTTTTGCACTCACCCGCGAGCGCCAGCTGGCGCTGGGAGCACAGGTGCGGGCGCTGCTGGAGGCGCGCGGATTCTCCAGCGTGGCTGCCGAGGGCTACAAGGCACCCGGCGTGGTGGTCAGCCACACCACCGATCCCGAGCTGCAGAACGGGCGTGCCTTTGTGGCGCAGGGCATGCAGGCGGCGAGCGGGGTGCCCCTCATGTGTGGAGAGCCCGAGGGGTTCCGCACCTTCCGGCTCGGGCTCTTCGGCCTCGACAAGTGGCGGGCCGTGCCGCACACGGCCGACTTCGTGGCCCGGGTACTTGATGACATGGGGTACACGGCCGGCTGAACGCGGCATTCCAGGCTGCGCGTGCAGCGGCTTCAGGTCGGCGCGGCCGGAGGGGCGGGGAGTGTCGTGGCCGCATCGCGCAGGCTTTCCTGCAGCCATTGGGCAAAGGCGGTGCATTCCCAGCGGTCCATGGTGCCGGCCCGCCAGCACAGGTAGTGCGCGTGCGGGCTGGCCACTTCCCGCTCGGACAGGCGGGCGAGCGTGCCGTTGGCCAGCCAGGGGCGCGCGAGCTGCAGGCGCACCAGCGCCACCCCCAGACCCTGGGCAGCGGCATCGCAGGCCAGGCCGACATCGTTGAACGAGGAACCGTCCACCGGCTCGGGCCAGTCGAGTCCGTGGGCCACGAACCAGGTGCGCCAGGGTTCGAGCGGGCTGCGCAGCAGGGCCGCGCGCTGCAGGTCGTGCACCGAGGGAAAGGGCCCTGCCGTCTGCAGGTATTCGGGCGAGGCCACGGGGGTGATGGCGTCTTCGAGCAGGCAGATCGATTCCATGTCGGCATAGCGGCCGGTGCCGAAGCGGATGGTGAAATCCGCATCCTCGGCCACCACGTCCAGCAGCGGAATGCTGACGTGCAGCGAGAGGTCGATCTCAGGGTGCAGGGCCAGGAAATGGCGCAGCCGCGGCATCAGGATGCTGCGCGCAAAGGTGGGCGTGACCGCCACCCGCAGCTTGCGGCGCGTCAGCGCGCCCTGACGCCCCGGAAAGCGCTCCAGCATGGTGAGCGCCTCGCGCACGTGCGACAGGTACTCGCTGCCCTCGGTGGTGAGGGAGAAATCGGCCCGGCCGAACAGCCGCGTGCCGATGAGCTGTTCGAGCTGCCGGATGCGGTGGCTGACCGCGCTGGGCGTCACGCACAGTTCCTCGGCCGTGTGCGTGACGCTGCGCAGACGCGCCAGCGCCTCGAAGGTCAGCAG
Organism: Allobrachymonas sp.; assembly: GCF_041912815.1. NCBI lineage: Bacteria > Pseudomonadati > Pseudomonadota > Betaproteobacteria > Burkholderiales > Comamonadaceae > Allobrachymonas > Allobrachymonas sp. The sequence goes on along the minus strand of NZ_JAYRLV010000003.1, from coordinate 140,941 downwards.
ACATTGGATGGGGGGAATGCGCAGGGCCATGGCAGCAGGGCCGATGCGCCCGCACGGAGCGCAGGCACATCGGCCACAAGGGCGTCAGCGGAAGATGACGGTGCGCCGCCCGTTGAGCAGCACACGGTGTTCGCTGTGCCACTTCACGGCGCGCGCGAGCACCTGGCTCTCGGTGTCGCGGCCGATGGAGGTGAGGTCCTCCACGGTCTTGCTGTGATCCACACGGGCCACGTCCTGCTCGATGATGGGGCCTTCGTCGAGATCGGCGGTGACATAGTGTGCCGTGGCACCGATGAGCTTGACGCCACGGTCATGCGCCTGATAGTAGGGCTTGGCGCCCTTGAAGCTGGGCAGGAAGCTGTGGTGGATGTTGATGGCCCGGCCGGACAGGCGCTCGCACAGGTCGTTGCTGAGGATCTGCATGTAGCGGGCCAGCACCACCAGCTCGGCGCCTTCCTGCTCGATGATTTCGAGTTGCCGCGATTCGGCCTGCTCCTTGTGCTCGCGCGTCACGGGCAGGTGGTGGAAGGGCACGTTGTAGCTGGCCGCGAGCTGGTAGAAGTCGCGGTGGTTGCTGATGATGGCGCGGATGTCGATGGCCAGCAGCCCGCTCTTCCAGCGAAAGAGGAGGTCGTTGAGGCAGTGGCCTTCCTTGCTCACCATGATGACGGTGGGCATGCGGTGCGAGGTGGCGTACAGACGCGCCTGCATCTGGAAGGGCGCGGCGAACTCGGCCAGACGGCGGCGCAGCACGGCCACATCGGGCTCGGGGCAGACGAAGCCCACGCGCATGAAGAACAGTCCGGTGCCCGAGTCGTTGTACTGGGCAGCCTCTTCGATGTTGCCGTCCTGCTCCATCAGGAAGCCGGAGACGGCGTGTACCAGCCCCTTCCGATCGGGGCAGGACAGGGTGAGGATGTAGGGATGAGTCATGACAGATCAGGGTGGGCCATGCCCGTGCCGGACGGCGCAGACCGAAAGGACAGCCCCCGCGCACCATATCGGCGCCTGTGGGGCCCAGAACACCTGATTGTAGTGATCCTGCCCCTCTGGTTCCGTGCCGGGGATGCGGGGGGCAGAGGCATGCGCCGGGAGCAGGGTACAGCCGGCAATGGCGGTGCCGCTCCCGCTGTCGGATCAGTGCAGCATGTCCCGCGATGCGGTCAGTGCAGCATGACGGGGCTGCCCGCCAGCCCGGAGTAGTGGTCGAGCATGTCCTCGACCTCTTCCTGGGTGGGGGTTTCTTCCTGCCAGCGGGTGATCTGCTGCTGGAACAGCTCGGCCCAGCTGCCGTCGAGATACACGTGCTTGCCGCAGCGCTTGTCCACGATCTCGAATCCGTGGCGGGCTAGCGCGAGATGGGCGCGCCCATCCATGCGGATGGCTTCATCGGCGTCCAGCTCGGGCGTGGGCTGCATGTGGACTACGGCGAAGGCTTCCGAGTCGTAGAGGGTGTTCATGCCCACAGTGGACTGGCTGAATTTGTCTTCGTTGTTCATGGCAAAGATATGGTAGTCCATATGGGCACTTTCAAGAACAGGGGTGGACACGGGAATGTGCAGAAAAATTCTGCTGCTGTGCATTTTTCCCTTACATCACATCGTATGAAGGCAGAAATGTAGCGTCAATTGGCAATCTGTGCAGGAAAGCTTCCCCCGATTGGGGGATTGGATGTGCATTTCCTGCAGAAGTTCCCGTTCTTCTGCAGGCAGGGTGGATGCGCAGGTCAGGGGGCCGTGGCAGGCATCCGCTCCAGCAGCTGCTCCACGTAGTCGCCCGAGGCTTCGGAGATGCGCAGCCGCACGGGCAGGTAGACCGTTTCGCCGGAGCCGGCCTTCCAGGGGGTGTACCACACGTCCACCGTGCGGGAGACATCGGGCGTGGCAGCACGCTGCAGGTGCACGGTCTGCAGGGGCTTGCCATCCACCGTGACGGTGTCGGCCGGCAGAACCCCAAAGTTCCACACCGAGGCACCCCGGAGTTCGGCCACCTGTATCGGCAGCGTGCTGCCAGGCTGGCCCAGCCCGGGATGCGCCGCCAGCAGGGCCGCGAGCTGCATGAAGACGCTGACCTCGTCCTGGGCGCCGGGCATCAGCGCGGCGTCGGGCCGGCCCGTGGAGAAGGCGATATGGCCGCCAGCGCCCTGTGCGCCGTCGGCAGGCCGCACGAACGTGGTGACATGGCCGCCGCGCCAGTTGTCGCTGAGTCGGTCGGGCTGCAGGCCGTTCGGAGTCAGGAGGCCGGTGCTGGCCTGGGTGCGGGAACCGATCAGGAAGGCACTGACCGTGAACGACATGCGGTAGCGCCCCTGGGCGTCGCTGCTCCACTGCAGACGCGAGCTGGCGTGGTAGTTCCAGGTGGTGCGCTTGCCCGTGACTGCATAGGCCAGCTCGTAGGCGAGCGGCACGCGGGCCGGCTGCCGGGCCATGGCGGCCACGGCCGGGGGCACGGCAGCCGCAGGGGCTGCTCCAGATGCCGGCATGGCGGGCATGGAGGGCTGATCGGGCAGGGCCGGTGCACTGGCAGCGGAAGAAGCGGCCGGCTGGGCTGCAGAGGCGGCCGAGGCAGCAGTCTCCGCAGCGGAGGCACTGCCGGTGGGGGCTGCCGCTGCGGCAGCGGCAGACAGGCGGGAGCGGACCGGCATCGGCAGGCGAGGGACGGGCAGATGCAGGGCCGGCGCAGGCGTGTCCAGGTGCGGGGAGGGGGCTGGTGTCGGCGTCGGGGAGGCAGGCAGCGGAGTCTCGGGGACCGGGGCCGGAACCACGCGCGTCTGTACCGGAGCGACCCGGATGACGGTCGGAGTGGCAGCAGTGTCCGGCTGCGCCGGCAGGAACAGTCCCGGTGCAAGCAGCACCCCGTGTGCAGTCACCACCAGGGCCGTGGCGGCCAGCAGCGGCAGCCAGCGCACGGCTGCGCGGCCGCGCGCGCCACGGCGCCCGATACGCAGGCGAGACAGTGGCAGACAGGGCGGGAACGCAGGAGGCAGGACAGGCATGGACAGGCGATCGAAAGAGCCGGCCTATTCTAGAATGCCCGATTCCCCCGGGCAGGGGGTTCCTGCCCGGTGTTGTGTAAGCGCCTGTTTGCACGGTCCCGGCGGGGCGGCAGGCAGCGCATCCAAAGAAATGGTTCCCCATGAAACTGGCCACCTACCGGGACGGTTCGCGTGACGGGGTGCTGGTGGTGGTGTCGCGTGACCTGCGCGAGGCCCACTATGCTACCCATGCTGCCGACCGTCTGCAGCAGGCCCTCGACGACTGGAATTACATCGGTCCGCAGCTGCAGGATGTCTATGACGCGCTCAACGCCGGACGTGCGCGCGAGGCCTTCCCCTTCGAGCCCGCGCGCTGCATGGCGCCCCTGCCGCGCGCGGCGCAGTGGGTGGAGGGCTGTGCCTTTCCGCGCCAGGAGGCCCGGGTGCGGATGGCCTTGCCTGCCGGGGCGATCCCCTCGGATGCGGCTCCGCTGCTGTTTCAGGGGGCGAGTGACGACTTCCGGGGAGCCTGCGCTCCCGTGCGCTGTCCTGCGGAGGCGGGGGCCGATTTCGGGGCGGGGCTGGCCGCCATCACCGCCGACCTGCCCATGGGGTGCAGCGCCGAGCGCGCGCTGCAGGGCATTCGGCTTCTGGCTCTGACCAACAGCATCTGTCTGCGCACCATCGAGGAGTGGGAGCTTGCACGCGGCATGGGGGTGCTGCTCGCGCGGGTGGCCACGGTGTTCAGCCCTGTGGCCCTCACGCCGGACGAGCTGGGCGAGGGCTGGCGCGAAGGGCGTGTCCATGGCACGCTGCAGGTGGACTGGAACGGCCGCCGCGTCGGCATGTGCGATGTCGGCAGCGACATGCGCTGGGGGCTGCATGAGCTGCTGGCCCATGTGTGCCGCACGCGGACTCTGCACGCCGGCAGCGTCATGGGCTCCGGTGCGGCGAGCAACCGGGACAACCGCAAGGGCTATGCCTGCGTGGCCGATCGCCGCATGTCCGAGGCGCTGGAGCAGGGCGAGGCCATGACGGCCTGGCCGGTGCCCGGAGATTCGGTGCGCATCGAAATGAAAGGGCGTGACGGCCGCAGTCTGTTCGGCGCCATCGACCAGGTGCTGGCAGGCCCCGAAGGGCAGGGCGAGGCCGACGCCGACGAGGACAGCGCAGCGTCGTGAGTGCTGCGTGCGCTGCAGGCGAAGGCGCACACGGCGAGGGGCGCCGCAAGCGTGCGCTCCAGGGCAAGGGCCATCTCCGGTGAGGACCGCATGATGTCCGTCAAGGAACGGCAGCCCGTCTGCCAAGACCCTTGGAGCGTCAGGGGTTTGCACGCATAATGGGCTTCATGGTGCTCGCTTTTTCTCCCCCAGTCCTGCAGCGCGTCCTGCGCATGCCGGCCGGTTCTGCCCGGAGCTGGCTGTGGGGGGTGTTGCTGGCTCTGGCGGCGGGATGGTTCTCGCCTCTGGTCAAGGCCGAGGCCTTCGAGGTGGTCTGCTCCGGGGGAGAGAGCGGTGTCCTCGTCGTGACCGAGACGCAGGATGACCTGTCGCATGCCCTGCTGCATGGACGCACCTGCGCCTTCTGCATGCCGGTGTCCATGGCACCGCCACCGGCGCTGCTGCCCGTGGTGCCTGCGGCCACGCTCCCGGTGGCGGAGCCTGTGGCGACTTTGCCGGCCTCGGTGCCGGCGCGATTCCCGGCCCATCGGCTGGCCCGCGCGCCACCTGTGTCCCGCCTGCTCTGAGCACCCGGCAAGACCGAGGCATCGTCCTGTGTGTCCTGTCTCCGATGAGATGGGCAGACAGAGGATGGTCGGGTGTCGAGGTGTCTGTCTGCTGTTCCCTTTTTTCCGTTCCCTTGTTTTTCCTGTCTGTTTCCTCCGGATCCGTGATCCGGGAAACGGTGGGTTGCTGCGTCGCCTTGCGCTGTCGGGCGGGCCACGGCTTCGTCCGTGCATGCCCGGTGCACAGGGCAGAGCGGGCAACCTGCATCTGCCTTCTGAGGTGTGTCATGTCTTTTGCATCGCTGTCTTCCTTCTCTTCTTTCCGTTTTTCTTCTTCCGTGACCTGGGGCGCTGCCGTGCTGGCCGTGCTGCTGGGCGCATCCGCCGCAGTGCAGGCACAGGTGCCTGCACCCGCCCATGCGGGCCATGCGCCGGCACGCATGGCGGTGGCTGGCGAGCATCTGCTGTCGGTGCAGCATCCCTGGGTGCGGGCCACGGTGGCGGGGCAGAAAGCCACCGGAGCCTTCATGGAGCTGCGGGCCAGCGAGCCGCTCGAACTGGTGGGGGCGCGCAGCCCCATCACGCATGTGGTGCAGGTGCATGAAATGGCCGTGGACCACGGCGTCATGAAGATGCGCCACCTGCCGGTGCTGCCCCTGCCCGCAGGCCAAACCGTGTCCCTGCGCCCGGGCAGCTACCACATCATGTTCATGGATCTGGACAAGCCGCTCGCGGCCGGCAGCACGGTACCCCTGACGCTGGAGCTGCGCAATGCGCGCGGGCAGCAGTTCCAGCGCACGCTGCAGGTGCCGGTGCAGGCCATGACGCCGGGTGCCGGCGCTGCGGCCCATGCTCCCGGCATGCACGGAGGCATGGCCATGCCCCATCCGTAAGGCAAGGGGCAGGTGCCCCTGAGTCCGGCCGGGGTCTGCACGGGCCTCTGCCGGGAAGTGTTTTCATGATTTGACGCACGCCATGCAAGAGGCCGTTCTGGCGCGTGCTCCCCTTGCTGAATGGAGCCCGGCGCGCCCAGCCCCTGCCCGATGATTTCACCTCTTTCCGGGGCATGTTGGCGGCCGTGGCGTGCGTCCTTTTGAACTGGTGTCTGCTCTTTGCCCCGCTCGGGACTATCCCGTGCATGCAGGCCGATGGGCTTGCAGTATCCTTGTGTGGATCAGGGCCGTGCACGTGCCGTGCAGGGTGCAATCCGCCATTTCAGGAGACAAGAGCATGAGCGCCAATGCAGCGGGATTCGATTTCAGCAAGTTCGTTCCGGGCTTCGACTTTCTCAAGCAGATCACGCAGCCGCGTGGCCTGACGCCTTCTCCCGCACAGTGGGTCGCCCCTACGGTGGATCCCGAGGAGATCCAGCGCCGCATCGACGAGCTCAAGACCGTGCAGTTCTGGCTGGAGCAGAACACCACTGCCCTCAAGGCCACGATTCAGGCGCTGGAAGTGCAGAAGATGACGCTGACCACGCTGCGCACCATGAACGTGGGGCTCACGGACATGGCCCAGGTGTTCCAGCAGGGCATGGCCGACACCATGTCGAGCGTGACCCAGGCCGTGAGTGCCGGTGCACGCCAGCCTGATGCCGATTTTTCCACCCCCGCCGAGCCGGCGGCTGCGGCATCGTCCGTGGGTGCAACCCCCGGGGCCAGCTTCGGTGCTTCCCCCGAGGAGAGTGCGGCCGGGGAGCCGTCTGCACCGGCAGAGGATGCAGCGGCCCCTCCGCAGGGCGGAACCGAAGCGCTCCATGCCGCCTTTGCCCAGGCGGGGCAGTGGTGGGCCGGCATGCTGCAGACCTTCCAGTCCATTGCGCAGCAGGCGCAGGCCGATGTGCTTGAGCGTCAGGAAGCCTTTGCCCGTGCACAGCAGGACATGGCGTCTTCTCTGACCGAGCAGGCGGGCGCAGCGGATGCTGCCACTGACACCGCGGCCGACCCGACGAGCGAGGCTCCTGCTGCTGCCCGTGCGGCGAGCCCGCGCCGTCCTGCACGCAAGGCGGCCTCTGCGGCCCCTGCAGGGGCAGGCCCATCGGCGCGTCCTTCCAGGGCGGCAGGGGCCAAGTCCGGCAGCGACACGCCCCGCACCAGCGCCGCACGGCCCAAGGCTGCAGCAGCCGCTTCCGGCATCAAGAAAACCACGGTGGCACGCCGATCCGCCACCGGAGCCAGTACGGCAGGCCAGCCCACATCGACCCCTGCCCGCAAGCCGCGCTGAGGCGCTGCATGGGGCGGGCACTCCTCAGGCCGGGAGGCTGCCCCAGAGTCCCGTGCGGACGGCTTTCAGCGCCTGCTCCAGTTCGGCCGGGCTGTTGCTGACAATGGCGTCGGCTGTGGCCAGCGGCTCTTCCAGGGGCGCTGCGCTCAGGAGCAGCAGCCGCGTGTCGGCGAGGGCATGGATCTGCACCTGATCCCCCGCCGCATCGAAGAACACAAGGGAGGGCGCCGCCAGGCTGCCCGGCCAGAAATCGACGGCGGCTTCACCCGCCACTATCAGGGCACTGGCATACCACCCGCGCGGCAGGGGCGCGTCGAGCGTATGCCCTGCCCGCAGGTGGACGTCCCAGCACTGCACGGGGGTGGCGGTCTCGGCCGGGCCGATCTGGCCCTGCCATTCGCCGGCGATGATGCGTGCGGATCCCGCATCATCCGGCAGGGGAACGGCAGGGATGTCCGCTGCCCGGAGGGGCTGGCTGTGGGGGGGCGTGGATTTGTAGGCGGCAGGCAGGTTCAGCCAGACGCTGAGGGCTTCGACCGGGGTGTCCGTCGCGCCCGCGTAGCGGTGGAGCGTGCCGTGTCCTGCCGTGCTCCATTTGGCATCTCCGGCCTGCAGATGGGCGTGATGACCAGCGGAATCCTGCACGTCCAGGGCCCCGTGCAGCACGAGCGTCAGGCATTCGATGCCGGACTCCGGACGCACGAAACACCCCGCTGAAGCAGTGGTGCCCCTGATATGGCTGGCATGGAGCACGGGATTGGCCTGCTTGCCGAGGCCGTGGCTGTCGAAGAAGACATGTTCCTCGCCCAGGGTGCCCAGAGGCTGTGCGGAGAGTGCGCGCGAAGCGCCAATGACCAGTTTGCGCATGAAGGCTTTCCTGAAGAGCAGTGTGTGGAGGGGAAAAATCAGGTGTCGTGCATGGATCGGCGCATGGCTTCCTGACGTGCAGAACCCAGGGGGGCCAGCAGGGCGGGTGTCATGGCGCTGGCCTGCAGCACGCGGCCTCCATGGCGGCGTGCGTGGGCCAGCGCCCGTGACCGGTCGGCAAATGCGGGGAGGTCGGGGTTGCGCATGGGGCCCAGCGTGTCGGAGCCCTGCACCAGCCAGGCCGCGTCGAGCGGCACCCAGGCGGCAGTGGCCAGATCGGTGACCCACAGAGAGCGCACGTCGGAGGCAGGGCGCCCGGCGCTGTAGTGGGCGACGTTGTGCCGGAAGCGCAGGAGATCCACCGGGGAGTCGAAGAAGTGAGCGGCACCGTCGGCATACAGCACCTGTGCCGCCCAGCACGGCATGCGCGCCGGAAACATGCCGCAGACCGGGCAGCGTGCCGAGGCAGGGACTGGGCGGGGTGCCGATGGTGGCAGTCCGCTGCGGGGATTATGGGCAATGGCCGGGGCCGTGATGCACACCGCATCTTCCAACGCGGACGCCGAGGCCACCGGCGCGCCGGCCGGCGACGTGCCGAGCAGGGGCAGCCAGTGCCGGCGTGTGAACCAGCCCGCCGCCCCCGTGGCGATTGCTCCGCACGCTGCCATGCAGAACCACCGCCGGCTCCGAGCGGCGGAGACGGCGGATGCAGGGGCAGGAGGACGAGGCATTGGGGGCATGGGCAGCCTGGCAGCAGGGAAAGGGCTTCTCACATGTGGCTGTCGGTGTTGGCTCCGCCGCGCAGGTCCACCATCTCCGGTCGGATGTCGGACATGCGCAGCAGCTTGCCTCCGTACTGCTGGATGAAGGCACGGGCGTCCGCTTCGCGGCTGAAGCTGGCAAAGGTCGGCCCCATCGAGCCGTGGCGCCGGCTGCCCTGCACGTACAGGGCCGTGCGGGCGTCGATCCATGCGCCCTGGGGGTGCTCCCAGTCGGTCTTGCCCATGTCCTGGACGTAGACGGCGCTGACCTTGCGCACCTGCTCGGGTTGCAGCAGGGCATTGAGTACCTCGACCGTGTCACAGTGGAAGGCGGGCTTGTCGGCCTGGGCGAAATGAATCTGGCCCTTGGGCCCGGGGTAGTCGGCGAGCAGCATGCCGTCAAGCTCGCAGGCCGTGCTGCGGGTGAAGTCAACCGGGGCCACGCTGGCCCGGCTTTCGCCCCGCCCGCCGCAGGCGGCCAGTGGCGCCACGGCAGCGAGTGCCAGCATGCCCAGCAGCAGCCGGTGTTCGGAACAGACGGATTCGTGCCGGGCATTGCGCCCCTGGCAGCAGCGGCAGGTATATGGCTTCATGGTGTGTCGATTCTCAGGGTTTGAAGCGCCAGCTCGCCATGACGAGAGGCAAGACGATCCAGCCCAGCATGACGCCGGTGAGTACGCCCGCGTTCGACAGCAGCGGCGGCACCATGCTGACCAGTCCATAGGCGCTGCGGACGTCGTCGACCGAGAACACGTTCAGGATGCGGAACACATCGGTGGGGTTGCACAGCAGCAGATACGGAAACAGGTCGCCGCCATAGTGGCCCGCCGTGGCCACGAGCACGCCCAGCAGCACGAGGTCGAACACCAGCACGAACAGGAACCACAGCACAATGGCTGCGCCCGAGGCGCGTGTGCGGTCGCGTGCCACCACCGAAATCAGCACAGCCATGCTCAGGAAGGCCAGCCCCATGAGCAGCGCGCTGAACACGAAGCCCGTGTAATGGAACAGGGCGGCCGAGCCGAACTGCCAGCCGAGCACCACGCCGACTGCGGCCAGTCCAGCGCACATGGCCAGTGCCAGGGCACAGGCCAGCCCCAGATACTTGCCGAGCAGCAGTTCGCCCCGGGTGATGGGGTAGGCAAGCAGCAGATCGAGCGAGCCGCGTTCGCGCTCGCCCACGATGGCGTCGAATCCCAGCAGCAGGGCAATGAGCGGCACGAGATAGATCACCAGACTCACCAGGCTGGTGATGGTGAATTCCAGCGAACGCAGGCCCACGGTGCCCTGCTGTGCGCCGCCCGCGTAGGCGATGACGAGGGAGAACACGGCAAACACCAGAGCCACCGCCAGCACCCAGCGGTTGCGCAGCCGGTCGCGGAATTCCTTCGAGGCCACGGCCAGGGTCTGTGGAACTTGCATCATGGTTGGGTCTCCCTGGAGGAATCGGTGTGGCCGGGACAGGACCTGGCGGGGGATGTGCGGCTGAAGAACATGTCTTCCAGCGAGGGTTCCTGTACCTGGATGTCGCGCACGGGACCGGATTCGCCGAGCAGGGCCCGGAGCAGGTCGAGCTTGCGGCCCCGGGCCACCCGGCACAGCACCGTGCCGTCGTCTTCCGTGTGGAAGACGATGTCGGACAGGGCCGGAGGCAGCAGGGCGTGCAGGGCTTCGGTGCCGGCGGTGGCAGGGAGGGCAAGGCGTGCCCGGACCGTCACCGGCAGATCGAAGCCGGCCCGCAGCTCCTCGATGCTGCCCAGCGCCTGCACGCGGCCGTTGGTCATGACGGCGACGCGGTCCACGCGGTTCTGCAGCTCGGCCAGGATGTGGGAGGTGAGCACGATCGTGAGTCCCTGCGCGCGCAGCTCGGCCAGGGTGTCCCAGAAGAAGTGGATGGCGCTGGGATCGAGCCCGGTGGTGGGTTCGTCGAGGAACAGCACCTGCGGCGTTCCGAGCAGCGCCTGGGCAAATCCCAGACGCTGGCGCATGCCCTTGGAATAGGCGCGCACGGCGCGGGTGCCGGCGTGACCCAGCCCGACCCGTTCGAGCAGGGGCGGGCATTCGCGCGGGTCGACCTGCTTGAGGCGGGCGAAGAAGCGCAGGGTTTCGAGCCCGCTGAGGTTGTCCCACAGCGCCACGTTTTCCGGCAGGTATCCCAGGCGGCGGCGCACCTCGCGCGAGGAGGCTCCGGCCACGGACTGCCCGGCGATGTGGATCTGGCCTTCGCTGGGTGCCAGCAGCCCCAGCATCATCTTGAACAGGGTGCTCTTGCCGGCGCCGTTGTGGCCGATGAGGCCGAACACCTCGCCGCGCGCGATGTCGAGGCTCACGTGGTCCACGGCCGTGAAATCGCCAAAGTGGCGCGTCACTTGCGCGAGACGGATGAGGGCTTCGCCGCCGCCCGGAGCCGGGGCGCCGTGCGAGGAGGCGGCAGGAAGCGTTTCAGGGGGCAGGGGCATGGTCGGGATCCTTGAGCACGCGGGCGCGCCACTGCGCCCAGGAGGTGGAGAGGGGCAGCATGCGGGGGTGGGCCTCGACGATGCTCGGCACCCGCAGCAGCGGGAACTGCTGTCCCACCATGCGCAGGGCCTGTACCGCAGGGCTGGCCATGAGCAGCCGCACGATCGGGTATTTCCAGGTGAGGCGATCGACCATGTCGTTGGCTTCGTAGGCAATGTCGCCGCGACCGTCTCCGTTACGGTCCCAGCCCCGGTAGTTGCTCCAGTAGTTGCCGACCGTGCCGCCCCATTCCTGATCGCGCGCGCCGACGAACTTGACCTGCTCGTGGTTGTCGATGAAGTCGTTGCCGTCCCAGGTGTTGCGGGCCGATCCCGACAGATGGACGCCGATCTGGTTGTCCGCGATCACGTTGTGGCGCAGCTGGGTGTATTCGACGTCATACACGAACAGACCCCGGGCGTTGCCCATGACGATGTTGCCCTCGACGACGGAATCCTCGATCGTGCGCAGCATGATGCCGTGGTCCTGGTTGTTCCAGGCGCGGTTGTTGCGTATGACCTGGTTGCGTACCTCCATGAGGGCCAGGCCGCCCCGGTTTTCCCAGGTGTCGTTGTCCTCCCACACGTTGTAGTAGGAGTTCATGTAGTGGGTGCCGTAGCGGCTGTGATGCAGACGGTTCCGGCGGAACACGGCATGGTGCGACACGTCGATGTAGAGGGCATCGCGCACGAAGCTGATCTCGTTGTCGATGATGCGCGCGCCCTGCGTGTTGTAGAGCTCCACGCCGTTGCCGCGCTGGGCGCTGTCGTAGTCGCGCTTGCCGGTGATGTTGTTGTGCAGAACCTGCACGTCGTCGGCGCGTTCGATCCACAGGCCGAACAGGTTGTAGCTCAGGAAGCAATGCTGCACCCGGGCCCGGTGTGCGCCGGGCTGGATGTAGATGCCCGCATTCTGGGCCAGCAGGCTGTCGCCCGAATCGCTGACGATCAGGCCGTCGAGAGTGACATCGGTGGCCTTGACGCGGATGGTGTCTCCCTTGTCCGATCCGCTGATGGTGGGGCGGTCGATGCCATGCAGCGTCAGGGGCTTGTCGATGACGAGGTTTTCGGCATAACGCCCCCGGTGCACCTCGATGATGTCCCCGGGCCGGGCCCGGTCGATGGCCTGCTGGATGCGCTGTCCCGGCCGCACCGTCACCAGCGCTGCCTGCACCGCGCACAGGGGCGCCCCCGCCAGCATCAGTCCCAGGGTGCAGCGGGCCAGCCACTGGCCGACGCGTCCCCGGCTGGAGCGGGAACGGAGGCTGCAGGTTCCGGCGCCTACACCCATTGCACGCCTCCTGCACGCAGCATCCAGAACAGGGCCGCACCGATGAGCAGGTTCTTGAAGCCGACGTAGGCGATCATGTCCATGACATTGGCGCGCCGATAGGTCTGGCCCCACCATGGGCCGTCCTTCACATAGCGCTTCTGGCGCAGGCGCACAAGCACCTCGAACACGCTCCATCCGAACCAGCAGCCGATCACCACCAGGGGCGACACACTGCCGCGTGCGGCCAGAATCCACACCAGCGTGGCTGCGATGGCCGCAGCCACTCCCGCAGCCTGCAGCACGGCACCGGTCTGCCAGCCGCTGCGGCTGAACGGCCACAGGTGGTCGAAGGCTTCGCCGGCCAGGCGGCGCAGGCCATGCAGGGTGCCCACGGGGGGCTGCACCCGTGGCGTAGGCCAGCGGGGATCGGGGCCGGTGCCCAGCAGTTCGCGGGCGTGCCGCTGGGCGTGGTCTTCCTCGACCGGCACGATGGGGATGAAGTACCCGTCGCGTCCGATGGCGGTGAGAGGCTGGCCTTCGCGTTCGCGCAGCTTGCGCTCCCGGGCCAGCGGGGGGCAGCCCGTGTCGTCGGTATACAGCACCATGCAGTCGAGGCAGTGCAGGCATTCGCGGTGATCGATCTGGCCGGCCGCATTGATGGCCTGCGCGCCGCACCCCTTGGCACATGCCTTGCAGCTGTTGCAGTCGGCCTTGCGCCGGAGGCCGAACCAGCGGAAGGTGCTCGGCATGGCCAGCGAGGCCCCGAGCGGACAGACATATTTGCAGTAGGGGCGCTCGATGAACAGCGACAGGGCAAAGATAGCGAGCACGAAGGTCACATAGGGCCAGCTGCGGTGGGTGATGCCGACCAGGAACGTGGTCTTGAAGGGTTCCACCTCGGCGAGCTTCTCGGCCAGCCCCATCGAGAACAGGGAGGTGGCAACCAGCCCGAAGAACACGGCATATTTCACCCATTTGAGCCGGTCATGCCAGCGCTGCGGCACCTGGAACTGGAAGCGGGCCAGTCCGAGGCGCCCCGCCACCTTGTGCGTGACTTCCTGCATCGAGCCGAAGGGACAGGTCCACCCGCAGAACAGGCCGCGGCCGAACACGAAGATCGTGACGAAGATGAAGATCCAGTACAGGAACAGGAAGGGATCGCTCAGGAACAGCGTCCATTCCCACTTGAACAGCAGCGAATGCAGCCAGGTGAGCACCTGCGTCACGGAGGGCTGGGCCATGGCGCCGAATCCTATCCAGACGATGAAGATCATCCAGAAGCTGTACTTGAACAGATTGACTGGCCACTTGTTGCGGTGCGTGGCGCGGCGGGTGAGACGCTCGCGCAGGCCATAGACCACGGCCACGGCCAGCAGCAGCGCAGCGAACAGGCCAATCTGCGGGGCACGCTGCTTCCACACCTTGAGCCAGCTGGGGTCGGGGCGCGTGATGGTGGGGTGGCCGCCCACCATGTAGGCTGCGGGCAGCCAGTATTCGGTGTCGAAATTGGTGAACGTCTTGGTGCCCGTGGCGCGGTCCACCCGGTTGCCTAGGAACGTGAGCTTCCACGGATAGGCGGGAGAAAACGCCTTGGAGCGGAGTATGAAGATGCCCGATTCGGTGAATGCGGGCGCTCCCTTGGCCTCGATGCCGTAGAGGTTCATGGCGTCCGTGTCGCGGAAGGTGAAGGTGTCCCCGTCCTGGCGGACCTGGATGCGGTCATAGATGCCCCCCCGCACGAAGCCCGATCCCTTGAAGGATTCCTTGCCGGCGGTGCGGATGATGAAGATCGCGTTCTCGCCGGGCCTGAGCTGTCCCATGAGCGAGCGCCAGGAGGCATCGCCCAGCACGGCCGGGCCCACGATGGGGGAATTCAGCGTCCCGAACCACAGCTCGATGAACGGCTCCCCGGTGCGCTCCAGACCCACCTGCTCGGGCTGCACCACCATGCGCTGCACGGCTCCCTGGGCGGCCAGTGCCGACCAGTCGGGCAGCGCAGCGCCGGCCTGGGGATCCACATAGCGCACGGGCTGGCGCACGACCGGGGCGATGATGCCGGCCTCTTTGGCCACAGTGGTGCCCGACGTGGTGATGACCTGGTTCTGGGCAATGGCCGTCACGGTGGCGCCGGAGATGGCATCCACCCCCAGCACGCCTTCGTCGGGGCGCGACTGCCCCACTTCGATCTTGTCCTTGACCGACTTCCCGACATACTGCTGGTTGAAGTGCAGCAGGGCGGATTCCGGGATGCCCAGCAGCAGGATGGGCTCGGAATGCTTGAGCACCTTGATGCCCACGTACCTGCCCGCAGTGTCCATGCCGATGAGCGTGACCACCGGTTTGCCGGAGTAGGCAGGGGTATCGGTGATGTCGGTGGACAGCATCACATACCCCAGCTTGTGCCTGCCGTCGGCGCCGCCATAGGCTTCGACATAGGGCGGCTGCCCCTTGCGCAGCGAGAAGGAAGTGGCCCCGGGGAACACCTCCTTGCAAGGCACGCGCGCGCACAGGTCGCTCGCGGTGGCCAGATCGGGGGGAAGATGCGCCTCGTAGGCCTGTGAGCCGGCAGCGCCGGCCATGACCGGGGCGGCCACGCCTGCGAGTGCCAGGGTCGTCCATGCCCTGCGCCAGATATGGCGGATCCGATTCATCCACGTCATGGTTGTGACTCCTGTCCCATCCTTGCTGCCGGAGGAGGCCCACAGGGCTCCCTCACCGACGCCGGAGCCGGTGCCGAATGAGCCTGTGACTCCGCAAAACGAACAGGGCCGGATGCGCTGCTGGCACCGGCCCCGTACCCGTAGTACCCTGGGCTGCTGCGCGTGGGACACCTTCTGTCGGGGCCCCACGGAGCTGCTGCCGTGCCGATCAGCCTTCCACCAGCATGCGCCCGCGCATTTCCAGGTGGAGGGCGTGGCAGAAGTTGGTGCAGTAGTACCAGAAGACCCCGGGCTTATCGATCTTGAAGGTGACCGACTTCGTCTCGCCCGGATTGACCAGGAACTGGATGTTGTATTCGGGGATGGCAAACCCGTGGGTCAGATCCTCCACCTTGTCGATGTTGGTGAGAATGATGGTCAGTTCGTCGCCGACCTTGACGTTGAACTCCGCCGGGTTGTAGGTGGGCGCCTGCGAGGTCATGCGGACCGTCACCTTGTGGCCTTCGCGCTTGAGCCCCGTGTCCTTGGGGTCCTTGGTGGCGAGGGGAAACTCGTTGATGTCGTAGACCTGCTTGGTGTGCAGCACGTCGCGCTTGAACAGGATGAAGTCATGCGGCTCGGGACGCACGGCATTGTCGTGCGCGAGGATCATCTTGTCGCCCGTGATGTCGAGCAGCTGGTCGTTCTCGGGGTGCATGGGCCCCACCGGCAGGAAACGGTCCTTGGAGAACTTGTTGCCCACCGCCATCCAGACCCCGTCGGCTGCGCGGGTCTCCCCATGCGTGGCGCTGATGTGGCCTGGCTGGTACATCACGTCGATCTTGTCGACGATGGGGTTGATGGTCTTGTCGCCTGCGTATTTCTTGATGGCCTTGTCGATGTTCCACTTGCAGATCTGGCTGTCGAGGAAAAGCGTGGTGTAGGCGTTGCCCCGGCCGTCGAACGTGGTGTGCAATGGCCCGAGACCGACTTCCGGCTCGGCCACGATGGCCTTGTCGGGGCTGGCCAGCTTGCCGTCGAACCAGTCCAGCACCTTCTGCAGCTCGATGACGGTGCAGGTGGGCGAGAGCTTGCCCGAGCAGATGAAGTATTTGCCATCCGGCGAGGCATTGACGCCGTGCGGATTCTTGGGCACGGACACCCGGACGCACAGGGCGGTCTTGGGGTCCTTGTTGGCATCCACCGTGCAGTCCACCACCGGAACCTTGGAATCTCCCAGGGTGGTGGTTTTGCCGGCTTTCACGGCCGCCTCGATGCGCTCGATATGGAAGAACAGGCAGGCGTCGCGCTCGGCGGCCATCATTTCCTGATAATGCACCCCATTTTCGGTGTTGTACTGATTGGTGGCAGCGAGCTTGCCGTCATAGGAGGTGGCCACCAGATCGCAGTTTCCATCGATTCGCGCCTGCCATTTCACTTTCATGCTGTTGGAATCCACACAGGTGAAAAGGCAGTGGTATTGCTTGGGGTCATTCGTGTTCTTGCCATTGTTCGGCAGGGGAACATGAAACTCCTGGCCGCAGAATACACGGGTGGTGTAATTGATTTTTGGATCGACAGGATCCCGCTTGTCCGGGAATATGCCGTGAAAACCCTGCACATTCGGCAGTTTGGTGATTTTGTCGCACACCATGTAATCGAGCCGGATACGGGCGAGCCGGGCATTGATCTTGTCATTGATCCATACATATTTGCCGTCGTATACCCCGTCCTTGTAGGAACCATGCACATGGTGCGTGTCGCCCACGTGGTACTTGAGCGAGCCATCGGGATTGGTGCCCATGACGGCCTTGGACTCGTTGGTGATGCCCCAGCCGATCAGCGCATCCGGCACAAAGCACGGAATGCGCAGCAGCTCCCTGCCGGACGGAATGCCGAGCACGCGCACATCGCCGGTGTGCCCGCTGCTCCAGATGCCGTAGTGGGTGTCGAGCTGGCCGGGCTTGATGTCCACCGAGCCCGCTCCTCCGACATTGCCGCGCGCCGCGTCTGCGCCGGAAGCCGCCTTGCCGCCCGCAGCCGATGCGGCGCCGCCTCCGGCCGTCCGATCCTCCTTGCAGGCCACGAGCCCCACCCCCGCCGCGCCCAGCACGGCAGCGGAATTCAGGAATCGGCGCCGGCCGATCCCGGAAGACAGAGGCTGATCATGGGTATCGGAAGTGTGGCTCATTTGAACGCTCCTTGCAAAATGGAAAATGGTCACCGCAGGCTGTGGAGTGACATGGACTCCGCATGCCATTTGAATGAAGCCAAGGCATCGTAATGCGGCCCATGGCGCTCCGGAAGGGGGGATTTTTGAGTGGATGCCCGCCGCTTGACTGCAATCAAGCAGAGAACGTGCAGGCATTTTCTTTCTCTGTGAAACACACGCGGTTCAAGACCGCATGCGTACACTGCAGGGCTGGTCAAAAGGGTTTTTCAGCAGGCTGTGTGCTGCCTTGATAATCAATTCATCATTATGTATTTTATGAATACATAATGATCTGCGCGTCCTGCCTCATTCTCCTGAGGAGCATTTTCCATGCATCTCGATACAGTCTTTTCCCCATCGGCCGCAGCCCCTGCGCTGTCGCGTCGGCAGCTGCTGCTGGGAGCCGGCATGGCCCTGGCTCCCCTGGTCTGCCTGCCTGTGCAGGCGGGCAGCGCGCCATACCGTGTGCGCCGGCCGCTCATGGGGACCCTGGTGGACGTGGTGGTGGAGGCCGGACCCACTCCGCAGGTGCAGCGTCAGGTCCAGGCTGCACTTGACGAGATGCAGAGGCTCGAAGCCGTGATGAGCCGCTTCGACCCGCACAGCCAGGTCAGCCGCATCAATGCTCTGGCCGGACGCGGGACGGCGGTGCCGGTCACGCGGGATCTGATGCGGGTGCTCGTGCAGGCACAGGCGCTGGCCCAGCGAACCGGGGGGCGCTTCGATCCTGCCCTGGGGGCTTTCACCTCCCAGATCGATCCCGGCAGGGGCCTGCTCGATGCCGCACAGCTGCGGCGCCTGCTGCCCCATGCGCGCCCGCAGGCCCTTGTGCTGGACCGACAGCGGCAGACGGCGCGTCTGGTCGATGCCCAGGCGCGGCTGGATCTGGGCGGGGTAGCCAAGCTGCCGATTCTTCAGGTCGGGGTGGCGCGCCTGCAGGCCATGGGACTGCATGGGGTGATGATCAATGGCGGCGGCGATGTGCTCGCCACGGCGCGGTCCGACGGGCAGCCCTGGAGAATCGGCATCCGCGATGCCGCCCACCCCGATCGCCTGCTGGCCATGGTCCCGCTGCGCGAAGGAGTGGTGGCCTCTTCCGGGGACTATGAACGCTACATCGACCTGGGTCGCACGCGCCTGCACCACATCATCGACCCCGCCACGGGACGCTCCACCCAGGGCGTCCATGGGGTGACGCTGGTGGGGGCACGCGCCGAGCAGGTCAACGGACTGGGCACGGCGGCCATGGTGGCCGGCCCGCGCGCGGCAGCCCGGCAACTGGCTCAGTGGGGCGTGCGCGATTTCGTGGTGATGCACGCAGACGGGCAGGTGGAGGCATCGGCCGGACTGCGCGGGGGATGGCTGCCTCCTCAGGGACAGCGCGCCATCCGCGGCGTGCTCTGATACGGAGCGGCAGGGCCGCAGACCCGCAGACCTCAGGCGGACAGGGGCGCACCGTCGACGAAGGCGCGCAGCTCGCCCGGGGCAAAACGGGTCCATTGCTCGTTGACGGTGAGCGGCTGGGTGGCAATCACGGCCACGCGGTCGCGGGGCGTGGTGCAGCGTGCGAAGTCGATGGCGAGGTCTTCATCCTTGAGCTCGGCCGTGGCAAACGGATACTGCCGCACCACGTAGTGCAGGTCGGTGGTGGCATGGGCCCACAGGGCCGCGCCGTTCGACAGCAGCATGTTGAAGGTGCCGTGGCGCGCGATGCGCGGCAGCAGCTCGCGCAGGGTGTGGTTGAGCTCCTCCACGGGCGGCATGCAGGCGTGCGACTTGGATATCTCCTGCATGATCCAGCAGAAGGCGCGTTCGCTGTCGGTGTCGCCCACGGGCTGGAAATGGCTGTGCAGGTGGGGGTGGTAATCGGCCAGATTGCCGTTGTGGGCAAACACCCAGTAGTGTCCCCACAGCTCCCGCACGAAGGGGTGGCAGTTCTCCAGCGCCACCACGCCCTGCGTGGCCTTGCGGATATGGGCGATCACATGCCGGCTCTTGATGGGGTACTCGCGTATGAGCCGCGCCACCGGCGAGGTGCTGGCCGGAGCGTGGTCCACAAAGTGGCGCAGCCCCTTGTCGAAGGCGCCTGCGTCCGCGTCGCCGTGCCCCTCGAAGAAGGCAATGCCCCACCCATCGCTGTGGTGGTCCGTCACACCCGCCCGCTGCGCAAAGCCGCTGAAGCTGAACGTGATGTCCGTGGGCGTGTTGCAGTTCATTCCAAGCAGTTGGCACATGGCAGGAAGGCGGAAAGGGAAAGGGAGAAAAGGGCTGCTCAGTGCGGCGAGGCGTTGGAGTCCGTCGGTGGCAGGGGATCTGCTGCCGCGAGGGCAGCAAGGCAGCGGGGGCAGAGGCAGCTCCGGGGCGTGCCTGCGGGCAGCGCCGCGCGCAGCCGGGCCGCATCGGGGGCAGGGCGCTGCATGCACCAGCAGGTGGCTGCATCCTGGCCGGAGGCCATGGCGCACTGGTTGGGATGGCCGCAGAGTGGGCAGAGGGTGGAAGACATGGGAGCGTCCAATAGGCTGCCGGGTATCGTGAAAGTATACTTTCTGCTTCATGCCGCCTTCCGGTTCACCGGGGCCGGCATGCTGCATGCCCGATTGCCGGCATTTTCTCATTTCCCCTGCGGTTTTCCCCTGCCTTCTGCAAAGGAGCCTTTCCATGCCTGACCACACGCCTGCCCCCCGCAAGCCGGAGGGATCGGAGGGGTTGTCGATGCTGCTGACCGTGCTGCGGTGGCTCGGGGTACTGGCTTCCGCCTGGGTGCTGCTGGGCAGTGCGGCCCTGATGGTGGGCCTGGGCACCTGCGGAGCCATGTTCATTGCAGCGGGGGAAACACGAGACGTGGTGCCCTGGACGCTTCTGCTCGGGGCTCTGCTGGCGGGTGCGGTGGCCTGGGCAGCCATGGCTGCCATTCGCGGGCTTCTGCGGTCACGCGGCCGCCCGACCCTTCCCCCTGCCGTCCACCACAACGCTGCGGCGCAGACGACTTCCCATGATGACGATCCGCAATCCTGAGACCGCCCTGCTGGTGCATGGCCTGCTCGAATGGCTGGCCCTGGCCGCAGGGGCCTGGCTCTACCGCCGGGAGCGGCGGCAGCGCCAGCAGGGTTCCCTGCTGCAGGGCGAGGGCTTCCGCCTGGCGGTGGGCTGCCTGCTGGGGGCCGCCGTGGGCAACAAGCTGGTGTTCTGGATCGAACAGCCCCAGCTGGCCGCACAGGTGACCCATCCTCTGCACTATCTGGCTGCCGGGCAGAGCATCGTAGGCGGGCTGCTGGGGGGCTGGATCGGTGTGGAGCTGGCCAAGCGTGCGGCCGGCATCACGGTGCGCACGGGCGATGATTTCGTGGCTCCCATCCTGCTGGGTGTGGTCATCGGCCGGCTGGGCTGCTTTCTGGCAGGCCTGTATGACGATACCTATGGCGTGCCGACCGGGCTGCCCTGGGGAGTGGATTTCGGCGATGGCATTCCCCGGCACCCCACGCAGCTCTACGAGATGCTGCTCGCACTGGGCGCGCTCTGGGCCTGGCAGCGGTGGCGCCCGGCGCTGGCAGCCGAGCCGGGACGGGGATTCCGGCTGCTGATGGCGGGCTACCTGCTGTGGCGTCTGGCGGTGGATGGCATCAAGCCGGTGCCCTATGCCTACGCCTGGGGCTGGAGCGGCATCCAGTGGGTCTGTGCCTGCGGGCTGCTGGTCATGGCCGCACTGGCCTGGCGCGATGCGCGTCGGTGTGCCGCAGGGACGGCCCGTTTTGCGCAGAAAGGGAACCATTCATGAACGTACGCAAGGTGCTGGTCTGCCGTGTGCAGACGTGGCGTGCCGCACGGCCCGTGTCATGGCGTCTGCTGACGCTGGGAGGCCTGTGCGCGCTCGTGGTGGGAGGTTCGGGGTGCGTCACCATGACGGTGGTGGGCTCGATTCAATCCGCAGCCTCGGCACGCGCCCTGCATCAGCGGCAGGTGGCCTGGAAGACCCAGACCGATGCCTTGCGCCAGCAGGCGCGGCAGGGCGATGCGCAGGTGCGTCTGGCCCTGGCCGAGCACCTGCTCTCGCAAGACGACGGACACGACTGGTCCACCCGGAGGGCCGATCGACAGGAGGCGCTCGGGTATCTGCATGAGCTGGCGGCACAGGGCCATGCCTATGCCGCCTACCGACAGGCCGAGCTGCTGGTCGAGGGAGCCACGGACACAGAGGCAGCCACCTGGAAAGACGGTTTCCCCGGCTTTGCGGAAGCCGCACAGGCCATGCAGCAGGGCTGCGTGCTGCCGGAGGCGGGGAAGGCGTCCGCTGGCCCGGTCGACATGGCCGCCCGCGTGGGCACTGCCCTGCAGGCGCGTGCCAGCGGGTTGCCCGAGCGCAGTGCCGGCCCCGTGCTGGATCTGGCCGGGGCATGGAAGGCCTGGCACCATGCGCGGTGTCCGGCCTCGGGACCGACCGAGGATCGGCAGTGGGTGTCCCCATCCGCCTGCCGGAGCAGTGCGGCGTCGCTGCTACCCGACGCGGATGGACGGCCCGATGGCACGGCACCCTGCGTGCAGGCCCTGCGGGAAGTGCAGGGCCTGCCGGAAGCCCCGGCTGCCACGCCCCGTTCAGCGGCGCTTTCTCCTGCCGGCCAAAAGCTGCGGCGCGGGCTTGTGCGGCGCTATCGCCAGCAGGCTGCTGCCTGGGCGGCACGCTATCCGGCCGCCCCGACCTTCAGCGAGGCGCCGCACGGGCTGGCCGTCTTCCGCCCCGCTTCCGGGCCGGCCCCGTGAGGGAGCGATGCCCCTCTTGCGTCCGCTTTTTCCTTGTTCTTTCTTTCGTCACGTCACCGGCCCGGCAGGGCCATGACCCATCAGGATCCCTCCGCCATGCGCAAGAATCGTCCCTACATGTTCTATGACACCACCAGCAGCGTGTGCAGCACCTGCCTGCGGCCGGTGGAGGCCAAGATTCTGTTCAAGGATGACCGGGTCTACATGGACAAGTGGTGCCCCGTGCACGGCACCGAGCGGGTGCTGATGAGCGACGATGTGGCGTACTACCGGCTCGGGCGCGAGGTCTTCGTCAAGCACCCGGAAATGCCCCAGCGGTTCGAAACGGACATGCACTACGGCTGTCCCTACGACTGCGGGCTGTGCCCCGACCACATGCAGCATTCCTGCCTGTCCATCGTCGAGATCACCGACCACTGCAACCTGCGCTGCCCCACCTGCTACGCCAGCAGTGGCCCCGAGCGGCTCACGCACCGCAGCCTGCAGGAGGTCGAAGCCATGCTCGACGCGGTGGTCGCCAGCGAGGGCGAGGCCGACGTGGTGCAGATCAGCGGTGGCGAGCCTACGCTGCATCCCCAGTTCTTCGAGATTCTCGATGCCGCCCGGGCCCGTCCCATTCGGCATCTGATGATCAACACCAATGGCCTGCGCATTGCCCAGGATGCCGCCTTTGCCGAGCGGCTGGCCAGCTATGGCCCGCACGCGCTGGAGGTCTACCTGCAGTTCGATGCGTTCGGTCGCGAGGCGCTCATGGATCTGCGCGGTGCCGACCTGCGCCGCATCCGCCAGGACGCCCTGGCCCGGCTGGAGGCTCTCGACATTTCCACCACGCTCGTGATGACGGTCAAGCGCGGCGTCAACGATCACGAGATCGGCGATGTGATCCGCTTTGCCCAGGGGCTGTCGTGCGTGCGCGGCGTCACCCTGCAGCCGGTGCAGGACGCCGGGCGCTGCGAAGGCTACGATCCCGCGCAGCACCGCCTTACCGTGAGCGAGATCCGCCGCCGCATCGTCGAGCAGACGGGGCTCTTCACCCCCGAGGACATCGTGCCCGTGCCCTGCAACCCCGACACCCTGGCCATGGCCTATGCCCTGCGCGTGGGCGACCGGCTGCAGCCGCTCACCCGCTACGTCGATCCGCGCACGCTGGTCGAGGGCAGCGGCAACACCATCGTGTTCGAGCGTGACGAATCCCTCAAGGACCAGGTCTTCCGCCTGTTCTCGACCCAGCACTCGCCCGAATCGCAGGCCGACTGCCTGGGTTCCCTCATGTGCTGCCTGCCCCAGGTGGCCGCCGCCGGGGTGGATGCCCGGGCGCTGGGGTATCGCAACGTATTCCGCGTGCTGATCGTGCAGTTCATGGACGCGCAGTCGCTCGACATCCGCGCGCTCAAGAAGAGCTGCATCCACATGGCCCGCCCCGACGGGCGCATGATTCCCTTCGAGACCTACAACCTGTTCTACCGCGACGGCCGCCAGCAGGTGCTCGACACCATCCGTGCCGAAATCGACGCCGCGCAGGCCGTGCGGCGGGTGGCCTGGCCGGACTGAGCCTGCGCCCTCCGGTCCATGGGATGGAGCCGGTGGTTCGGTGTTCCGGTGCTTTGCATGCCCCATGCGCAAGGGGCAGGACACCCCCGCCCTGCGCCCTGGAGTGTGCGCCAGTGACACAAGGGAACGCATGTTGCAGGTCCTTTGACACATGTCTGCCAGAAAACAGTCAGACTCTGTTATGGTGTCGCCCATGAATGATCTGCAGCTGTTTTTGCCCTGTGCGGCCGGAGTCGAGTCCTGGCTGGCAGAGGAGGTGTCTCGCATCACGGAACTTCCCGCAGGAGCCGTGCAGGCGCTGCGTGCCGGAGTGCTCGTGCGGGGCAGCTGGCGTGCCATGCTGCAGCTCAACCTGCACAGCCGGCTCGCCCAGCGGGTGCTGGTGCAGCTCTCGCGCTCGCCCTATGCGACCGAGCAGGACCTCTACGAGGCCGCCAGCACCGTGCCATGGGAGATCTGGATGGCGCCCAC
The DNA here is from genome assembly GCF_041912815.1 of Allobrachymonas sp. NCBI lineage: Bacteria > Pseudomonadati > Pseudomonadota > Betaproteobacteria > Burkholderiales > Comamonadaceae > Allobrachymonas > Allobrachymonas sp. Next base: position 116,991 of record NZ_JAYRLV010000003.1, on the reverse strand, counting down.
GCACACCTTCCGGGTGGACGTGACGTCCCAGCACAGCCCGCTGCGCAGCCTCAACTTCGCCACCCTGCGCATCAAGGACGCCGTGGCCGACCGCTTCCGTGCCCGCAGCGGCGACCGCCCCAGCGTCGACACCCGACAGCCGCATGTGCGCATCTATGCCCACCTGACGCAGGATCGGGTGGCGCTCTACATCGACACCTCCGGCGAGCCGCTGTTCAAGCGCGGCTGGCGCGAGGACAAGGGCGATGCCCCGCTCAAGGAAACCCTGGCCGCCGCCATGATCGCGGCCTCCGGCTGGCAGCCCGATGCCGGCGTGCCCCTGTACGACCCCTGCTGCGGCAGCGGCACCATTGCCATCGAGGCGGCCCAGATGGCCTGTCACATGGCGCCGGGGCTGCAGCGCCGCTTCGGTTTCGAGCGGCTGCTGCCCCATCAGGCCCATGTGTGGCAGACGCTGCGCGAGCAGGCCCGTGCGGCCGAGGTGCGGCCCGCCGAAGTGACCGTGTTCGGCAGCGATGTCGCCCACCGCATGGTGGACTTCGCGCAGCGCAATGCGGCGCGTGCCGGCGTGGCCCATGCCCTGCAGCTGCGCGGCGGCGATGCCCTGCAGCGCATGCCGCCCACGGAGGTGCCGGGGCTGCTGCTGGTCAATCCGCCCTATGGCGAGCGCATTGCGGCTGCCGGGGTGGCCGGCGAACGGGCCGAGCAGCGTGCCTACCGCGTGCACCGGGTGCAGGATGTGCCCCGCATGGCCGGCACGCTCGGCCTGCGCGGGCGCAGTGCAGCGGTCGGAGGGCGCGAAAGCGCCGTGGTCGATGGCCGTGCCGACGAAGGGCAGGACGACTTCTTTGCCCGACTCGCGAGCCACTGGAAGCACCACTTCACCGGCTGGACGGCCTGGATGCTCACGCCCGACCGGACCCTGCCGCGCCGCATGCGGCTGCAGGAGTCGCGCAAGATTCCCATGTGGAACGGCCCGATCGAATGCCGGCTGTTCCGCTTCGATCTGGTGGCCGGTTCGGTGGCGCGCCGCCGCCCCGGCACCGGGGCCGAAGGGCAGCCTCCTGCGGCAGACCCCGGGAGCCCCCGGCCATGATCCGTGCGCAGGGACCGGACCGGACGCAGGTCGACCAGACCAGGCCCACCCGCGGGTGGGCTTCGTGGTCGCGCCGCACCCGGCTGGCCCTGCAGGGGGCGGCTGCCGCCCTGGTGGCAGTGGCTGCGCTAGTGGCATGCCATTCCGCTTCCGACACGACCGATGCAGGGGCGGCTCCGCGCAATGGAGTGGCCCCCGGTCTCAAGCCCGCCGAGCTGATGGACGCCGCCTTCGGCAGCGACCAGCAGATCATCGGCCGCAAGGACGTGTACTGGCGTGCCGAACTGACGCTGCCGGCCCCCGTCTGGGCCCGTGCGCAGGATGCGGGACTGCCTGCAGCTGCCGCGTCGCAGCCCGCGGCCCATTCGGCCCGCGCCGATGCGGGCGCGGCAAGGGCAGCCTCGGCCTCCCTGTCGGCTTCCGGCCCCGATGCGGGGGCAGCGGGCGTCGTCGCCCCGCCCCAGCGCATGGCCGTGCGGGTGCGTCCACGTGAAGTGGTGCGCATCAACGAAGACAATGCCGCGCTGGTGCTGGAATCCGCTCCGGTCGATGCCGCCGGCGAACTTCGGTATGGCACCCGCACGCCCGCCTATCTGGGCGTGGTGTATTTCCGGCGCGTGGCAGCCCGCCCGGCCTCGGACGCCGACAACGGCGCCGCCATGATCGAGAAGTGGGCCATCAGCCGCTTTCAGCCCGCCGTCGACCAGCTCGGACAGGCTGGTACGGCGGGTGACAGCCAGATCTACAAGGTTGCTCCCAATCTGTATCTGATGACCTTCGAGCCCGTGGTGTGCACGGCCCGGGTCTGCAGCCAGTGGCTGCAGGGCTATCGGCTGGAGCTCGCAGGCATGGGCGAGGCGCTGCGCCTGCAGCTCTCGGGCAGCAACGTGCAGGCCTGGCCAGACTGCCATCGCCGGCTGGCCGATGCGCGCGGGCAGATTCCCACCGTCATCGCGCCGCCCCTGCTGCAGGCCGCCATGGCGCGGGCAGACGAAGCCGCCAGTGCCGCCGGCGCCGGCGCTTTGTCCGCTGCAGCATCGGCGGCATCTGCAGCGTCCGGGGCGGCATCCGGTGCAGCTTCTGGGGGGGGAACGCCGGGCACCGCAGACGGCCATACCTGCTATGCCCTGCATGGCGAGGCCAGTCCCATCTCGCGCGAGGGAGCCTCGGCCGACTTCTCCATCCGCTATCGGGGAATGGTGTCGCCCCGTCCCGGCGAGCGTCGGCGTGTGCAGCAGACCGTGCTGTACCGGCTCCACAACGGACACTACGCCCTGGCCGAAGGCGGCCCCGGGCCGCTGCCGGGATTCTGAGGCCCCTGCATGGACGTGTCACACCTGCAGGAGCGGCCGGATCAGGCAGCTCCCCGGCCCATCGTCATCGACACCAACATCGTGCTCGATCTGTTCGTCTTCGACGATGCGGCGGTGGTTCCCCTGCGCGAGGCCCTGGCCGCCGGGCAGCTTCACTGGATCGCCGTGCCCCGCATGCGCGACGAGCTCGAACGGGTGCTGGCCTATGCCCAGATCGCGCCGCGCATGGCCTGGCATGGACGCGAGGCTGCCGGCGTGCTGGCCCAGTGGGATGCCCATGCGCACCTGCAGCCTCCGGCACCGCGCTGCCACGCCATCTGCAAGGATGCCGACGACCAGTGCTTCATCGACCTGGCCGTGGCCCATCGCGCCCTCTTGCTGAGCAAGGACGGCTACGTGCTGCGCCTGCGCAAGCGCCTGGCACAGCACAGCGGGGTGGCTGTGGCACGCACGCTGTCCGAAGCCCTGCAGGTCTCGCGCACATTCGGCGGCGCCTGAGCGCGGCGGGCTGTGGCTGCGTCTGGAGGTGGGGGATCAGCGCCGTGCGAAGGTGGTGACCAGCTGGCCGCTGGCGATCTGGTGGGACCGAATGGCATCGGCGACCGAGGCAGCAGGCGCTCCCGCCGGCAGCCCGAGCGAGGCCACATCCAGCGCATGAACCGTGAGCACATAGCGGTGAGGATGGTCGCCCGGGGGCGGGCAGGCCCCGCCGTAGTCGGCACTGCCGAAATCGTTGCGGCCCTGGTGGGCTCCGCGAGGCAGCAGGGCTGCATCCGCCCGTCCGGCTCCTTCGGGCAGCGAGGTCGTCGCAGCCGGGAGGTCGTACACCACCCAGTGCCACCAGCCGCCGGGATGGGGGGCATCGGGATCGTGCAGGGTGATGGCGTAGCTCCGGGTGCCGGCAGGCGCATGCGCCCACTGCAGGGCAGGGGAGAGGTTGGCGCCGGTGCACCCGTGGCCACGATAGACCTGCCGCAGCGGCAGTGTGCCACCGGGGTGCAGATCGGGGCTGGATACGGTCAGGGCCGGGCGGGCCTGTGCGGGGGATGCCAGGGGCAGGACCGTGCACAGCAGCAGGGAGCCTGTCAGATGGCGCAGGGGATGCAGCATCACGATTCTCCAGGGGAGCGGGGGCGTTCCCGCAGGGAGATCATGCGCCGTGCCGGGGTGCCCTGCAAGCCCGGCGCGGCGGGGGCAGGGTCAGGCCTGCTGCGTGGGGATGTGGTGGCGCAGCTCGACTTGCTGGTTGCGCTCGTTCACGAAGACCAGGCTCGGCTCGTGGCCGGCGATCTCGGAGGAGTCGAGCTGCACGAAGGCCGCAATGATGACCAGATCGCCCACGGCAGCGCGGCGTGCGGCCGAGCCGTTGAGGGAGATGATGCCGCTGCCGCGTTCGGCCTTGATGGCATAGGTGGTCAGGCGTTCGCCGTTGTCCACGTTCCAGATGTCGATCTGCTCGAACTCATGGATGCCGGAGGCTTCCAGCAGGTTCTCGTCGATTGCGCAGGAGCCTTCGTAGTGCAGCTCGCAGTGGGTGACGGTGGCGCGGTGAATCTTGCCGCTCAGGAGGGTATGTTGTGCCATGGCTCGGAAAACCGGGGGTAATGCTGAAAAAAGCCGCATTCTAGGACAAGGCCCCCAACCTTGCCAGTGCGGCACGGGCGCTCTCAGGCGGCTGGCAGGGCCACGGCCGCACGGGCCACGGCCTCGGCGACCTTGATGCCGTCGACTGCGGCGGACAGGATGCCGCCGGCGTAGCCGGCCCCTTCGCCCGCGGGATAGAGGCCGGGCAGGCCGGGACTTTCCAGGGTAGTGGCATCGCGGTCGATATGCAGGGGCGAGGAGGTGCGGGTTTCCACGCCGGTGAGCATGGCATCGGCCCAGTCGTAGTCCCGGATCTTGCGACCGAAGGCCGGCAGGGCCTCGCGCATGGCCTCGGTGGCATAGGCGGGCAGGGCGTGGGTCAGGTCGGTGAGCGTCACGCCCGGACGGTACGAAGGGGACACCTCGCCGAGACGGGTGGACGGGCGCTGGGCCAGAAAGTCCCCCACGGTCTGGGCCGGGGCCTTGTAGCAGCTGCCTCCGAGCACGTAGGCCTGGCTTTCCAGAATGCGCTGCAGCGCAATGCCGGCAAGCGGGTGGGCGGGCGTGCGGGCATCGCCCACGCCATCGCGCTCCAGCACGGAAGCGGGCAGGGCTTCGGCCTGTGCCAGAGCCTCGTGGGCCGGGATGTCGGTGCGCAGCACGGGAAAGTCGGCCGGGGTGATGCCGACGACCATGCCGGCGTTGGCATTGCGCTCGGCGCGGCTGTACTGGCTCATGCCGTTGGTGACCACGCGGCCCGGTTCGCTGGTGGCGGCCACCACGGTGCCGCCGGGACACATGCAGAAGCTATAGACGGCGCGGCCGTTGGCGGCGTGATGGACCAGCTTGTAGTCGGCGGCACCGAGCAGCGGATGGCCGGCATGCACGCCCCAGCGGGCGCGGTCGATGAGGCCCTGGGGATGTTCGATGCGGAAGCCGACCGAGAAGGGCTTGGCATGCATGGGCACGCCCTGCTCGTGGAGCATGGTGAAGGTGTCGCGTGCGCTGTGGCCCAGGGCCATGACGGCCTGCCGTGCGGGCAGCTCATAGGCACTGCCCGTGGATGCGTCGAGCACCTGCAGGGCACGCAGGCTGCCGTCGGCAGCGGTCACGAGGCCGGTGACGCGCTGCTCGAACCGGATTTCGCCGCCGAGGCGCTCGATGTCGTGGCGGATGTTCTCCACCACCTTGACGAGCCGGAAGGTGCCGATGTGGGGGCGGGCGACGTAGAGAATGTCCTCGGGAGCTCCGGCGCGGACGAATTCCTCCATCACCTTGCGGCCGAGGTGGCGCGGGTCCTTGATCTGGCTGTAGAGCTTGCCGTCGCTGAAGGTGCCGGCGCCGCCTTCGCCGAACTGTACGTTGCTCTCGGGCGTGAGCTCCTGGCGGCGCCACAGTCCCCAGGTGTCCTGCGTGCGCTGGCGCACGGTCCGGCCGCGTTCGAGCACGATGGGGCGCAGGCCCATCTGGGCCAGACACAGCGCGGCGAGCATGCCGCAGGGGCCGAAGCCCACCACCACCGGCCGGTCCTGCAGCGCGGCCGGCGCCGTCACGGGCATGTGCCACGTCATGTCGGGAGTGGGCTGCACGTGCGCATGAGAGGCAAGGCGGGCCAGCACCGTGGCCTCGTCCTCGGGGCTGTCGGCCGCGAGGGCCACGTCGAGGATGTAGACCTTCTGCAGGTGCTTCTTGCGCGCGTCGAAGCTGCGCTTGTGCACCTGCACGGTGGCAAGGGCCGTGGCAGGCAGGGCGAGCACGGCAGCGGCAGCGTCGCGGAGCGCGGCGTCGTCCGCGTCGAGGGGAAGACGGATTTCGGAGAGTCGGATCATGGCAATGCGGCCCGTGTCGATCGGGCAGGGCAAAGCAAATGATGATGGCACAGGCCTATCGTTTTGTCACGCGCTGAGGGATAATCTGCCGCCGTGAAGCCCGCCAGACCGCCGCTGGTGCCATCGTGGAAACACGGCACTGGAGGAACGTCCGGACTGCACAGGACAGCGCAGGAGGTAACACCTCTCCACCGAAGGCCGCAAGGCGCAAGGTGAGGATCAGAGCAACAGAGACGAGTCCGGGCTTCGGCCCGGGGTGAAACGGGCAATCTCTGCGCGCAGCAATGCCAAGTAGGCCAGCGTCGATGTGGTTCCGCAGAGCTGGCGGGTAGGCAGCACCGAGCCGGTGGGGTGACCCCCGGCCCAGATGAATGGCGGTCACGCGCGGGGCAACTCGCGTGCACAGAATCCGGCTTATCGGCGGGCTTCACTTCTTCGTTTTTTCTTTTTTCCCGTTCCGGGCCCGAGGGGGCGGAACGGTTTGTTGTTCCCGGAGCGGCCTGACGCGGCTGCTTTCCCGGCATCGAGGTTGCGCATGGCAGTCCCCGGTGGGGCAGGAACGGCCGGTCTTCCTATTCCGGCTGGGGCCGCCCCTTCTTCTTCCGATTCTTCCCTTTCATTCCATGATGCTGTTCCGCCGCAGCCATCCGTGTCGGGTCTGCAGGTGGCGGTTCTGCTCTTGGTGTTCGGGCTGGCGTGGCTGGCTGTGCTGGGGGGCACGGCGCTGGTGCCGCCCATGGACAACATCGAGCAGCTCGACTGGGTGCGCTTGCTGCAGTGGGGCTACTACAAGCATCCCCCGCTGCCCACGGCGCTGCTCTGGCCCTGGGTGCAGCTGTTCGGGCTGAACGGCTGGGTGACCTATGTGCTGGGCACCGTGGTCACCCTGCTGGCGCTGGGGCTGCTGTGGCGGATGCTGCGGGACATGGCGGGCAGCCGCCTTGCCACGCTGGCCCTGCTCGCGGTGCTGTGCATCACCTTCTATGCCGGACGCCTGTACTACTACAACCACAACACGGTGCTGCTGCTGGGCACGGTGGCCAGCGCGGCCTGTGCGTGGCAGGCCTTCGGCGGGACGGGGCGGCGCCTGGGCTGGTGGCTGCTGCTCGGGCTTGCGCTGGGCATCACGGCGCTGGGCAAGTACCAGATCGGCCTGAGCGTGCTGAGCCTGATCGCCTTCGCGCTGCATGAGCGCTCCTGGCGCAGGCCGGAGCAGCTGCGCGGGCTGCTGCTGGCTGGCGGGGTGTCGGCTCTGGTGTTCGTGCCCCATGTGCTGTGGCTGGTGCGTTCGCACGGCGAAGCGATGGACTATGCGCTGAGCACGTCGGTCGCGGCCACGGCCTATGGCTGGCGCAGCGTGGGCGAGAGCCTGCGCTGGCTGGCCGACCAGCTCTTCAACCGGGCGCTGGGGGCGTGGCTGCTGCTCGGCATCGGCGTCTGGCGCTGGCGCCGGACCCGTTCGGCCGAGGCGCCACGACAGATGGTCACCGTCCAGGAAGGTGCCGAGCCTGCCGGGGACGATGCCCTGGCGCGGGCGCGCGTCTTTCTGCTGCTGTGGGGGGCGTTGCCGCTGGGGCTGATGGAATGCATGGGGCTGGTGCTGGGCAGCGACCTGCAGCTGCACTGGGGCGTGGCCTACCTGCCGCTCCTGGTGCCGGCCGTGATGCTGTGCTGGCGTGGGGTGAACTGGAGCGCCGTGCTGGCCCAGCCGGCCGTGATGCGCAGCTTCGTGGTGCTGCAGGTGCTGCTGCTGACGCACACGGTGCTCACCTCTTCCTTCGGCCCCGAGCGGCTGCGCAGCAGGCACTGGCGCACCTTCGATGCGCCCCGGGTGGCGGCGGCCCTGGCCGGCCCGGCCCGGCAGGCGCTGGGACATCCGGTGGCTGTGCTCATCGGTGACAGCGGGGTGGCTGGTGCCCTGGCGCTGCAGCTGCCCGAGCGCCCCCTCGTACTCATCGGCAACAACTACACCTGGAGTGTCTGGGTGCCGCGAGACCGCGTGGCCCGCTGCGGCGCCGTGCTCATCGAGACGGGTGACCGCCAGTGGGACAACACGCCGCGCAGCGCCTCGGCCGAGGAGGCCCACGCGGAGCTGACGCAGGACTCCCACCCGGTCACCAAGCCGGTGCAGGCGGTGACTGGCACGGTGAGACAGCCGGGCGGCAGTATCCCTTCGGTGACGTGGACCGTGATTCCACCGACCCTCCCCGGGGGCTGCCCTGCGCTATGATGCAGGGCCTGGAGGCCCGTGACTGGCTGGTGCCCGTGCGGGTGCCCCGGGTGCATTCCTGCGTGCAGGCCCGGACCGGTCGGTCCCTGTGACCGTCATGCGATTCCGTTTTTCCTGCCGGCGTCCGACCATGCCCACCGCTACTCCTTCCTCCCTTTCTGCCTCTGCACGCGAGGCTGCCGTCCGGCGCCAGACCATCTCCTGCATCGTGCCGGCCTACAACGAGGCCGAGAACCTGCCCCGGCTGGTGCCGCTGGTGGCGCAGGCGCTCGAAGCCACCGGCCATCCGTTCGAGATCATCGTGGTCAACGACGGCAGCGCGGACGACACCTCGACCGTGCTCGCCGGGCTGTGCGAGATCCATGCACCGCTGCGGGCGCTCGACCTGTCGCGCAACTTCGGCAAGGAGGCCGCGCTCACCGCCGGGCTCGATGCGGCCCGGGGCGATGCCGTCATTCTCATGGACGCCGACCTGCAGCACAGCCCGGATCTCATCGGCCAGATGCTGCAGCACTGGTACGAGGGCGCCGAGGTGGTGTATGCCGTGCGCCGCAACCGCCAGGACGAGGGACTCTTCAAGCGTCTCGGAACGCGGCTCTTCTATGGCATGGTCAACCGGGGGGCACGCTTCCGCATCCCGCCCGATGCGGGCGATTTCCGGCTCATGGACCGCCGGGTGGTGGCCGCACTGCGCCGTCTGCCCGAGCGCAACCGCTTCATGAAGGGGCTCTATGCCTGGGCGGGATTCCGCCACGTGGCGCTGCCCTACACCCCGCAGGAGCGGCATGCCGGCCGAACCCACTACAGCAAGTGGCGGCTGCTCAACCTCGCGCTCGACGGGCTCACCGCCTTTTCCACCTGGCCGCTGCGGGTGGTGACGGGCACGGGCGTGCTGTCGGCCGTGGTGGCTTTCCTCTACGGAGCCTGGGTGGTGTTCGACTACTTCATGTGGGGCAACCGGGTGTCGGGCTGGAGCACGCTCATCGTGTGCATCCTGCTGTTCTCGGGGCTGCAGATGATCTTTCTGGGCATGCTGGGCGAATACATCGGCCGCATCTTCGAGGAGGTCAAGCGCCGTCCCGTCTACATCGTGGCCGAGGAGGCCGGTCTGGGACTGCCGCGCCGCCGCCAGCGTGCCAGCGTGGCCGATCTCACCGGAGCCAATACGGCGCAGCCCGATCTGCCCGACGAGCTGCCTCCGGGCGTGACCTGGCAATAGGGGCGCGACCGGCGGGGAGGAATATGCAGGGGACGAAGGGTCGCCCCCTGCGATCAGGAGGCCGTGCCCCGGAAGGCCCAGAGCTTGCTGAGCACGTAGGTGCCGACGGCCACGCCCACCAGCACCAGCGCGAGCAGCACGTCATAGCGCCACGGCGAATAGCGCAGTGCGAACGCATAGGCCAGCTCGTTGAGGGCAAAGCCCGAGGCCGACAGCAGAAAGAAACGCGGCAGTGCGTGCCGCCAGTGTGTCTGCTGATGGGCGAAGGTCCAGACGTAGTGCCCTCCGAACGACACGCCGAAGGCCGTGAGCCAGCCGAGCACATTGGCCACCAGCGGGCGCATGCCGGTGCCGTCCACCAGCAGTTTCACCACCGCAAAATGCACGGCCGCAGCTGCGCAGCCGGTGATGATGAAGCGCAGGGGAGGGGGCAGGGCGGGCATGGCCGCCATTGTAGTCGGCCCGCCGCCGGCAGCCCGTGCCACAATGGGCCGCAGTACCGCCCGCCGATTTGCCTGCATGACTGCTTCTGCCCAGCCCCTTTCCCCCGATTCGATGCCTGTGTCGCGCAGGGTGTGCCTGTGCGTCGACGATTTTGGGCTGCATCCCGCCATCAACCAGGCGGTGCTGGCGCTCGTGGATCGGGGCCGGATCGGGGCCACCAGCGCCATGGTCGACGGCGTGGCATGGACCGAGGGCGCGGCCGCGCTGCGCCAGGTGCCTGCGGCCACGCTCGACGTGGGGCTGCATCTCGACCTCACCGAACCGCAGACACGCCCCGGCCTCCTGCCGCGCCGGCCGCTGCGCCAACTGATTCTGGCCAGCTACGGCGCCCGGCTCGATGGCCGCCTGCTGCGGCGCGAGATCGCGCGGCAGCTCGACGCCTTCGAGTCCACCCTGCGCCGGCCACCGGCGTATGTGGATGGCCACCAGCATGTGCACCAGCTGCCGCAGGTGCGCGATGCACTCCTGGAGGTGCTTGCCATGCACTACGCGCCCGGCGAGCGGCCCTGGCTGCGCCACACCCAGCCGCTGGCGACCCCCAGCGGAGGGGTGGGCAACCGGTTCAAGGCCTGGGTGATCGCGGCACTCGGGTCGGTGCCGCTGCAGGCCATGGCGCGGCGGCAAGGCTTTCCCATGAGCCATGCGCTGGCCGGGGTGTACGACTTCTCGGGCGGCGTGGACGCCTACCAGCGCCTGCTGCGCGACTGGCTCGTGCATGCCGAGGCGGGGGATGTGCTGATGTGCCATCCTGCCGTGGATGCCGTGCCGGCCGATCCCATCGCCACGGCCCGGGTGGTCGAGTTCCATGTGCTCGCCTCCGACTGGATGGGCGAGCTGCTGTCGCGGGAGCGCATTCGGCTCGCTCCCCTGTCGCCCTGGCTGCGCGAGCACGCGGCCTTGCGCGCCGCGCTCGATGCGCCGGCGGCCGAGCCCGAAGAGGCCGACATCCATACGCGCATCTGAACCTGTCGCCCGCTCTGCGTCTCTGCGGGGCTCTGTGCGTGTCAGGCCGAAGGTGCCCGTCCGGTCATGCGCAGGTGTTCCACATGCGCGAGCAGCGAGCGGCGTGCCAGCGGCCACAGCGTGGCGGGCGTGTCGGAGTAGGCATGGGCCACCCAGTCGTCGAGCGAGCCGGAGGGCGACCCCTGCATGGCGGCGAGCACCCGAGCCTCGCGGGCCAGGCGGTGCGCCCGCAGCCCTGCGATGACGGCCCGGGCGTGCTGCATGGCATAGCCGTGCGCGGGCAGGATGAATTCCAGCCCGTGGCGGACGCAGGCCGCGTCGAGCCGTTCGAGCGAGGCGAGGTAGTCCCCCATGGCCCCATCGGGCGGATCGACGATGGTGGTGCTGCCGTTGAGGATGTGGTCGCCGCTGAACAGCAGGCCATCTTCCTCCAGCGCCAGACACACGTGGTTGGCCGTGTGCCCCGGGGTGTGCAGCGCCGTCAGGGTGTGGGTGGTGCCGTCGGGTTCGTACAGCACCAGTGCGGCGCCGTCGGTCAGCTCCTCGTCGGGCACGAAGTGGCTGTCGAGCCGGGCGTGGGGGCCGTGGTGCAGCCCCAGCACCGGGGGGCGGTGGTGAGCGCCGGCACGCGCCGCGCTCAGTGTCTGCAGCACAAAGGCGCCGGGGCTGTGATCCGGATGCGAATGGGTGCACACGATGAAGCGCACATCGCCGCCCGTGGCTGCCAGGATGCGGCCCAGGTGCTCGCCGTCAGCGGGCCCCGGGTCGATCACCGCAAACCCGCTCGCGGCCGTGCCCACCAGATAGGTGTTGGTGCCGGGGCCGGTCATCACGCCGGCGTTGGGCGCCGTCAGCCGCAGCACGTTGCGTAGCAGGGGCACCGGGTGTTCATGCTGCCAGACGATGCTGTGGGCTACCTGCCCGTAGGGCGTCACCAGCCCCAGCTCCCCGTAGGCGAGATCCTCGTTGACCAGCCGCACCTCGTGTCCAGCCGCATCCAGGGCGCCGCGCGGGCAGTATTGCCACAGAGGGTGGCCAGCGGCACAGGCGTCGAGCATCGCATCCACCGACGGCTGCGCCGCCAGGCGCTCCAGCGTGCGGACCGTGGGAAACATCATCGGGAACTGCCCCTGCGCATGCAGTGCCACGGCCTCGGCCGGGCGGACCCAGCGGATGTCGACCTGCTCGTGGGCGTCGGCGTGCGGGGTCTGGTCACGGGGCATGCGCGCCACCAGAAACGGGGTGTCGAAGCGCTTGGGCAGATCCAGGGGCGCCAGCCAGCGGGCGAGCACGCGCACCGCATCGGCGGCGGGGTGCAGCCCCAGCGAGACGCAGGCGGCATGGAAGGTGGCGGCATCGCTGCGCCGGCCGATGGCGGCTTCGAGCGCCGTGACATCCGCCTGCGTGGCGGGGGAGCCGTCGGCGCGGTGGGCCAGCAGCACCCCCACTTCCTCGTAGCTCTCGCGCAGTGCCGCCAGGGCCCAGACCCGGGCCTCGCCCTGCTGGTCGTCGCGGAAGCGGGCCCCATCGGGGGCTTCGCTGGCCGCCTCGTCGGCGCTTTCCACCGCACCGCCGGGAAAGACATACAGGCTGGCCGCGAATCCGGCCTGTCCCGAGCGGCGGGTCATCAGCACCTCGGGGCCCTCCGGCCCGTCACGGAACAGCAGCACGGTGGCCGCAAGGCGGGGCGTGACGGTGGAAAGGGGAGGGTGGAGCAGCTGGCTGGAACGGGGCATGGGCAGAAAACGGCAGCGGGCGCCAGCACGTCGGGCAACCGGGCCATGCCGGATTGCACCGGGGGCAGGGGGCATGGCGGGCCTGCCCGGGCGGGGTCATTTTGTCATAATGCCCCCATGCGCATACCCTTTACCAAGATGCAGGGGGCAGGCAACGACTTCGTGGTGCTGGACGAGACCCGCGCCCCGCTTGGCCTGCAGCCCGAGCATTACCGTTTCCTGGCCGATCGGCGCTTCGGTGTCGGCGCGGACCAGATCCTGTCCGTGCGTCCCCCCGTCGGGGAGGGCGCCGATTTTGCCTACGTCATCCACAACGCGGACGGCGGCGAGGTCGAGCACTGCGGCAACGGCGCGCGCTGCTTTGTGCGCTTCGTGCGCGAGCAGGGCCTCACCGACAGGGACACCATCACCGTGCAGGTGCGCCGCGGCACCATCGTGCTGCATGCCCTGCCCGATGGCGAGGTCACCGTGGATATGGGCGCGCCCGTGTTCGACCTGCCCGCGCTGCCCTTCGAGCCGGGCACCCTGCCCAGCCGGCAGCAGGGCGAGGCCACGCTGTGGCGTCTGCCTCTGGCCGATGCCGAAGCCCAGGCCGGCGCCCCGGTCGAGGTGGCGCTGGTGTCCATGGGCAACCCCCATGCCGTGCTCGTGGTGCCGGACGTGATGGCCGCCCCCGTGCATCGGCTGGGCGCCGCCATCCAGGCGCTGCCGGCCTTTCCCGCAAGCGTCAACGCGGGCTTCATGCAGATCCTCGATCGCGGCCATATCCGGCTGCGCGTCTACGAACGTGGCTCGGGCGAGACACTGGCCTGCGGCACGGGGGCCTGTGCCGCCGTGGTGGCCGGCATCCGCGAAGGCCTGCTTGCCTCCCGCGTGCAGGTCGATGCCCTCGGCGGCACCCTGTACATCGCATGGCAGGGCGCCGGTACGCCGGTGCGCATGACGGGCCCGGCCACCACCGTGTTCCACGGCGAGATCGACCTGCCGAAGCACCCGCCGCAGCTCCCCGGCATTCCTGCTGCCTGAATCCAGCCCGTCGGCCGCCCGGTGTGCGGCGCCGACAGGCTTCCTCCACTGTCTTCCCCGACTCCATGCAACCTCATGAACTGGCGCCCCTGACCGAGCGCGACATTGCCGAATACCTCATCCAGAACCCGGGCTTCTTCGAGCGCAACGCCGAGCTGCTCGCTGCCGTGCAGCTCGGCAGCTCCCACGGCCGCCGGGTGGTCAACCTGCAGGAACGACAGGCCGAGATGCTGCGCGAGAAGATCAAGGTGCTCGAACACCGCCTTGTGGACATGATCCGCCACGGCAGCGACAACAGCATCACCACCAACCGCCTGCTCAACTGGACGGTCCAGCTCCTGCTCGAACACGACCCCGCTGCCCTGCCCGAAGCCATCTGTGCGGCCATGATCGACGACTTCCGCGTGCCGCAGGCAGCCCTGCGCGTCTGGAACGTGGCCAGCCCCTATGCCGGCCTGCCCTTCACCCAGGGCGTGAGCGGCGATTCGCGCAGCTTTGCCTCGTCTCTCACCTCGCCCTACTGCGGCATGCATGTGGGCGTGGAAGCCGTCAAGTGGCTGCCGGAACCCACCCAGGCGGCCTCGCTGGCCCTCATTCCGCTGCGTCCGGCCGGCAAGTCCACGGCGCCTGCCTTCGGCCTTCTGGTGCTGGCTTCGCCCGATTCGCAGCGCTATCAGGACGACATGGCCACCGACTTCCTCGAACGCATCGGGGAGCTGGCCAGCGCCGCACTCTCGCGCCTGATGATCGAGCCGCCCGTCCTTCGCGATTCCCTGGCCGATCCTGTTCCCCACACCCCGGCATGACCGATTCTGCAGCCGCTCCTGCCCCCGCGGCGCCAGCGCCCGACCCTCTGGTGCTGCGCTATCTGGAGCATGTGCGCTCGGGCAAGCGGCTGGCGGCGCGCACCGTCACCCTCTACGGTGAAGACCTCGCGCGCCTGCAGGCCCAGGCAGCCGGGGCGGGCCTCCCGCTGGATGCCGTGCAGACGGCCCACGTGCGCCGCTGGCTGGCCACGCTGCGCAGCGCCGGCTACAGCCCGCGCGGACTGGCCCGCATCCTCTCGGGCTGGCGCGGCTTCTACCGCTGGCTGGTGCAGGAACGTCTCATTGCCCACAACCCCGTGCAGGACGTGCGTGCTCCCCGCGCCGGCAAGCCCCTGCCCAAGGCCCTGTCCGTCGACGACGCCATGCGGCTTGCCGACCATCGCGGCAACGCCACTCCCGATCCCCGCCACCCCGATGCCGCCTGGCTGGAGCTGCGCGACCGCTGCCTGGTCGAGCTCCTTTACGGCAGCGGCCTGCGGGTGAGCGAGCTCGTCGGACTCGACATCCACCCCGGCCCGGAGGCCCGTGGCTGGTGCGATCTCGACGCCGCCGAGGTGCACGTGCTCGGCAAGGGCGGCAAGTGGCGCACCGTGCCGCTCGGCCACCAGGAGCTCGAAGCCCTGAAGCCGTGGCTCGACGCGCGGGCCCTGCTGCCCGTGGCCCGCGCCACGCCCGCCCTGCTCATCGGGCGCCGGGGCACCCGGCTGACCCCCCAGTCGGTGTGGCAGCGCCTCCAGGCCCGCAGCCGTGCCGCCGGGCTCGATGCCCCCGTGCACCCGCACATGCTGCGCCACAGCTTCGCCAGCCACCTGCTTCAGTCCAGCGGCGACCTGCGTGCCGTGCAGGAGCTGCTCGGCCATGCCCACATCGGCACCACCCAGATTTACACCCGGCTCGATTTCCAGCATCTGGCCAAGGTGTACGATGCGGCGCATCCCCGGGCTCACGGCAAGAAATCCGGTTCCTGACCCGTTCCGGCCGGCTGCCCCCCGCAAGAGCGGGCGCCCGCCCGTGCTGGAAAAACCGGCACGCGCCCCCATGTACCCGGCAGTCTCCCGCATCGGGCGGTGCGCATCCGTGCGTGCATCCAGGCGCCGGGCATCGCAGCTTTTTTTCAGGACTCCATTTCCATGGCACTCATTCCCGCCACCATCGTTACCGGCTTCCTGGGCGCCGGCAAGACCACACTGCTCAAGCGCGTGCTCACCGAGGCCCATGGTCAGAAAATCGCCGTCATCGAGAACGAGTTCGGCGCCGAGAACATCGACAACGACATCCTCGTCTCCGACACCAACGAGCAGATCATCCAGATGAGCAACGGCTGCGTGTGCTGCACCATCCGCGAGGACTTGCGCAACACCCTGCAGCTCCTGGCTGCCAAGCGCCGCAAGGACATGGTCAAGTTCGACCGCGTCATCATCGAAACCACCGGCGTCGCCGACCCCGGCCCGGTGGCCCAGACCTTCTTCATGGACGACGAGATCGCCGAGAACTACCTGCTCGACTCCATCATCACCCTCGTCGATGCCAAGCACGCCATGCAGCAGCTCGACGAGCGCCTCGAAGCGCAGCGGCAGGTCGGGTTCGCCGACCAGATCTTCATCAGCAAGGCCGACCTCGTGAGCAAGGACGACCTGCGTGCCCTGCAGGAACGCCTGCACGCCATGAACCCCCGCGCCACCCAGAAGATCGTGCATTTCGGCCAGGTCCCTCTGGGCGATGTGCTCGACCTGCGCGGCTTCAACCTCAATTCCACGCTGGACCTCGACCCCGACTTCCTCGCCGAGGAAGAGCCCCATGACCACGCGCACGACCATGCCCATGACAGCTGCTGCGGGCACGACCATGGTCATGACCACGACCACGGCGCGTGCTGCGGCCATGACCACGAGGCGCACGACCACGCGTCGCACGCAGCCGACTGCGATCATCACCATGCCGAGGGCGAAGCCTGCAACCACCATGGCCATGGGCACGCCCATCACCACCATTTCGACGACGACGTCAAGAGCTTCGTCTACCGTGCCACGCGCCCCTTCGATCCCGTCAAGCTCGAAGACTTCCTCGGAGCCATCGTCCAGATCTACGGCCCCAAGATGTACCGCTACAAGGGCGTGCTCGACATGAAGGGCACCAGCCGCAAGGTGATCTTCCAGGGCGTGCACCAGCTCATGGGCAGCGACCTGGGCCCCGAGTGGGGCAAGGACGAGCCGCGCTCCAGCAAGATGGTGTTCATCGGCGTCGACCTTCCGCGCGAAATTCTGGAACAGGGCCTCGACCAGTGCTGCGTCTGACAAGACGCGGCGCGCGTGGCCCCGTTTCCTGAAGCGGCTGCCCGCCCTGCCGCGCACTGCTCCCTTGACCGGGGTGGTGCGGCAGCGGGGGCAAGCGTAAAAAATTCCCTTTTCTGCGACAAAACACCTACAATCCGTGCGCTTCCCGAGAGCGAACGAGGGTAAATTGAGAACTTCGCGTCGATCGTGAACCGTCCAGATGGCGGTCCATGGCGTCCGGACTTTCAGGGGAGCCCTGCAGATTCCTTCGTGCCTTTCCCATCCTCCTTTTCGGGGACAGAGAGCAGCCAGGGGAATCCGTCATCTGCCCGCATGTTCGTTCCAGGATCGTGCCCGCCTGTCCGGGGCATGGAAACCGCCGCTGCGCCGTGTGCGCGTGCATCCTTTTTTCCTTGATACGACCCAGACCGACATGACCGCCGCGACTACTCCCAAGAAAGACACCAAACTGGCCAACAACTGGAAGAAGAAGCCGCCCCAGGAGCTCTCCGATGCCGAAGTGCTGGCCATGCCCGAGTCCGAGTACATGAACGATGTGCAGCTCGCGTTCTTCCGCCACCGCCTGCAGCAGCTGCGTGCCGACATCCTGAACAACGCCGGCGCCACCGCCGAGCACCTGCGTCAGGATGCCGTGGTCGTGCCCGACCCGGCCGACCGTGCCACCATCGAGGAAGAGCACGCTCTCGAACTGCGCACCCGTGACCGCGAGCGCAAGCTGCTCAAGAAGATCGACCAGTCCATCGCACAGATCGATTCGGGCGACTACGGCTACTGCACCGAGACGGGCGAGCCCATCGGCATCGGTCGCCTGCTGGCGCGCCCCACGGCCACCCTGTCGCTCGAAGCCCAGCAGCGCCGCGAACTCAAGCAGAAAATGTTTGGAGACTGATTCCCCGCTGCGCCGCCGTTCGCGGGCGGGGGGATGTCCACACCGATCCTGATACACCCATGTCGCAGCCCGCAGAAAAGCTTCCCTTCTTCAACAAGCTCGCCCGCTTCGTGGCCAACCCCACGACGGACTGGAAGGCACTCGATACCCTCCCGGCCGCCGATGCGGCCGGAGCCACAGCCGGCGCCGAGGAAATCACCGCCGAGGAGCTGGCCCAGCTTCACCGCCAGCGGCGCCGCTACAACCGCAAGGTGCGCGAGCGCGAATTCGATGCCCTGCGGCAGCTGCGTTCCGGCGGGACCGAGGCGGCCCAGCCGGGAGCCGACCTCAACAGCACGCTGCTGCTGCGCCCCTCGTCCAGCGGGGCAGCCAGTGCCCTCATGACGGACACGCCCGAGAGCAGCAACTTCGATGTGAGCCAGATCAACAGCATCGAACAGCAGATGACCGACCAGTGGTGGAACAAGAACGGTCCCCTCTCCGTACCACCGCCCGACAGCACCCTCAAGACCCAGATCATGATCAAGGACAAGGTCGACCTCCTGCCCGATCTGGCGCTGGGGGATGAGTCGGTGGTGCCCTTCGAGACCGTGGACATGCCGGAGGGCAGCCAGCCGGCCACTTTCGCGCGCAAGCCGGCCGCGCCCGATGCCTTCCATTCCATCCAGGGCACCAGCAACCCGGAAGGCAGCGGCGCCTCGATCGATTCGGAACTGGCCCCCGATACCCAGCCTGGCCTGATCCAGAGCATCCCCTCGATGGACCTCGGGGTCCCTCTCATCGATGCGCTCGTTCCCGTGGGCGACAGCCGCATGGACGAAGTGGCCTCCGACAGCCGCTTCGACGAAGCCCTGCAGGCCCTTCCGCTCGAAGACCTCGCCGGCGGCGAGCCCCGTGCCATCACGCGGGTCGATGCCCTCAGCGACACCCTCAACGAGCCTGCCATCCTCTTCTCGCAGGGGCAGGATGGGGCAGCGGAAACCCGCCTGCGCGATCTGGTGGCGCAACTGCCGCAGGGGCAGGGCGGAACCAGTGCCATTGCCGACGAGGAGCCCGACGCCCTGCTCGCGCTTCTCGACCTCTACCGCGCCACCGCTCAGGAGGAAAAGTTCGATGCCACCTGTCTGGAGCTGGTGCAGCGCTTCGGCCGCTCCGCGCCCCAGTATGCCGGTGACGATCCGTGGCTGAGCCAGATCGGCGGCACCACGTCCTTCATGGGCGTGACCCGCATTGCCCAGGAGCTCTCCGGGCACGCCTGCTGGAAGGCACCGGCCACCATCGATGTGCCCGACCTGCTGTCCCTGCAGCAGGTGCTGGCAGCCGACGCCGATGCCCTGATCGACTGGCGCGGGCTGCAGGCCCTGACACCCATGGCCCTGCCAGTGCTGCTGGTGGTGCTGCGCGAGCTTGCAGGGCGCCGCATGCGGCTGGTGATGTGGGGACTGCCGCAGCTGGTGCAGCACCTGGAGCAGGGCTGCGCCGCAGCAGACCGCACCACCCAGAGCCTGAGCTGGATGCTGCGTCTGGAGCTGCTCCGCATCACCGGCGCGCAGGAAGCCTTCGATGCCCAGGCGCTCGACTACTGCATCGCCCTGGAGGAATCCCCGCCTTCGTGGACGCCTGCCCGCTGCACCTATGTCGATGCGGATGCCATCGACTGGCAGATGGCGGGTGCCGCGTCGGCCCTCACCGTCTCTCCCGCGAGCAGCCTGCCGCCCCAGGGGGTGAGCAAGGGTCAGCTGGCCCACCCGTTCGAGTGGAAGGGAGCCTTTACCGGCAGCATCCAGCCCCTGCTGCAGGTTCTGCAGGAATCCGTCGGCTCTCAGGGCTGCACCATCGACTGCAGCGCCCTGGAGCGCATGGACTATGCGGCTGCAGCCGAACTCCTCGCCTGGCTGCTTGTGCGCAAGCCCGAAGACGGGGCGATCCGCTTCATCCAGGTGCAGCGGCTCGTGGCCGTGTTCTGGCGCATCATGGGCATCACCGGCCAGGCGCAGGTGGAACTGCGGCGCGACTGAAGCGACCGAAGGAGGCGAGCGGCCTGTCGCGCGACGCTGCCCCGGGGGTGGGGCGCAGTGTCGGCGTGTCTTGCGGGTGAGACATCCTGTCTTGCAATGGCTGCAGCTGCCCTCATCTGCCGGAACTGTCTTCTTTTTCAGTGCGCGGCAGCCGCTGCCGCGCCCGAGCCGCATGGAACAATTTCACGGAACCACCATTCTGAGTGTCCGGCGCCAGACGCCCGAAGGCGTGCAGGTCGCCATCGGTGGGGACGGCCAGGTCACCCTGGGCCACATCGTCGTCAAGGGCACGGCCCGCAAGGTGCGCAAGCTGCATCATGGGCAGGTGCTGGCCGGGTTTGCCGGCGCCACGGCCGATGCCTTCACGCTCTTCGAGCGCTTCGAGGCCAAGCTCGACAAGTACCAGGGCAATCTGGCACGCGCCGCCGTGGAGCTGACCAAGGAATGGCGCACCGATCGCGTGCTGCGCAAGCTCGAAGCCATGCTCGCCGTGGCCGACCGCACCTCGTCCTACATCATCACCGGCAATGGCGATGTGCTCGAACCCGAACACGGCATCGTGGCCATCGGGTCGGGCGGCGCCTATGCCCAGTCTGCCGCCAAGGCGCTGCTCGACCATACCGATCTGTCCGCCGAGGAAGTGGTGCGCAAGTCGCTCGCCATCGCGGGCGAGCTGTGCATCTACACCAACATGCACCACACCATCGAGGTGCTCTGAGTCCCCGCCGCCCGGTTCCTGCCTGATCTGCGCACTTTGGCGCGGGGGCAGGGGAGGCGGGCGGACGCTTTTCCGATTCTTTTCTGCGCCCCGTGGCGCCCGTATGCCATGTCGTCCATGACTCCCCAGGAAATCGTTTCCGAACTCGACCGCCACATCGTGGGCCAGAACGCAGCCAAGCGTGCCGTGGCCATCGCCCTGCGCAACCGCTGGCGGCGCCAGCAGGTCGACGCCAGCCTGCGCGCCGAGATCACGCCCAAGAACATTCTCATGATCGGCCCGACCGGTGTCGGCAAGACCGAGATTGCCCGTCGCCTGGCCCGGCTGGCCGATGCGCCCTTCATCAAGGTCGAGGCCACCAAATTCACCGAGGTCGGCTATGTGGGCAAGGATGTCGACTCCATCATCCGCGATCTGGTCGAAGTCTCGGTCAAGCAGACCCGCGAGGCGGCCATGCGCCGCATGCGTGTGCGGGCCGAGGACGCCGCCGAAGAGCGCATTCTCGATGCTCTCCTGCCGCCGGCCCGTTCCGCCTCGGGCGAACCGATCGCCACTCTGTCCGGGGACAGCGCCACCCGCCAGGCTTTCCGCAAGAAGCTGCGCGAAGGCCAGCTCGATGACAAGGAGATCGAGATCGACCTCGCCGACGCAGCCCCCACCATGCAGGTCATGGGGCCCGCTGGCATGGAGGAGATGACCGAGCAGCTGCGCGGCATCCTCGGCTCGATGGGGCAGGAGCGTCGCCGCACGCGCCGGGTGCGCATCGCCGATGCCCTGCGCCAGCTCGTCGACGAGGAGGCGGCCAAGCTCGTCAATGAAGAGGAGATCCGTGCCCAGGCCGTGGACAATGCCGAACAGAACGGCATCGTCTTCCTCGACGAGATCGACAAGGTGGCCGGCAGCGCCGAGCGCAGCGGGGCCGACGTCTCGCGCCAGGGGGTACAGCGCGACCTGCTGCCGCTGGTCGAGGGCACCACGGTGCACACCAAGCACGGCATGATCCGCACCGACCACATTCTGTTCGTCGCTTCGGGGGCCTTTCACCTCTCCAAGCCGAGCGACCTGATCCCGGAGCTGCAGGGGCGCTTTCCCATTCGCGTGGAGCTGCAGAGCCTGTCGGAGGCCGATTTCGAGGCCATTCTCACCCAGACCCAGGCCTCGCTCATCAAGCAGTACCAGGCCCTTCTCGCCACGGAAGGGGTGACGCTGGAGTTCGCACCCGAGGCCATCACCTGCCTTGCGCGCATCGCCGCCGATGTCAACGAACGCACCGAGGACATCGGTGCCCGCCGCCTGGCCACCGTGATGGAGCGCCTGCTCGACGAGGTGAGCTTCGATGCCGCACAGCGCCAGGGGCAGACGCTGACCATCGACGCCGCCTATGTCCAGGAGCGTCTGGGCGCGCTCAGCCAGAACGAGGATCTCTCCCGTTTCATCCTCTGAGGCCGGGGCCGGATGGCATTCCGGCCCTTCTCCTGAGCCGGGATGCCGGCGAACAGGTGTGCACTTTTGCATCAATTCGTGCTGCAGTGCATGCAGGCACGGGACGTTCACGCTCAAGCATTACATCCATAGGACAATTTAAGTTGTTATTTTTGAAGGTTTTTTGGGTTCACAAGCCTTCAGGATGGATGCTAACTGCTTGATTTCATTCGAAAAACATCTAAGCGCCGGTTTGTGAAGCAGATTGTTTCCTGCTACAGTGTCGAAAAGTGGGGAATGGTGGTAAAAACTGCCCTTTCCCTTACGTCCAGACTGTCTTTCCAGGAAACCCCAGCGTGTTCGAAGGCGCCTCGTCCCTCTCGGTGGATGCCAAAGGCCGGATTGCGATACCTACCAAGTACCGCGCCGACCTGATGGATGCTGCCCAGGGCCAGCTGCACATCACCCGGCATTTCCAGGAAGACTGCCTGCTGCTCTTTCCGGAGTCCGAATGGGTGCAGTTCCGCACGCGGGTGGCCCAGTGGCCTGCCTCTGCCGCCTGGCAGAAGCGCATCGTGCTCGGCAATGCCGTGGCACTCGACATGGATGGCGCCACCGGGCGCATCCTGCTGTCGCCCGAGCTGCGCGAGGCCGCCATGATGGGGCGCGAAGCCCTGCTTCTGGGCAACGGCAGCCACTTCGAGCTCTGGGACAAGGCACTGTATGCGGCCAAGGAGGCCCAGGCCCGTCAGCAGCCGCTGCCGGATGCCTTGCAGGATTTCGTGTTCTGAAAGGTCTGAGGAAGTGAGCTGGAAGCACACCACAGTCATGCTGCGGGAGGCGGTCGACGCCCTCGTGCACGACCCCCATGGCACCTACGTGGACGGCACCTTTGGCCGGGGCGGGCACAGCCGCGCCATCCTGGAGGAGCTCGACAGCGACGGTCGCCTGATCGCCTTTGACAAGGACCCCGAGGCCATCGCCAGCGCCCACGCGATCGAGGACGAGCGGTTCTCGATCCGGCATGCCAGTTTCACCGCCATGGCCGAGCTGCCCGCAGCCAGCGTCGATGGCGTGCTGCTCGATCTGGGTGTGAGTTCCCCCCAGATCGACAACCCTGCCCGGGGATTTTCCTTCCGCAACGACGGGCCCCTCGACATGCGCATGGACCCCACGCGTGGCGAGAGCGTGGCCGATTGGCTCGAAAGTGCGGAAACGGACCAGATTGCGGAGGTGATTCGTGACTACGGAGAAGAGCGGTTTGCTGGGCAGATTGCAAAGGCGATTGTGGCTCGCCGACAGGAGCTTGGCCCTCTTGCCACCACCGCGGAGCTCGCGCAGCTCGTGGCTGGTGCGGTCCGGACCCGCGAGCCGGGGCAGGACCCCGCCACGCGCACCTTTCAGGCATTTCGGATTTTTATCAACGCCGAACTGGAAGACCTGCAGCAGACCCTGAAGCACACCCTGCGCATCCTGCGTCCTGGGGGCACGCTGGTGGTCATCAGCTTCCATTCGCTGGAGGACCGCATCGTCAAGCAGTTCATGGTGCAGCATTCGCGCGAGGTGTATGACCGGCGCCTGCCGGCGGCCTTTGCCACCGCGCCCGCTCCCATGCCCCTCACAGACGTGCAGCGCGTGCGCCCCACCGCCGACGAGGTGGCGGGCAATCCGCGCTCGCGCAGCGCCATCCTGCGCTGCGCCGTCCGCACCGAGGTGCCTGCATGATGCGGCTGGTTCTGCTTCTGCTGGCGGCTGTGCTCGGCAGCGCGTTCTATCTGGTGCATCTGCGCTACGAGTCGCGCACGCTCTACACTGCGCTCGACAAGGCGCAGACCTCGGCGCGCAAGCTCGAAACCGAGCGCGATACCCTGGAGGTGGAAAAACGCGCCCAGACGGCCGCCCTGCGGGTGCAGGGCATCGCCCATGACCAGCTCGGCATGCGGGAATCCACGCCCGACATCACCCAGTACGTGACCGTGCGCGACGGCGAGGTCAAGGTCAGCACGCCGGTGGCAACCGAAGGCACTGCCTCCGCACCCGTGGCTGCAGCAGGCCGGAGGGTGGCGCCATGAAGTGGATCACCCGTCAGGAGCGCCACGAAAAGGCCCTGCAGAAGAGCCTCAAGGGCGTCACCAGTGCCAAGGGAGTGCGCGACAACGCCGTGGGGGTCAATCCGCTGCTCACCAGCCGCACCCCCGTATGGCGCAGCCGCCTGCTGGTGGCCGGGCTGGCGCTCGGGTTCACCGGGCTGGTGGCGCGTGCGGCCTATGTCCAGATTTTCGACAACGCCTTCTTCCTGCGGCAGGGGCAGGTGCGCTATGCCCGTACCATCGAGATGCCGGCCAACCGCGGGCGCATCCTGGACCGCAACGGGCTCATCCTGGCGTCGAGCGTGCCGGCGCAGAGCATCTTCGCCTTTCCGTCCGAAATCGACCGCGAGGGCGATGCCGCCAAGCTGCACCGCATGGCGCAGCTGCTGGGCATGAGCGACCAGGAGCTCGGCACCCGGCTCGGCAGCGCCAAGAACTTCGTGTATGTGAAGCGTCAGGTCGACGAAGGGGTGGCCGAGCAGATCGCGGCCCTGGGCATCAAGGGCATCGACCATCGCAAGGAATACCGCCGCCAGTACCCCGAGGGCGAGGCGGTCTCGCACATCGTGGGCTTCACCGACGTGGAAGACAAGGGTCAGGAGGGGATCGAGCGCACCTTCGACCAGCAGCTTGCCGGCAAGCCCGGATCGCGCCGCGTCATCCGCGACCGCCTGGGGCGCGTGATCGAGGGCGTGGGCGAGCAGGTGCCTCCGGTCGACGGCAGGGACATCCGTCTCACCATCGACAGCAAGATCCAGTACTTTGCCTGGCAGAAGCTGCGGGATGCCGTCAAGGCGCAGGATGCCAAAGGGGGCAGCGTGGTGGTGCTCGACGTGCGCACGGGCGAGATCCTGGCGCTCGCCAACTATCCGAGCTACGACCCCAACGACCGGCGCGACCTCACCGGCGAGCAGCTGCGCAACCGCGCGCTCACCGATACCTACGAGCCCGGCTCCATCATCAAGCCGCTGACGGTGGCCCTGGCCCTGCAGGAGCGCAAGGTCACCCCCAACACCATCATCGAGACCAGCCCGGGGCGTCTGACCATCGCCGGTGCCACCATCGGCGACACCCACAACTACGGCACCCTGACCGTCGAGGGCGTGGTGCAGAAGTCGAGCAACGTGGGCACGGTCAAGATTTCCGAGCGTCTCGAAGCCCACGACATGTGGGACAACTTCATGAACATGGGTCTGGGCCAGAAGCCCGACCTGCCGTTCCCCGGCATCGGACGGGGCCGCGTGCGGCCCTGGAAAGCCTGGCGTCCGATCGAGAAGGCCACCATGGCCTATGGCTACGGGCTGTCCGCCAGCCTGTTCCAGATGGCGCGTGCCTACAGCGTGTTTGCCCATGACGGCGTGATGATGCCCATCACGCTGGTGCAGGACAACATGGCCGACGCCAGCGGCCGCCTCCATCCCGTCGACAAGTCGCGTGGCGTGCGTGTCTACAGCCCGGCCGTGGCGCGGGAGATCCTGCACACCTTGCACCTCGTGACCCTGCCCGGCGGCACGGCCCAGCAGGCCCAGACCGTGGGCTATTCGGTCGGCGGCAAGACCGGGACGGCGCGCAAGCTCGACGGCACCCGCTATTCGACCAGCCGTTACCGTGGCTCCTTTGTGGGCATCGCTCCGATCGAGGCTCCCCGCATCGTGGTGGGCGTGATGATCGACGAACCCAAGAGCAGCATCTACGGGGGCCTCACGGCGGCGCCCGTGTTCAGTGACGTGGTGCAGCAGACCCTGCGCATCCTGGGCGTGCAGCCCGACATGTCGGTGCGTCCCGGCGTCATCACCGATGAACCGGAGGAATCCCTGTGAGCACCCCGATGCTGCCCCTTCTGAGCACCCCGGCCGAAGCCGCCGCCTGGCTGCGCGCGCACGGCAGCCGCCTGCAGACGGACAGCCGCAGGCTGGAAGCGGGCGACCTGTTCGTGGCCTGGCCCGGCGCCGCCCATGATGCGCGCGTGCACGTGCTGGCCGCGCTGCAGCACGGAGCGGCGGCCTGCCTGGTCGAGGCCGATGGCATGGACGCCTTCGACTTCGCTCGCCCTGCAGCGGCGGATGTCGCAGCAGGGCGTGTGGCGGCCTATGCCGGGCTCAAGTCCGCCACGGGCCCGATCGCTGCCGCGTTCTACGACACGCCCTCGCGTCGGCTCGACGTGGTGGCCGTGACCGGTACCAATGGCAAGACCACCAGCGCCTGGTGGCTGGCCCAGGCCCTCTCGCATGGTGCCCGGGGCTGTGGCCTCGTGGGCACCCTGGGCGTGGGCCGCTTCGTGGGTGGGCAGGCCGAGCTGCGCTATACCGGCATGACCACTCCCGACCCCGTGCTGCTGCAGCGCGAGCTGCACCATTTCGTCGACGAGGAACTGGGGGCCTGCGTGATGGAGGCTTCCTCCATCGGCATTGCCGAGCACCGGCTCGACGGCACGGCGATCCGCGTGGCGGTGTTCACCAACTTCACGCAGGACCACCTGGACTACCACGGCACCATGGAAGCCTACTGGCAGGCCAAGCGGGCCCTGTTCGACTGGCCCGGCCTGCAGGCTGCGGTGGTCAATCTCGATGATGCCCACGGCACCCTGCTGGCGCAGGAGCTGCAGGGAGGGGCGCTCGATCTCTGGACCCTGTCGTGCCTGCCGCCGGCGGCTGGTGCGGCTCCGGCGCGTCTGCAGGCCAGCGGCGTGCGCTATGGCGACCACGGGCTGGCGTTCGAGGTGACCGAGGCCGGGGGGGGCATCGCCTCCATGTCCACGGCCACCATCGGACAGTACAACGTCTCCAATCTGCTCGGGGTGCTGGGCACGCTGCGCGCCCTGGGCGTGCCGCTGGCCGAGGCGGCACGGGCCTGCGAAGGGCTGCTGCCGGTGCCGGGCCGCATGGAATGTCTCACCCTGCCCGGGCAGCCGCTCGTGGCCGTGGACTTTGCCCACACGCCCGATGCGATCGACAAGGCCCTCGAAGCCCTGCGCCCGCTCGCCCGCCAGCGCGGAGGGCGCCTGTGGTGCGTGTTCGGCTGCGGAGGGGACCGCGATCCGGTCAAGCGGCCGCTCATGGCACAGGCTGCCGAGCGCCAGGCCGACCGTGTGGTCGTTACCAGCGACAACCCGCGCAGCGAGGCCCCCGAGCGCATCGTGGCACAGGTGGTGGCCGGTCTGGCCGCGCCTGCACAGGCCTGCGTCGAGGTCGATCGCGCCCGCGCCATTGCCCTCGCCATCGCCGGAGCCGACCGTGCCGACGTGGTGCTCGTGGCCGGCAAGGGACACGAGGATTATCAGGAAATACACGGGGTACGCACCCCGTTCAAGGATCAGGAGCACGTGCGCATGGCACTGCAGAACCGGGCTGCGGCCCGCGCGGAGGGCGTCGCATGAACACGCCCATGCATATGACACTGGCCCAGGCGGCCCAATGGCTGTCCGACGCCACCGTGGTGGGCGATGGTGCCGTCACGGTCGACCGGGTGCATACCGACACACGCACCCTGCAGCCGGGCGACCTGTTCGTCGCGCTGCGGGGCGAGCGCTTCGATGCGCATGATTTTCTGGCGCAGGCCCGCGCGGCCGGGGCCACGGCCGCCCTGTGCGAGCGTGCCCACCTGGCTGCGCTGGGCTGGCAGGGCATCGAGGTGGCCGACAGCCGCCGCGCCCTTGGCGAGCTGGCCGCTGGCTGGCGCCGCCAGTTCGTTCTGCCGCTCATTGCCGTCACCGGCAGCAACGGCAAGACCACCACCACCCAGATGATCGCCAGCATCCTGCATGCGGCTGCGGGCGAGGCGGCGCTGGCCACGCAGGGCAATCTCAACAACGACATCGGTGTGCCGCTCACGCTGCTGCGGCTGCGTCCGTCCCACCGGCTGGCGGTGGTGGAGCTGGGCATGAACCACCCCGGCGAAATGGCGGTGCTTGCCGCCATGGCGCAGCCCACCGTGGCACTGGTCAACAATGCCCAGCGCGAGCACCAGGAATTCATGGGCACGGTCGAGGCCGTGGCCCGCGAGAACGGCGAATCGATCGCCGCACTGCCTGCCGACGGCGTGGCGGTCTATCCGGCCGACGAACCCTATACCGGCATCTGGAAGACACTGGCGGGTGCCCGCCGCAGCCTGACCTTCGAGGCCGACGCGGCGAGCGGTGCCGATGTGCACGCCGTCGAGGCCGTCTGGCAGGACGCGGCCTGGCAGGTCCGTGCGGCCACGCCGCAGGGGCTGCTGCACTTCCGCCTGCAGGTGGCGGGACGCCACAACGTGCGCAATGCGCTGGCCGCCACGGCCTGTGCGCTGGCTGCCGGTGTGCCGCTGTCCGCGATTGCGGCCGGGCTCGACGGCTTCGCTGCCGTGCAGGGCCGCTCGCGGGTGGTGGCGGCCCGCTTCGGCGGGCACGCGCTCACCGTGGTGGACGACACCTACAATGCCAACCCCGATTCGGTGCGCGCCGCCATCGACGTGCTCGCCGAGCTGCCCGGGCCGCGCGTGCTCGTGCTCGGCGACATGGGGGAAGTGGGCGATCAGGGGCCGGCCTTCCATGCCGAGATCGGCGCCTATGCGGCCACCCGGGGCATCGACCACGTGCTCACGCTCGGCGCCCTGGCGCGCCATGCGGCAGCCGCCTGCCCCGGAGCCCGCGCCTGTGGCGACGATGCCGAGGCAGGACTGTCCGTGCTGCTCGACGCGCTTCGTGGACTGCTGCCCGGCTGCGCGAGTGTGCTCGTCAAGGGCTCCCGCTTCATGCGCATGGAGCGCGTGCTCGCCGTCTTCGATCAACCCGCCCAGCACAAGGATGCCCCATGCTGCCTGCACTGACCCAATGGCTCATGGAGCACTACCCGCAGTTCGGTTTTCTGCGGGTGTTCCAGTACCTCACCTTCCGCGCCGTCATGGCCGCCATGACCTCGCTGATCATGGGCCTGCTCTCCGGGCCCTGGGTGATCCGCAAGCTGCGCGAGCTCAAGATCGGCCAGCCGGTGCGCGGCTACGCCATGGAGACACACCTCTCCAAGTCGGGCACCCCGACCATGGGCGGGGTGCTCATCCTGCTGTCGATTGCCCTGTCCACGCTGCTGTGGTTCGAGTGGAGCAACCGCTTCGTGTGGATCGTGATGGTCGTCACCTTCGGCTTCGGGGCCATCGGCTGGGCCGATGACTGGCGCAAGGTCGTGCACAAGGACCCCGAGGGCATGCCCTCCCGCGAAAAGTTCATGTGGCAGTCGATCATCGGGCTGGCGGCGGCGCTGTACCTGGTGTTCAGCATTTCCGAGACCAGCAACGCGCGTGTGCTCCAGCTCGTGATCGACTGGGTGCGTTCGGGCTTCGCCATCGACCTGCCACCCAAGGCGGGCCTCATGGTGCCCTTCTTCAAGGAGGTGAGCTATCCCCTGGGCGTCTGGGGCTTCGTGGCGCTCACCTTCTTCGTCATCGTCGGCGCGAGCAATGCTGTCAACCTCACCGACGGGCTCGACGGGCTCGCCATCATGCCTGTGGTCATGGTGGGCTCGGCGCTTGGCGTCTTTGCCTACGTCACCGGCAGCAAGCTGTATTCGACCTACCTGTTCTTCCCCTACATCCCGGGCTCGGGCGAGCTGCTGGTGTTCTGCGCGGCCATGATGGGCGCGGGGCTGGCCTTCCTGTGGTTCAACACCCATCCGGCCCAGGTCTTCATGGGCGATGTGGGCGCGCTCGCGCTCGGCGGGGCGCTCGGCACCATCGCAGTCATCGTGCGGCAGGAGATCGTGCTCGGGATCATGGGCGGCATCTTCGTCGTCGAGGCGCTCTCGGTGATGCTGCAGGTGGGCTACTTCAAGTACACCAAGAAACGCTACGGCGTGGGGCAGCGGCTCTTCAAGATGGCGCCGCTGCACCACCATTTCGAGAAAAAGGGCTGGCGTGAGACGCAGGTGGTGGTCCGCTTCTGGATCATCACCATGCTGCTGTGCCTCGCCGGCCTGTCCACACTCAAGCTGAGGTAAGGGAAGAACGCCATGCAGGGCCATACCCTCGATCAACAACCGGTGCTCGTGCTCGGCCTGGGCATCTCGGGCCTTGCCATGGCGCGCTGGTGCGCGCGGGTGGGTGCGCGGGTCACCGTGGCCGACAGCCGCGAGGCACCGCCCCATCTGGAGCGCCTGCGCGCCGAGCTGCCGGAGGTGCAGTTCATTGCCGGAGCCTTCGACGCTGCGCTGCTGGCTTCCACGGGAGCCCGCGCGGTGTTCGTGAGCCCGGGCCTGTCGCCCGCAGTCGCTGCCCCCGTGGTCGATCCTGCCCGTGCGCAGGGGCTGTGGGTGGGTGGTGAGCTCGACCTGTTCGCCCAGGCCCTGCGCCTGCTCGACGAGCAGCAGGGCTATGCCCCCCGGGTGATCGGCATCACCGGCACCAACGGCAAGACCACCGTCACCTCGCTCACCAGCCAGCTGCTCGAACGCGCAGGCTTCACGGTGGGCATGGCCGGCAACATCGGTCCCAGCCTGCTCGATACCCTGGCCGCCGCGCTCGACGCGCAGGCGCTGCCGCAGGCGTGGGTGCTGGAACTGTCGAGCTTCCAGCTCAACGACTGCACCTGGTTCGAGCCCACGGCCGCCACCATTCTCAACATCACGCAGGACCACCTCGACTGGCACGGCAGCATGGAGGCCTACACACAGGCCAAGGCCCATGTGTTCGGCCACGCCGGGGCGGCCGTGCTCAATCGGGACGATCCGCTCGTCATGGGCCTGCTGCCGCAGCTCGTGCCTGCGGTTTCCGGCAAGGGGGCCGCGCCCGCGCGTGCCTGGTGCAGCTTCGGGGCCGATCTGCCACGGCGCCCGGGTGACTGGGGGCTCGAAGAGGTCAACGGCATGGTGTGGCTGGTGCGTGCCGAGGCCGCCGAAGAGGCCGGCACGCCGCGGCGTGGCCGGGCCGGTGCCCCGCAGTCCGCCGAGGTCGAGCTGCGCATGCAGCGCCTCATGCCCGCCGATGCGCTGCGCATCCGGGGACGGCACAACGCCTGCAACGCGCTCGCGGCCCTGGCACTGGCCACTCTGGCGGGGGCAGAGCTCGCCCCCATGCTGTTCGGCCTGCGCGAGTACCGGGGGGAGCCCCATCGCGTCGAGCCGGTCGGCATGATCGGCGAGGTCGAGTACTTCGACGACAGCAAGGGCACCAACGTGGGAGCCACGCTGGCTGCTCTGGGCGGACTCGGTGCCGATCGGCGGCTGGTCGTGATTCTGGGCGGGCTGGGCAAGGGGCAGGACTTTTCGCCTCTGGCTCCTGCCGTGCGGCGGACCTGCCGGGCCGTGGTGCTGCTCGGGCGTGATGCGCCGATCATCGAGGCGGCCCTGCGCGACTGCGGCGTGCCGCTGCGGCATGCGGCCGACATGCCCGCTGCCGTGGCCGAGGCCGCAGCAGCGGCCCAGCCCGGCGACGCCGTGCTGCTGTCGCCTGCCTGTGCGAGTTTCGACATGTTCACGGGCTACGCCCAGCGCGCCGAAGTCTTCCGTGCCGCCGTGGCGGTGCAGGCCGAGGCGGCCGGCACTCCGCTGGAGGGAGTGGCATGACCACCGCTGTGCCCGGGCAAGCTGCCTCTCTCGGTTCGCGCGTCAAGGAGCGCCTGCGCCAGCTCTGGCCCCACGAGCTGCCGTTCGGTCATCTCCACCGCGACCAGGACGGCATTCCCGTGCGCATGCCCGAGGCCGGCTACGGACGCAGCCGCACCACGCACCTGTCGGTGTCGCGGCTCGGCATCGACGCCGCGCTGCTGTGGGTGATCGTGGGCCTGCTGCTCTGGGGAATGGTCATGGTCTACTCGGCCTCCATCGCCATGCCGGACAACCCGCGCTTTGCCAACTACACCTCCACGCACTTCCTGTCGCGCCACATGTTCTCGCTGCTCATGGGCACGGTGGCGGCGCTGCTGGCGTTCCAGGTGCCCATGAGCGTCTGGGAGAAGTGGGCGCCCTGGCTGTTTCTGGTTTCGATCCTGCTGCTTGTCGCCGTGCTGGTGCCGGGCATCGGCAAGGGGGTGAACGGCGCACGGCGCTGGATCGCCCTCGGCATCATGAATTTCCAGCCTTCCGAGCTCGCCAAGTTCTCGGTCCTGATGTATGCGGCCGACTACATCCGCCGCAAGATGGACGTGCAGGAGCGCGAGCGGCACATGGGGGATGTGGAGCGCTTCGTGCGGGCCGTGGCGCCCATGGCCTTCGCCGTGGGCATCGTGGGCGTGCTGCTGCTGGCCGAGCCGGACATGGGAGCCTTTCTCGTGATCGCCGTGGTGGCCATGGGCATCCTCTTCCTCGGCGGGGTCAATGCCCGCATGTTCTTCCTGATCGCGGCCATCCTGGTGGGGGTGTTCGCGCTCATGATCGCCACCTCTCCCTGGCGGCGCGAGCGGGTGTTTGCCTATCTCGACCCCTGGTCGCTCGACCACGCCATGGGCAAGGGCTACCAGCTCTCGCACGCCCTCATCGCCGTGGGGCGGGGCGAGCTGTTCGGGCGCGGCCTGGGCAGCAGCGTCGAGAAGCTGCACTGGCTGCCCGAGGCACACACCGACTTTCTGATGGCCGTGATCGGCGAGGAATTCGGGTTCGTGGGCATCGTGTTCCTGATCGTGGTGTTCTTCTGGCTCACGCGCCGCATCGTGGAGATCGGCCGGCAGGCCATCGCGCTCGACCGCACCTTCGCCGGACTGGTGGCCCAGGGCGTCGGGCTCTGGATGGGCTTCCAGGCCCTCATCAACATCGGCGTGAACCTCGGCGCGCTGCCCACCAAGGGACTGACGCTGCCGCTCATGAGCTATGGCGGCTCGGCCGTGCTCATGAACCTCATCGCGCTCGCGGTGGTGCTGCGCATCGACTATGAAAACCGCACCCTCATGAAAGGAGGTGCCGTGTGAACGCACCCGTACCTTCCCCCGCCCGGACGCGCACGGCGCTGGTCATGGCCGGCGGCACCGGCGGGCATATCTTTCCGGGCCTCGCCGTCGCCGAAGCGCTGCGCGCACGCGGCTGGACCGTGCACTGGCTCGGTGGCCCTGACAGCATGGAAAGCCGGCTCGTGCCCGCGCGCGGATTTGCCTTTGAAACCGTCGCCTTCGGCGGCGTGCGGGGCAAGGGTCTGGGCACGCTGCTGCGCCTGCCCCTGCGGCTGCTGCACGCCATCTCGGCAAGCCGTGCCGTGCTGCGCCGCGTCCGGCCCGACGTGGTCATCGGCCTCGGAGGCTACATCACGGCGCCGGCCGGCGTGGCTGCCGCCCTGCAGGGCACGCCGGTGGTGCTGCACGAGCAGAATTCCGTTCCCGGCATGGCCAACCGCCTGCTGGCGCGGGTGGCACGGCGCGTGTTCACAGCGTTCCCTGATGTGCTTGCGGCCACGGCTTCCGCCCCCGAAGGGCGGCAGGGCAAGGTGCAGTGGGTGGGCAACCCCCTGCGCGAGCCGTTCCTGCACCAGCCGGCTCCTGCCGCGCGCTTTGCCGGTCGCACCGGGCCGCTCAAGCTGCTGGTGGTCGGGGGCAGCCTGGGCGCCAAGGCCCTCAACGACACCGTGCCGCTCGCGCTCGCGCGCATCGATGCAGCCCACCGTCCGCTGGTGGCGCACCAGAGCGGCGCCCGGCAGATCGACGCGCTGCGTGCTGCCTATGAGGCCGCCGGCGTCGAGGCGGCGCTGCTGCCCTTCATCGACGACACGGCCCAGGCCTATGCCGAGGCCGACGTGATCGTCTGCCGTGCCGGGGCAAGCACCGTGACCGAAATTGCTGCCGTGGGCGCAGCGGCCGTCTTCGTGCCGTTTCCGCACGCGGTGGATGACCACCAGACCACCAACGCCCGCTATCTCGTGGATCAGGGCGGGGGCTGGCTGGTGCCCCAGGACCGGCTCACGCCCGAGTGGCTGGCTGGATTTCTGACAGACGTGACCCGCGACCAGCTGCTGGAGCGGGCCCAGAAGGCCAAGAACATGGAAAAACTGCATGCCACCGATTGCGTGGTGGCTGCCTGCGAGGAGCTCACTGCATGAAACACGCCGTCAAGCACATTCACTTCGTGGGGATCGGGGGCTCGGGCATGAGCGGCATTGCCGAAGTGCTGCTCAACCTCGGCTACACCGTCTCCGGTTCCGACCTGGCGGACAACGCCACCACGCGCCGCCTGGCTTCGCTGGGCATCCACACCTATGTGGGCCATGCGGCCGAGCACATTGCCGGAGCCGATGCCGTGGTCACCTCCACGGCGGTCAAGGCCGACAACCCCGAAGTCGTGGCAGCCCGCGAGCGGCGCGTGCCGGTGGTGCCCCGTGCCATCATGCTTGCCGAGCTCATGCGGCTGCGCAAGGGCATCGCCATCGCCGGCACCCACGGCAAGACCACCACCACCAGCCTGGTGGCCAGCGTGCTGGCCGAAGCCGGGCTCGACCCCACCTTCGTCATCGGCGGCCGCCTCAACAGTGCGGGCGCCAATGCGCGTCTGGGCAGCGGCGACTACATCGTGGCCGAGGCCGACGAGTCCGACGCCTCCTTCCTCAACCTCTCGCCCATCATGGCCGTCGTCACCAACATCGACGCCGACCACATGGACACCTACGGGCACAGCTTCGCCAACCTCAAGAAGGCCTTCGTCGACTTCCTGCACCGCATGCCGTTCTACGGACGCGCCATGCTGTGCATCGACAGCCCGGCCGTGCGCGAGATCGTGCCTCAGGTGACCTGCCCCGTCACCACCTACGGCATGGCGGTCGATGCCCATATCCGCGCCATCAACGTGCGTGCCGAGGGCAGCCAGATGCACTTCACCGTGCTGCGCCGCAACGAGGACGGCACCTCCTATGCCCCCGATCTCGACGTGCGCCTCAACCTGGCGGGCGTGCACAACGTGCTCAATGCGCTCGCGGCCATCGGCGTGGCCCATGCGCTCGCGATTCCCGATGCCGCCCTGCTCAAGGCGCTGGCCGAGTTCAAGGGGGTGGGGCGCCGCTTCCAGCACTACGGCCCGCTGGCCAGCAGCGACGGGGGCAGCTTCCTCGTCATCGACGACTACGGCCATCACCCGGTCGAAATGGCTGCCACCATTGCCGCCGCGCGCGGAGCCTACCCGGGGCGCCGCCTCGTGCTGGCGTTCCAGCCGCACCGCTACACACGCACCCGGGACTGCTTCGAGGACTTCCTCAAGGTGCTCGGGCAGGCCGACATGGTGCTGCTGGCCGATGTCTACGCCGCAGGCGAGGAGCCCATCGTGGCCGCCGACGGCAGGGCGCTCATGCGGGGCCTGCGGGTCGCGGGGCAGGTCGAGCCGGTGTTCGTCGAGCACATTGCCGACATGCCCGACACCATCCGCCGCGTGGCGCGCGATGGCGACGTGGTGCTCTGCATGGGAGCTGGTTCCATCGGCAGCGTGCCGGCCCGTCTCGTGGCACTCAATGAAGAAAAGGCAGCCTGATCATGTCTCTGCAACGTACCGTGTCCCTTCCCGTCATCCAGCCCGCAGCGCTCGGCAAGGTCGCCGTGCTCATGGGCGGGCGCTCCGCCGAGCGTGACATTTCCCTCATGTCCGGGCAGGGCGTGCTCGGCGCCCTGCGCAGCCGGGGTGTCGATGCCCATCCCTTCGATCCGGCCGAGCGAGACCTTGCCGACCTGCGCCGCGAAGGCTTCCAGCGCTGCTTCATCGCCCTGCATGGCCGCTATGGCGAGGATGGCACCGTGCAGGGAGCGCTCGAACTCCTGGGCATCCCCTACACCGGCCCCGGCGTCATGGCCTCGGCGGTGGGCATGGACAAGATCATGTCCAAGCGCATCTGGATCGCCGAGGAGCTCTCCACGCCCCGCTACCTGCAGTCCCCTTCGCGCCAGCTCGCCGGTGAGGCCGAGCGCAGCGCCTTCGTGCGCCAGGCCATCGAGCGTCTTGGGCTGCCGATGATCGTCAAGGCCCCGCACGAGGGGTCGTCCATCGGGGTGTTCAAGGTACACACCGCCGAGGAGGCCTACGAGGCCGCAGCCAAGGTCGCCCACATGGACGGCGCCGTGCTGTGCGAGAACCTCATCGTGGGCGAGGAGCTGACCTGCCCGGTGATCGGCACCGGCAGCCAGGCCCGTGCCCTGCCGGTGGTGCGCATCGTTGCCCCCGACGGCAACTACGACTACCAGCAGAAGTACTTCACCGACGACGTGCGCTACCTCTGCCCGAGCGATCTGCCGCCCGAGCAGGAGGCGGCCATCCAGGACATGGCCGTCAAGGCCTACCAGGCGCTGGGCTGCCGGGGCTGGAGCCGTGTGGACGTGATGGTGCGCGGCAGCGACAGCCAGCCCTTCCTGCTGGAGATCAACACCGCACCCGGCATGACCAGCCACTCCCTCGTGCCCATGTCGGCGCGCGTGTCCGGCATTCCCTATGACGAGCTCTGCCTGCAGATCCTCGCCTCGGCCAGCCTCGACAGCGGGGCCATCGCGCCCTGATGCCATTCCCTTCACGGTTGCCTGCATGACCCGCACCCCTTCGCCCTCCGCTCCCGTGTCCAGCCCCGTGGACGCCCGCCTGATGAACGCAGCCGCCTCGCTGCTCATCGGGCTGGTGGTCGTGGGCGCGCTCGGCGTGGCGGGCTGGCGTCTCATGCGGCTGCCCGTGTTCTCGCTCACCGGCATCGAAGTCACGGGCGACACCGAGCACAGCACTGCGGCGGCCGTGCGCAACCAGGTGCTGCCGCAGCTGCGGGGCAATTTCTTCACCATCCGGCTCGAAGACGTGCAGTCGGCCTTCCAGTCCCTGCCGTGGGTGCGTGCCGCCGTGGTGCGGCGCGAGTTCCCCAACCGGCTCGCCGTGCGCATCCAGGAGCAGAAGGAAGCAGCCTTCTGGGGCGACGACGAGGAGGGCTACCGCCTCCTCAACGAGCAGGGCGACATTTTCGATGCCGACCCCGACGAGGCCTCCAGCCAGAACCTGCCCGAGCTCGCAGGACCGGACGCCGAATCGGCTGCCGTGCTCGCCATGTACCGGCGGCTCAACCCCGTCCTCGCCCCGCTGCATGCCGAGGCCAAGGGGCTGCGGCTCGACCGCCGTGGCTACTGGACCCTGAGCGTGGGCGACGCCACCCAGATCAACCTCGGGTCGGGCACGCCCGAGGAGCTCACGGCACGGCTGGCACAGTTCGTGCTCACCATCCCGCCGGTGGCCGCGCGCTACGGGCGGGTGTTTTCCGACGTGGAATACGCCGACTTGCGCTACAAGACCGGCTACGCCATCCGACTCAAGGGCATCGGCACGCTGGACAGCTCCACCCCCCAGACCCCCGGCGTTCCGCCCGTCCCGGGCAAGAAAGCGAAGACGTAAACCATGGCTAAAGAACTCAAGGATCTCGTCGTAGGCCTCGACATCGGCACCAGCAAGATCATGGTGGTCGTGGCCGAGGTATTGCCCGATGGCGCCCTCAAGGTGCTCGGCATGGGCATTGCGCCGAGCAACGGCATGAAGCGCGGCGTGGTCGTCAACATCGAGGCCTGCGTGCAGAGCATCCAGCAGGCTGTGCGCGAAGCCGAGATGATGGCCGCGTGCAAGATCACGCGCGTGATCACCGGCATCACCGGCAGCCACATCCGCGGCCGCAACTCGGTCGGCATGGTGGCCGTGCGCGACCACGACGTCTCTCCCTCCGATGTGGCCAAGGTGCTCGAAACGGCACGGGCCATCAACATCAGCACCGACCAGCGGCTGCTGCTCATCGAGCCGCAGGAATTCGTGATCGACGGGCAGGAGGTCAAGGAGCCGATCGGCATGAGCGGCATCCGGCTGGAGGCCAAGGTCCACATCGTCACCTGCGCGCAGAGCGCGGCCGAGAACATCCTCAAGTGCGTGCGGCGCTGTGGGCTGGAGGTGGACCACCTCATGATCAATCCGCTCGCCAGCAGCCTCTCGGTGCTCACCCAGGACGAGCGCGAACTCGGCGTGGTGCTGGTCGACATTGGCGCGGGCACCACCGACATTGCCGTCTTTGCCGGCGGCGCCATCCGCCACACGGCCGTGCTGCCGGTGGCAGGCGAACTCATCACCAGCGACATTGCCATGGCGCTGCGCACCCCGACCGAGGATGCCGAGGACATCAAGCTGCAGAACGGCTGTGCCAAGCAGCTCCTCGCCGATCCCGAAACCCACATCGAGGTGGCCAGCCTCAGTGGCCGTCCGCCGCGCCTGCTCAGCAAGCAGGTGCTCGCCGGCGTGATCGAGCCCCGCGTGGAGGAAATCTTCTCCCTCGTGCAAAAGGAAGTGCAGGCTTCCGGCTTCGAGCACTTGGTGTCCTCCGGCGTGGTCATCACCGGCGGCAGCGCCATGATGCCGGGCATGGTCGAGCTGGGCGAGGACATCTTTCTCAAGCCGGTGCGCATCGGCACGCCCAACTACGACGGCGCCCTGGCGGACATGGTCACGCAGGCCCGTGCCTCCGTCGTCATGGGCATGCTCGAAGACGCCCGCCAGACCCTGCAGCGTGGCGGCTACCCCGCCAGCCGCAAGAGCGACTCGACCGTCAAGGGATGGTTCGGGCGCATCCGGGATTTCATCGTGGGGAACTTCTGATGCGCACACCGTGCCCTGTCGGCTTCCCCCTCCCTCACGTTCACGCCTCCGTGCCGCCATGCGGCCGCGGGTGCATGCGTCACACACGACGCGGAAAGGAGCAGCCATTGTTCATACGCTGACCGCCGGCCGGCTCCTGCCCGCATGTCCGCCCTCTGGCGGGAAGCGGGTCCAGGGCCACTGACCCGGCATACCCCTTCACAGAGTTTTCTTTTTTCCCTACAGGCATTTTTTCCCCGATTCATTGCAGAGCAAGGAGAGCATGATGGCAATCGAAATGATCGAACCCGATGAGTTGTTCCACGCAGGCACCCAGATCAAGGTCATGGGTGTGGGCGGCGGCGGCGGCAACGCCGTGCAGCACATGATTGACCGTGGTGTCCAGGGCGTGGAGTTCATCTGCGCCAACACCGACGCCCAGGCCCTGAGCCGCAGCACCGCAGACCGCGTGATCCAGCTCGGCACCACCGGGCTGGGCGCCGGCAGCAAGCCCGAAAAGGGCCGTGACTGTGCCGAGGTGGCCGAGCAGGAAATCCGCACCGCCATCGAAGGCGCCCACATGCTGTTCCTGACGGCCGGTATGGGCGGCGGCACCGGCACCGGCGCGGCTCCCGTCATCGCCCGCATCGCGCGCGACATGGGCATCCTGACCGTGGGCGTGGTCACCAAGCCGTTCGAGTGGGAAGGCGGCCGCCGCATGACCAATGCGGACTCGGGCGTCTCCGAGCTCGAAGCCAACGTCGACTCCCTGATCGTGGTGCTCAACGAGAAGCTGCAGGAAGTCCTGGGCGATGACGTCACCCAGGAAGAGGCCTTTGCCCATGCCAACGACGTGCTCAAGAACGCCGTGGGCGGCATCGCCGAAATCATCAACGTGCCCGGCCACGTCAACGTCGACTTCGAAGACGTCAAGACCGTCATGGGCGAGCCCGGCAAGGCCATGATGGGCACGGCCACCGCCACCGGTCCCGACCGCGCCCGCATCGCCGCCGAGCAGGCCGTGGCCTGCCCGCTGCTCGAAGGCATCGACCTGTCCGGCGCCAAGGGCGTGCTGGTGCTCATCACCGCTGCGCAGGGCAGCCTCAAGCTGCGCGAGTCGCAGCTGGCCATGAACACCATCCGTGCCTATGCGTCGCCCGATGCCCATGTCATCTACGGGACGGCCTACGACAGCACCATGGGCGACGAGCTGCGCGTCACCGTGGTGGCCACCGGCCTGAGCGGCCAGACGGCCCGTGCCCGCATGGCCATTCCTGCCATGCAGGTCCTTGCCCGCACCGGCACCGACGACCGTCCGATGTATGCCCATGGCGCTGCCTTCCAGCAGCCCGCTGCACCGGCTGCGCCCATGCCCGTCATGACCAACGTGTCCCCCTCGGGCACCGTGGGCGGCGCCAGCGTCTGGGGAACCGGCCGCAGCGAACGCAGCCAGGCCACCGAGCGCGTCAACCAGCTCTCCTCCAGCGGGCTCGACGACTACGAGATCCCGGCCTTCCTGCGCAAGCAGGCTGACTGAGGCCGAGGCAGCGCACGTCTTGCGGCGGCGCTGCACCCTCTGTGCCGTGCTCCCGGCTTCTTCATGCGGAGTCGGGGTGTCGGCAGTCCCCGCCGTGCGTCCTGTGGGATGCGCCGGGGCCATCTCCTGCGCCTGATGCCTTGGGGGCATGTGGGCACGGGAGACCTTGCTCTCCTTCGGACACGCAGGTTCTGCCTGCCTGTGTGTCCGCCTTTTCATTGCGCTGGCCTGTTCGGTCGAGTGTCCCTGTCGGGCACTTGCGGGCAGGACAGCCGGTCCGCAGGATGGGATGCGCCCACCACCCGGTGTGCCCGTCTGCGGCGCAGGGGATCCGCCCGGTCTTCGGGTGGCCATCTGCCAGCCCCTTCTACAATCGACCCATGCTTGAACAACGCACCATCCAGACCCTGACCAAGGCGGTCGGCGTGGGCCTGCACAGCGGGCTGCGGGTCGAACTCACCCTGCGCCCGGCCCCGATCGACACCGGCATCGTGTTTCGTCGCGTCGATCTGCCCGAACCGGTCGAGATTCCGGTATCGGCCGAGGCCGTGACCGACACCCGCATGGCATCGACCATCTCGGCGGGCGGCGTCAAGGTGCACACCGTGGAACACCTCATGTCGGCCTGCGCGGGGCTCGGGCTCGACAACCTCTACATCGACATCACGGCCGAGGAAGTGCCCATACTCGATGGGTCGGCCTCGTCTTTCGTGTACCTGCTGCAGAGCGCCGGCATCGTCAAGCAGCGCGCAGCCAAGAAGTTCATCCGCGTCACCCGGCCGGTGGAGGTGCGCGAGGGCGAGGGGGCCCAGGGCAAGTGGGCACGGCTCGATCCCTTCCACGGCTACAAACTGCGCTTCGAGATCGATTTTGCCCATCCGGCGGTCGATGCCACGGGCCAGAGCGTCGAGTTCGACCTGTCCACGGGGGTCTACACGCGCGACATTGCCCGTGCCCGCACCTTCGGCTTCACCCGCGATGTGGAGATGATGCGCAACCATGGCCTCGCCATCGGCGGGAGTCTCGACAACGCCATCGTGATGGACGACTACCGCGTGCTCAATGCCGACGGGCTGCGCTACGACGACGAATTCGTCAAGCACAAGATTCTGGACGCCATGGGCGACCTGTACCTCGTCGGCCACCCCCTGCTGGCGGCCTACAGCGCCTACCGCAGCGGCCATGCCCTCAACAATCTGCTGCTGCGCGCCCTGCTCAAGGAAGGGGCCTACGAGATCGTCACTTTCGAGCATGCTCGCCAGGCCCCCAAGGGCTTTGCCGATCTGGCCATGCAGTGGTGAGGCGGCAGGCCTGTCTGCCCCCTTTCCGTCGATCCGCGCGCATCTTCCTCCGGTCTGGCATCGCATCCCATGGGCATCGTCCGCTCTCTGCTGTTTTTCATGCTGGTGCTGAGTGCCGGCACCATGGGGCTGGGCCTGCTCACCGGGCAGGTGCGCTTCCTGCGGCAGGGCCAGCGCCTGTTCCAGTGGACGCTGGTGGTGCTGGCGCTTTTCTTTGCCGTGCTGGTGGCCCAGCATCTGTAAGTCCGCACGCAGCCCATCGCCGGCCGTGACCAGCGGTGCAGAGCGTGACTGCGGAAGGGGGCGTTCTTGCCCGCCGCGCAGGCTTCAGTAGCTGCGGCCGGCCTTGTAGAGGGCGTGGGCCTTGCGGTGCAGGGGGGCGGCTTCGGCCAGACGGGCCATGGCCGATCCGGCATGGGCGTGGGTGATGGCCAGACCGAGTGCATCGGCGGCATCGGTGCCGGGCAGGCCGCTGAGGTTGAGCAGGCGCCGCACCATTTCCTGAATCTGCGACTTGGCCGCCCGTCCGTGGCCTGCCACGGCTTTCTTCATCTGCAGGGCGGTGTATTCGGCCACCGGCAGTCCCTGCGAGACCAGGGCGGCCAGACAGGCGCCGCGGGCCTGGCCGAGCAGCAGGGTGGCCTGTGGATCGACGTTGACGAACACGATTTCGAGCGAGGCCACGTCCGGGCGGTACACCTGCACGGCCTCGCTCACGCCCTCGAACAGCAGCCGGATGCGGGCCGGCAGATCGCCGCGCTGGGGCATGTCGTCGGCCTGCTTCTTGGTGACGGTGCGCACCGTGCCGCTGGCCACATAGCGCAGGCGGGGGCCATCGGCCTCGATCACGCCGAAGCCGGTGGTCCGCAGGCCGGGGTCGATGCCGAGGATGCGCATGGCAGGGCTCTCCAGGGCGTCAGCGCGGGATTTCGACATCGCCCTCGCGTGCGGCGATGACGCCGCTGCGGGATGCCAGATAGCCGGAATCCAGGTTCTGCTCGAAGTAGCGGGGCCGGGGCAGCATGACGGCCAGCCGTGCCGCCTCGCGCGCGGTGAGGGCGCTGGCGGGCTTGTGGAAGTAGTAGCGTGCGGCGGCCTCGGCCCCGAACACGCCTTCGCCCCATTCAACGTTGTTGAGATAGATTTCGAGAATGCGGCGCTTGCCCAGCAGGATTTCGAGGTACTTGGTCAGCACCAGCTCCTGGCCCTTGCGGAACAGGTTGCGCTCGGTGGAGAGCAGCAGGTTCTTGGCCAGTTGCTGGCTGATGGTGGAGCCGCCCGCGATCTTGGGGGCCGGCACGGCGGGGGCCGAGGCGCCGCTGCCGCTGGCCGTGGCGCGCAGGCGTTCGCTCACCGGGCGGCCGTGCTTTTCGAGGCGCTCGATCTTCTTCTGGGCGCGTTCCTGGATCTGGCGCAGGCGGGCTTCGGCACGCTGGCGCTGGGCTTCGTTGCGGGCTTCGGCTTCGGCGTTGCGCGCGCGGGCTTCGCGGATGGCGTCCCACTCGATGCCGTCGTGGTTCACGAAGTCGCTGTCTTCCGAGGCGACCACGGCGCGCTTGAGGTTGTCGGAGAGCTGCTCATAGGGCACCCACTGCTGGGCCCAGGACCATTTGCCGTCCCCGATGACGCGCAGCACCTCGGAACGCTGCAGGGCGGTGGATTCGGGGTCGACCACGCGCATGAGGGCAATGCGTGCCAGAAAGTAGACCTGCAGCAGCACGGCGGCCAGCACGATCCAGCCGAGGTTGCGTCCCAGCCGGCGCATCATGGCCGGAGCTCCCCGTCCAGCGTGGCGCGCAGTTCCGCAAGCACGGGGCCGGTATCGGGGCGCACACCGCGCCACAGCGCAAAGGCTTCGGCTGCCTGTTCGACCAGCATGCCCAGGCCGTCGCGCACCGTGGCGCCGAGCCCGGCAGCAGCATCGAGGAAGGGGGCAGCGGCGGGACCGTACATCATGTCGTACACCAGCGCTCCCGGCACCAGACAGGCAGGGCGCAGACGCAGCGGCGCTCCGCCAAGGCTGGTGCTGGTGGCGTTGACGATCACGTCGAAGGAAGCCGGCAGGGGCGATGCGGGATCGGTGGGACCGGCGGTCACGGCATCGAGCCCGGAGAGGGTGAGGGCCACCTCGTGTCGGGCGGCGACCTGCGCGTGCTGGACGACCAGGCGGTCGGCCTTGCCGAGGCTGCGGTTGGCGACGACGATGGCTGCGGGCCGCTCGGCGATCAGGGCGCCGAGCACGCCGGCCGAGGCGCCGCCCGCCCCCAGCACGAGGATGCGGCGTCCCGCCAGCGGCAGGGCGGCGTTGTGGGTGATGTCGCGCACCAGACCGGCGCCGTCGGTGTTGTCGGCATGGAGCGTGACGCTCCCCTGGGGCGTGTGGCGCCACATGAGCGTGTTGGCTGCCTGCGCCAGTGTGGCGCGTTCGCTGTGCGTGGTGGCGAGGGCGTGGGCCTCGAACTTGAACGGCACCGTGACGTTGACGCAGCCATAGCCTTCGAGGTGCAGGCGGTCGAGCGTGGCGGCAAAGCCGTCGAGCGGGCTGTCGATGGCCGTGTAGGTGAGGTCCTGTCCGGTCTGCCGCGCAAAGGCGGCGTGGATCCAGGGAGAGCGGCTGTGCCCGATCGGGTGGCCGATCACGCCATAGCGTGCCGGAACGGCAGGGTGTCGGGGGGGAAAGGAGTCGGAAGGCGTCTGGAGGGCGGACATGGGCGTCCTTTCGGGACTGTCACGGAGCAGGCGCGGCAGCAGGCGCATTGGCCTGCGGCAGCTTGGGCGGGGCCGACAGGGCCGCCGCTGCGGCCGGCGTGCTGACGAAGTTGGCCTGCAGCGTGTTGTTGTGGGCGAAGTTGAAGCGCGACACGATGACCAGCTCGTCGGTGAAGTGGCGCAGCTCCTTGCCGAACTTGTCGAACGGGCCGGCCGAGATGGCAATGGCGCGGGCCTGGCGGTCGAGGGTGCGGTTGCCGGAGGACTGCATCACCGTGGCGTCGAGTACGCGCCCGTCGTGGTTGACCGTGAGCATCAGGATGAGCTGGCCGTAGAGCTTCTGTCCGGCCTGCTCGGGGAAGTTGGAGGTGCCCTTGTCCTCGATCTTCTGCTTGAGGGTGTCGTAGTACAGGGCCTGCACACCCTTCATGGTGGCGGGGCTGATGTAGCGCTTGCGGGGGCGGGCGTTTTCCTCGCGGATGCGGCGGTCGATCTCGGCGAGCAGGCGCGAGAGCTGCTGGCGCTTGAGCTGCTGTTCCTTCTCGGCCGGCGTGGTGGCCGGGTGGGCCGGATCGGGGGCGGGCAGGTGGGCGATCTGCTGCTTGACCTGAGCGAGCAGGGCCATCTGCTGCTGCTGCATGGCGTCGATCTGGGCCTGTGCGGCCTGCAGGTCGTTGCCGTAGGAGTCCATGGCCGAAGGCGGCAGGGGGCTGGTCGCCATTCCGGTGGACTCTCCGCCGCCCGCCAGGTTGCTCTGTGCAATGGCCTGGGCCTTTTCGGGCGCCTCGTCGGACTTGGCGTTGACCAGGATCACTTCGAGCGGGGTGTCCTCGAACACGCGGTTGAAGCCCTCTGGATCGACGAATCGGACCGTGAGCAGCACAGCGTGCAGCAG
The DNA here is from genome assembly GCF_041912815.1 of Allobrachymonas sp. NCBI lineage: Bacteria > Pseudomonadati > Pseudomonadota > Betaproteobacteria > Burkholderiales > Comamonadaceae > Allobrachymonas > Allobrachymonas sp. The sequence goes on along the minus strand of NZ_JAYRLV010000003.1, from coordinate 72,290 downwards.
CACCGAGGCGCCCAGGGCGATCGCCAGCGGGTTCATGCGGGAAAGGGCAGCCTTCATGCGGGGGTGTCGGAAAAAACCGGGGAAATAGGGATGATAAGGGATCGGGGCCGGGCGGACACAGGTGCAGGAGCGGTCGCGGCACGGGCGATGCGTGCCCGTGCTGCTGCGGCGCTGCGTTCAGCCGGCCGAAGCGCCGCTGTCGTCGGCAGCGGGATCGTTGACGTCCATGGCAATGGACAGCGGGCCTGCCGCCAGGGCGTCGTCCTCGCTCTCGCCGTCGCCGGCTTCCTCTTCCTCGCCCAGACGGGCGCCCGGTGCCTGCAGGTCGTCGAGCCGGGTGGTGACCACGCCGGTGACGTCGAGGGCCATGAGGTTGACCGTGCCCAGCCGCACGCGGACCTGGGCGTTGCGCGGCAGGCCATCGGTGCCGATGACCGAGATGACGAGGGGCAGGTCGTTGGCCCGCACCAGGCCGTCCTTGATCACGCTGGCATTGAGCTCCATCATGTCGTGGCGCAGGATGTGCTGCAGCGTCCAGAACCGTTCCATGCTGGCCTGATAGGCGTTGTAGCCGGAATAGGCGGTGTCGAAGGCCGAGAGGATGCCGAACAGGGCGGCATCCTTGGGCTTGAAGGGGGCGGCCAGCGCCGCCGTGGTGCCGTGCCGGATGGCGGCGATGAGCTGCCACTGGTTGACCAGATCGACATAGCGCCGCAGCGGAGAGGTGCTCCATGCATAGCAGGGCACGCCGATGCCGGCGTGGGGCAGGGCCTTGGTGCTCATGCGCACCTTGACGCCCGGGGCCAGGGCGGCCTGGCTGCGGTAGATGCCCGGCACGCCGTGGTCGGCCAGCAGCCTGCCCCAGTGGTGGTTCACCAGGATCATGGCCTCGGAGACGATCAGGTCGAGCGGCGCGCCGCGCTGGCGCACGGTGATGCGCACCTCCTCCTCGCCAGTGGGGGCGGTGTCCTTGAGGGCATCGTCGCGCAGCAGGCGGAAGGTGTAGTCGGGGCGGTTGAAGTTCTCGGGCTTGCCGCGCACCATCTCGCGGCCGGCCTTGAGCGTCTGTGCGAGCCGCCACAGGAACCCCAGGGCGGCGCGGTGGCGCTGCAGGTCGGGGCGTTCGGCGGGCGTGTCGGCAGGAGCGGCCAGCCATTCGGGCGTGACCAGCGGGTCGAGCACGTCGAGCCGCAGGTTGTCGGCAATCGGCACGCGCTCCACCTGGCTGCGGGTGTCGAGCAGGGCCAGGGTGGATTCGTCGTAGGTGGCGTAGAACGACAGGGCCGGGCGGGGCTGTCCCTCGCCGAGCGTGTAGTGGCGCACCACCTCGTCGGGCAGCATGGTGATCTTGTAGCCCGGCATGTAGACGGTAGAGAGCCGGTGGCGGGCCACGTTGTCGATGGCGTCGCCGGGCTGCACGGCCAGGCCGGGCGCCGCGATGTGCACGCCCAGCGTGACGCGGCCGGTGCCGAGTCCGGTCACGGACAGGGCATCGTCGATCTCGGTGGTGCTGGAGTCGTCGATCGAGAAGGCCTGCACGTCGGCGAGCGGCAGCCCGGAGTCGTCGATCCCGGGCGGGGTCAGCGTCGGGAAGCCGGTGCCGTGCGGGAAGAACTCGAACAGGAAGCGCTGCCAGTGGAACTCGTAGGGCGACGCAATGGCGCCCGCGCGCTGCAGCAGCTCCAGGGGCGGGAGCTGGGCCTGGCGAGCGGCCTGCACCACGGCCTTGTATTCGGGGGCGTTCTTGTCGGGGCGGAACAGAATGCGGTAGAGCTGCTCGCGCACCGGGGCCGGAGTGGCGCCGGCCACCAGCTCGGCAGCCCAGTCGTCGATCTGGGCCTGGATGCGCGCCTTCTTCTCGATGGCGGCAAGGGCCTGCTGCACGATCTCGGCCGGCGCCTTGCGGAAGCGGCCCTTGGCCCCTCCGGCGCGACGGAAGTAGTGCGGTGCCTCGAACAGCGCGAACAGCGTGGCCGCCTGCTGCACGGTGGTGGGAGGGTCCTGGAAGTATTCGCGCGCGACGTCGATGAAGCTGAATTCCTGCTCGTCGGGGGCGAATTCCCACAGCAGCTGCACATCCACCTCGCCCGCCATGGCACGGGCCTCGGTGAGCAGGGCGGCCGGGGCGGGCTTGTCGAACGTGAGCACGATGTGGGCCGTCTTGGCCTTGACGCGCTTGCCGCTGTCGAGCTCGATCTGGGCGCTGGTGTCGGTCTGGGAGAGGATGCGGCCGGCGTGGTATTTGCCGGCGTCTTCGAACAATGCAAACATGGGGCGGTATTGTCCCATGTTTGGTGCGGCGGCAGGGCTATCCGCCTTCCTGCCGGCGGGCCAGATCCTGGAGGGTCATCTTGCGGCCCGCAATGCCGAGCTTGCGGCGTGCGTTCTGGATGATTTCGCGGATGTAGTGCACGCTCAGGTGCAGGTCGGCGGCGATGGTCTTGGGCGCCTGGCCGCGCACGTTGCGCAGGCACACGTCGAGCTCGCGCCGGGTGAGGGGAGTCAGGCCCGCATGGTCCTGCGACACGGTGCGGGGCAGATGGGCCTCCTGCCAGCGGTGCAGCGGGCCCGGCAGCTCGAACTTGGCCCGCTCGCATTCGGCCGAGGAAAACGGGGTGTCGTCCGTCAGCCGGTACAGCGTGGCCCAGGCCAGGCCGTAGCTGCTCTCCAGTCCGGCGAGCATGAAGTGGCGAATGCCGTGGCGCACCAGATAGTCGTGCACGATGGCGCGGCTCAGGTCAGCTGAGGCGCGTCGACCGGCTGGAGACAGAGACGCTGCATCCGGTTCGGCGGGAGCGTAGTCGGCCGTGGAGACGGCCTGGGGCTCCCAGGGACAGTCCAGAAAGAACTGGGCCACCGAGTCATGTCGGGCGACGGCGTCGTATTCGGCGACGAAGCTGGCGGGGAGCCCCTGGAGGTGCAGGATGTCGTCGATGTGCACCAGGCCCTCGCAGGTGCGGTGTCCCCGGCCGATGAGCAGGGCATCGAAGGGAATGCGGCCGGCAATGGCGTGGGCAACGGGAGCGAGCATGCGGTCAATCGAAAGAAGAATTTCGTCAGGTGTGATGGATTCAAGTGTAAGTATGAAGCGGTCAATGCCATCAGGCATTGAAACATTTTGCATCGATCTGTGAAATGAGACTTCCACAGCACCCATGCCAGGAGGCCACGCCGTGGTGCGCCTGCATGATATGTGGCGGCGCAACATGGGTGGGCAGGGGCTTTCCCGCAACGAGGGGAACGGGAGAGCCCCCCGCAGTGCAGCGCAGGGCGGGAAGGGAGGCCGAAGGCGGTCAGGGCCGTGCGCCCAGGCCCAGAAAGTCCATCACCCGTGGCAGGTGCCGTGCGTAGTCGCTGATCGCATGGTCGCCGCCGGGCAGCACATGCAGCTCGGCCCGGGCATGGCGTGCGGCCATTTCGCGCCAGTCGAGCACTTCGTCGCCCTGGCAGATGAGGGCACAGGCCGGCGCCAGCGTGCCTTCGGTCGCGCGACGGTGCTCGTCTGCGCGGGTCTCCCGGTCGATGGTCTGCAGCTCCCCGATGTATGCGGGCTGGAAGTAGAAACGCTCCTCGGGCGCGTGCCAGAAGGTCTGTTCCCCCAGGTAGCGGGCGAGGTCGCGGGCCGGATCGACGGCAGGGTTGAGCAGCACCGCCCGCCATCCGCGCCGCGCTGCCACAGCGGCGGCATAGAAGCCCCCCAGCGAGGAGCCCATGACGGCGCTGTGCGGCTGCGGCCAGTCGGCTGTGGCCGCGAGCAGCTGGGCCATGGCCTCGGCAGGCGACGGGGGGAGCTGGGGGCACAGCCACGTCACGTCGGGGTGGTGGCGTAGCATCCAGTCATGCGTCAGGGTGGCCTTGGCCGAGCGGGGCGAGGAGCGGAACCCGTGCAGGTACAGCACATGGGTGATGTCGGGCAACGCGGTCACGGGGGCTGCCATGCTCATGCCCAGGGCCAGTGCTTGTGGGCGCGGTTGCCCGGCGGGCGCGAGAAGCCGAGCTTCCACTGCTGCACGGTGGTGGCGGGCAGGCCCAGGGGCAGACGCAGGAGGCGGCGATCCCGTGCCACCAGCGCCGTGACTTCGCGCAGGCCGGAGGGGCCGGGCGGAGGCAGCAGGGCCTCCACGTCGGCCAGTGTGGCCACGCGCCACGCGCCATGGCTGCCGGGCAGGGGATCGGGCAGCTCCACTCCGAGCCACTCGTCGCCCGGGGCCAGGCCGGCGGCTTCGGCCACGCCCCCGCGCAGCACGGTCTGGATCTGGATGCCGGCCGGGCTTTCCTGACAGCGCAGGCCCCACTGGCGCGGCAGCGACGCCGCGCTGCGCAGAATCCGCACGCCGTGCAGGGAGAGCAGCTTCTCGACCGGCAGTTCGGCCGTGCCGTGGACCCACTGGCGCAGTTCGCGCGCGAAGCTGCGGCCGCCCACGGTTTCCAGCGCGTCGGCCACGTCGGCTTCGGTGAGGCCCTTCTGCGTGTGGCCCTGCGGGCAGCAGCGCTGCCAGAGCAGGCGCATCACGTCGTCGAGCGAGGCATGGCCTTCCTCGCGCAGGGTGAGGTCCAGGCACAGGGCGACCAGGGCGCCCTTGGTGTAGTAGCTCACGGTGGCGTTGGGGGTGTGCTCGTCCGGGCGGTAGTACTTGATCCAGGCATCGCGGCTGGCGTCGGCCACGCTCTGCACATGGCGTCCGGGGGTGGCGCGCACCTGCTCGATGGCCCGGTCGAGCTGGCGCAGGTAGGTGGCCGCGTCGATGCAGCCGGCGCGCAGCAGGAGCAGGTCGTCGTAGTAGCTCGTGATGCCCTCGAAGAACCACAGCAAGCTGGTGTAGCTTTCCTGCGTGTAGTCGTAGGGCAGCAGATCGGCCGGGCGCAGGCGCTTGACGTTCCAGGCGTGGAAATACTCGTGGCTGATGAGCCCGAGCAGGGTGGTGTAGTCGTCGCCGGGGCGTACGCCGGGTCGCGGCAGGGTCTTGCGGCTGGCAATCAGGGCCGTGCTGGTGCCGTGCTCCAGCCCGCCGTAGCCGTCCTGCACGGTGTGGAGCAGGAACAGGTAATGGTCGAAGGGAGCCATGCCGGGCGAGGGCTGGGCATCGGCGTCCGGTGGTGTGCCGCCGTGCCAGAACCGCATTTCCGCCTCGCAGATGCGGCGCGTATCGGCGAGCAGGCGGTCTGCATCGAACGAGGGCGGCGGCTGGCTGATGACGAGACGGTGGGGAATGCCGTGGGCCGTGAAGCTCCCGCTCCAGAAGCGGCCCAGCTCCACGGGGCTGTCGGCCAGCGTGTCGTAGTCCGGGGCCGCATAGCATCCCAGGCCGCGGGCATCCACCTCCTGCGCCGGCAGGGCGGTGGCCAGTTCCCACCCGGCCGGGGCCTCGGTCAGGGCCAGGACGTGGGGCAGGTGGGCATGCCCCTCGGCCTGCACGCACACGGCCGCCGGGTTGAAAAAGCAGCGCTCGGCATCGAGCCAGGCGGCGCGCACCGAGGCATCGTGCGCATACACGACATAGTGCACCTCCAGCGGCACCCCGGCCCGGCAGCTGACCTGCCAGCGGTGCTTGTCGAGTGTCGTCACCGGGCAGGCGCGCCCACTCTGGCGGGCCGTCATGCCCTGCACATGGCGGGCGAATTCGCGCACGAGGTAGCTGCCGGGAATCCAGACCGGCAGCATCAGCGTCTGGGTGGCCGATGGCTGCGCGATGGTGAGCGTGACCTGGAGCAGGTGCGTGTGCGGCTCGGGCAGGGCCACCGCATAGTGCAGGGCGGCGACAGCGGGCCCGGAGACCTGCGCGGAAGGGGAGGAGGGTGCAGACATGGGGCAAGAATACCCGACTTCCCTGCATCGAACGGCCGTCCCCGGCATGCACCCCGGGTGCAGAAGCCGCAGGAACCCCATGCGGTGCACAGGGCTGTGGAGCGAGGACTTACAGCGAGCCGGCAGCGCCCACCAGGCAGCTCAGCACGGCCACCACGGTGACGTGAAAGCGCAGGTTGATCCATTCGCTGAGCCCGGCGTGCTCCCAGGTGCGGTCGTCGACGACATAGCACAGCACGAACATGAAGGCCAGAAAGGGCAGTCCGGCCGAGGGCTCCATGAGCGCCCCGAACCAGCCGAAGAAAGCGGCCACGGCGCCCCAGATGAAGTGCAGCTTGGGTGCCTTGACGCCCGAGCGCAGCCCGATGCCCCAGTGCACGCCGCCTAGAAAGGACACCACGATGCCCGCATAGCTCGTCATGGCCACGGCCACGAACCCGTGCACTTCGTGATGCACCAGCCACATGAGGACAGCCATGCCCATCAGCGGGATGGTGCCCAGGTAGGTCATGGAGCGGATGAAGGTGCGACTGTGTTCTGGCAGCATGCCGAGGAGTTCCGGAAATCGGGCGGCGCTCACCCGGACAGAAGCTGCTGCCGGCGCCAGCGGAAGCCGATCCGGTGGAGGGGCCGCACGGTGCGGCGGTGGGCGTCAAAGGTTGACAATTTGCTGAATGAATTCAACCACGCCATTGTGGGACAAAAGCCGGGCAGCGGATCGTCCGGGGGCAGCCCCCCGCCAGAAAATCGTCAGAAACCAGTCCGGGGCTGGCGTTTATTTGCTTTCATCCAACAGTTTCTCGAGTTCTGCCGCCGGCACGGCTCCCGGCACCCGCTTGCCGTTGGGGAACACCAGTCCGGGCGTGCCGGTGATGTGGTGCTTCTGGCCAAAGGCCACATTGCGCGACAGTGCGCCAGTGTCGCAGGTGGCCTGGGCCGGGGCCACGCGGCGCAGCATCCAGTCGTCCCAGGCGCGGTTGCGGTCCCGTGCGCACCAGATGTTCTGCGACTTGGTGGCCGAGTCCGGCCCCAGGATCGGCATCAGGAAGGTATAGACGGTGACGTTGTTCACCTTGGCCAGCTCGGCCTCGAAACGGTGGCAGTAGGGACAGTTGGGGTCCTCGAACACCGCAAGCTGGCGCGCGCCGGTGCCGCGCTTGGTCACGATGGCATCCGTCAGGGGCAGGCTCTTGAAGTCGACGGCCGTGAGCGCGTCCACGCGGGCCTGGGTCAGGTCCTTGCGGGCGCGGGTGTCGAGCAGCGAGCCGCGGATCAGGTAGTCGCCCTTGGCATCGGTGTAGAAGATGTCGGCGTCGCCCACCCGCAGCTCGTAGAGCCCCGGCATGGGCGTGGAGCGGATTTCGTCGATGCGCGGGAGCTGGGGCACGCGCTCGGCCAGCGTCTGGCGCAGGGTGGCCTGCGTCTTGGCATCGAGTTCGGCGGCAGGGGCGTCGGTTGCCGTCGAGGCATCGCCCGCGGGCTTGTTGTGGCAGGCAGTGAGCAGCACGGCCGACAGGGCCAGTGCGGTGAGGCGGGGGAGGGCAATCATGGAAACCGACACGAAAGAAAAAGAGCCCCGGCACGCGCCGGGCAGAAGGAGAAGCCCCACGCGCCATTCCGCAGCCTTCCGGATTCGGATCTGCGCACGGAGCGGCAGCGGGGCGGCACAGGAGGGCATGAAATCGCGCGCGAGCTGGCGATGGCTGCAGCGAGAAATGGATCACCCATCAGTCCACGGCAGGATGCGGACACACGGTCTGTGCCCGCACAGCCATGTCATGCCTGCACCACTGTACCCCATCCGCTCGGGGGATCTGTTGCGCGGTTCGCCGCGCGGTCGCCTGCGGGGGCAGGCCAACGGCAGGGCGTGGCCTCAGCCCATGGCGCGCCGGGCGATGAACTGCTTGAGCGGGCCGCTGCGGTCGAACAGGGAGAGCCCCAGATTGCGCAGCTGGCGTGCTGCGCCGCTGTTGTGGGCAAAAAGCTGCTGGATGCCGTCCATGCCCGCCACCAGCGGGGCGATTTCGGCCTTGCGGGTGCGCTCGTACTGGCGCAGCAGGTGCATGTCGCCCGGGCCCCGCCAGTAGGGCCGTTCGCCGACCAGCGCGCCCAGCAGCTCCGCATCCGCGAGGCCGAGGTTCAGCCCCTGGCCCGCCAGCGGATGCACGCTGTGCGCGGCATCTCCGGCCAGCACCCAGCTGCCGGCGGCCTTGCCGTCCGCTGACGTGCGCAGGCCTGCCCAGCGCCGGGCCAGACCCAGCTGCAGCGGCCATGCCATGCGGCGCGCCACGGACACCACGTCCGGCGCCGCAGCCGTGGCCGCAGCGGCGGAGGAACCATCCGCTTCCGGCTGCAGGTGGGAGGCCAGCTGCAGCGCGGCGGCAAATCCGTCGTCATCGAGTGCCAGCAGGTCGTCCACGCGCTCGCGGTCCACCGACCACACCACCGCCACCTCCTGCCCCTGCGGGCCGCCCAGCGGCAGAAAGGCCAGAATCTCGCCCATGCTGCCGGTGTGGCTGAACCACTGCCACGCCACCCCGCCATGCGGCGCATCGAGCGTGGCGCGGGTGGCAATGGCGGTCTGGCGGTAGGGCGTCACGTCGTAATCCACGCCCAGCTCGGCCCGGGTGGCGCTGTGCTTGCCCTCGCAGACCACCGTCAGCGCCGTGCGCACGCGGCCTGCCTCGTCGGCAGAGAGCACATCGAGCCCGCTCTGGTACTGGCAGGCCTGCTGCAGCATGTGCTCCAGCGCGGGCACGTCCACGATCCAGGTCATCGCGTGTTCGCCCATGGCCTCCGCCTCGAAGCGGGTATGGCCGCCGCCATCGCCTGTCACCCGCATCTCGCGCACGGGAGTGGCCAGCTCGGGTGCCGGCCAGCACTTCAGCCCGGCCAGCAGGCGCTGCGAGCGGTGGTTGAGCGCATAGGCGCGGATGTCGGGCAGGGAGCTGGCCGGAGCGGGCGACTCCACCAGTCCCACGCGCAGGCGGTGCCGGGCGAGCAGAAGGGCCAGCGTGCGGCCCACGATGCCGCTGCCGCGGATGCAGATGTCATAGGTGCTGTAAGCCATGGTGCCAGAGGGCGTCGCGCCGCCCCGCAGTTGAAAGGGATTCATTGTAGGACGCGCACCACCCGCTCCCCCTCCCCCCGGCATGCCCCCTTCGGTAAAATGCCGGATCAACCAGGCCCGCGAGCCGGGCCTCCTGCCGGGGCGTCCGGCCCCTGCATCGGCATGGCCCGGGTGGCTTCGGCTCCCGGCAGAGACCGTGCCGCCCGTGCGCCCCTTCCCGCCCGCGCCACTGCCCCCCCTCTTTTTCATCAGGAAATCTCCATGAGCCTCAAATGCGGCATCGTCGGCCTGCCCAACGTCGGCAAGTCCACCCTCTTCAACGCACTCACCAAGGCCGGCATCGCCGCCGAGAACTACCCCTTCTGCACCATCGAGCCCAACGTCGGCGTGGTGGAAGTGCCCGATCCCCGCCTGCAGCAGCTCGCCGACATCATCCACCCCGAGCGCATCGTGCCCGCCATCGTCGAGTTCGTGGACATCGCGGGCCTGGTGGCTGGCGCCAGCAAGGGCGAAGGTCTGGGCAACCAGTTCCTGGCCCACATCCGCGAAACCGATGCCATCGTCAACGTCGTGCGCTGCTTCGAGGACCCCAACGTGATCCACGTTGCCGGCAAGGTCGACCCCATCGCCGACATCGAAGTCATCCAGACCGAGCTGTGCCTCGCCGACCTGGGTACCGTCGAAAAGACCCTGCAGCGCTCCATCAAGGCCGCCAAGAGCGGCAACGACAAGGAAGCCGCCGCCATGGTCAAGGTGCTCGAACTCGTGCAGGCCGGCCTGCTCGAAGGCCGCCCCGCGCGCATCCTGTCGCTCACCGACGAACAGAAGGCCCTGCTCAAGCCGCTGTGCCTCATCACCGCCAAGCCCGCCATGTTCGTCGGCAACGTGGCCGAGGACGGCTTCGAGAACAACCCCCTGCTCGACCGCCTGCGCGACTTCGCCAAGGCCCACGGAGATGCCCCCGTCGTGGCCATCTGCGCCAAGATCGAGGCCGAACTCGCCGAAATGAGCGACGAAGACCGTATCCTCTTCCTGCAGGAACTCGGCCAGGACGAACCCGGCCTCAATCGCCTCATCCGTGCCGGCTTCCGCCTGCTCGGCCTGCAGACCTACTTCACCGCCGGCGTCAAGGAAGTCCGCGCCTGGACCATCCCCATCGGCGCCACCGCCCCCCAGGCCGCCGGCGTCATCCACGGCGACTTCGAGCGCGGCTTCATCCGAGCCCAGACCATCGCCTTCGAAGACTTCATCCAGTGCAAGGGCGAACAGGGCGCCAAGGACGCCGGCAAGATGCGCGCCGAAGGCAAGGACTACATCGTCAAGGATGGGGATGTGATGAACTTTTTGTTCAATGTGTGATTCGAGCAAACCATTTCAGGCGATTGCACATGCTTACAGGTGCATCACTGAAAACGACGCAAAGCCCCGTGGATACGGGGCTTTTTCATTTCAGATCGTTGCATGCAACGACGCTTGATAGCGCTGCGCAAGTGAATACGGGCGTGTATATGGATCTTGCACCGGACTGATGAAGGTGTACCAATGAGGACTTTCCGACACCCCAGCCGCCCGATACGCCAATCGAAATGGGTTGTCCGTTCGCCTGCTGCAGAAGCTTTGCGCAGGCATCCGCAACAACGCCGAAATTCAAGTAGTCCGTGGTTGTTTCGTTGTCATGCCACATGTGCTCCCCCCTGAAAATCGAGTGCTTATAGTTGCCCGCCTACACCTTTGAACTTCTCAACAAAGGCAGCGATCTTCTGGAAGACAGTCTGCTTCTTGGTCAGAAATTGCGGGTTCAATGGGCTCATCTTGGGCAGAACCGCGTTGAGCTCAGTGCCGTTCTCGCTGGCAAACTCGCGCTTGAGTGAGGTGGTGATATAGCGCCGGGCAGCCTCGGGGTTCAGATTTTCGGAGCTGATCAGCTCCTGCGCTTCGCGCTGCTGCTCCGCTTGAGCAAACTTGAAGAACGCATCGATCACGCTGGCCTTGTCGCCGATCTGGTCGAGATCGGTCTGGTTGATGAAGTCGACCACCAGACTCTCCTTGGCGCGCTGGCCGAGACTGGCACGTATCACGCGCCGCATTTCCTCCACCAGCTCTGCCTTGCTCTTGATCTTCTTGTTGTGCTCGAAGATCAGCTCCAGGATGTAATCCAGATTGATCTCCTGCGAAGTGAGCAGATCCACCTCAAAGACCACGTCATCCCAGTCGATAGTCGATTTTGCCGTGTCGGCTGAGGATTTTTCCCGGCGCAGCCAGTCGCGCACATCGTTGTAGGTCGAGCGATAGTCCTGAATCTTCCGTTCAGCAGGCATGGTGATGGCCTGCAGGGCGGCCAGATCGGCATCGTCCAGATAGTGCTGGGCCTTGAACGCCTCCACTGCCGCAGGGTCGTTCAGATCGACGGCCTGCATGGCCTTCAGGCTGGCGAACTCGTCGAAGTTCTGCAGCACGTTTTCCACGCGCAGATATTCCCCGAACAGCTTCACGAAAGCTTTCTTGTCAGCCTCCTTTTCAATGGCAGCGGGGTCTGGAAAGCGCGTTTCCAGCTCTTTCACCACCTCCTCAAAGCCTCGCCTCGCCTCGCCGGTGGTCACATCGGTGAAGCCTTCCATGTATTCCCGGTAGCTTTTTTCCAGCACTACGTTTCTGGTGTGCTTGTCACCGAACAGGGTAATGGCATCGATGGTCGCCTGTTCCAGGTCGCGGAAGGTGACGATGTTGCCAAAGGTCTTGGTGGCGTCGAAGATGCGGTTGGTGCGCGAGTAAGCCTGCATCAGGCCATGGAAGCGCAGGTTCTTGTCGACAAACAGCGTGTTGAGCGTGGGGGCATCAAAGCCGGTCAGGAACATGCCTACCACGATCAGCAGGTCGACCTCCTTGGCCTTCACCTGCTTGGCCAGATCGCGGTAGTAGTTCTGGAAGCCGTTGCTATTCACGCTGAAGTTGGTCTTGAACAGCGCGTTGTAGTCGGCAATGGCCGCGCTCAGGAACTCCTTGGCACTACTGTTCATGGCAGACACATCAAAACTCTCGTCCTGGATGTCGCCAATCGCGTCCTGCTCTTCGTTGGCGGCGAACGAGAAGATGGTCGCCACTTTCAGCGGCTTTTGGCTGCTCTTTTGCAGTTCCCGGAAGCACTCGTAGTACAGCTTGGCAGCATCCACACTGCTGACGGCAAACATGGCGTTGAAGCCCTTGTTGCCCGCATGCAGGCGGTGGGTTTTCTGCCGGAAGTTGTTCAGGATGTACTGGGTGACCTCGCGGATGCGATCCGGGTGCAGCAGGGCCTGCTTGTTCTCGGCTGCGCTCAGCTTCTTCTCGTCCTTCTCGGTCTCGATGGCCTTGAACTGTGGGCGCACATCGTTGTAGTCCACCTTGAACTTCAGCACCTTCTCGTCACGGATGGCATCGGTGATTACATAGGAATGCAGCTCACGGCCAAACACGCTGGCCGTGGTCTCTGCGCCCAACGCGTTCTCCGGGAAGATGGGCGTGCCGGTGAAGCCGAACTGGCAGAACTTCTTGAACTTCTTCTTCAGGTTCTTCTGGGCTTCGCCAAATTGGCTGCGGTGGCACTCATCGAAGATGAAGACCACCTGCTTGCCATAGATGGGCAGGTCCGCCTCGCTCTTCATCAGGTTGTTGAGCTTCTGGATGGTGGTGACGACGATCTTGTTGTCGTCCTTCTCCAGGTTGCGCTTCAGGCCTGCCGTGCTGTCCGAGCCATTGACGCTGTCCGGCGAGAACCGTTGGTATTCCTTCATGGTCTGGTAGTCCAGATCCTTCCGGTCCACCACGAAGAATACCTTGTCGATGAAGTCCAGCTCGGTGGCCAGGCGCGCCGCCTTGAAGCTGGTCAGCGTCTTGCCGCTGCCGGTGGTGTGCCAGATGAAGCCACCACTTTCCGTCTTGCTCCAGTTTTTGGCCTGATGGCTGCTCTTGATCTTCCACAGAATGCGTTCCGTGGCCGCGATCTGGTAGGGGCGCATCACCAGCAGCGTGTTGCTGACGTCGAACACCGAGTAGTGCAGCAGCACGTTGAGCAGCGTGTGTTTCTGAAAGAAGGTGGCCGTGAAGTCCTTCAAGTCCTTGATCAGCGTGTTGTCCGCCTTCGCCCAGTTCATGGTGAAGTCGAAGCTGTTTTTGTTGCGCGCCGTGGTGTTGGCAAAGTAGCGGCTGTCGGTGCCGTTGGAGATCACAAACAGCTGCAAATACTTGAACAGGGAATGCTCGCTGTTGAAGCTCTCCTTGCTGTAACGATGCACCTGGTTGAAGGCTTCGCGAATGGCCACGCCGCGCTTCTTCAATTCCACCTGCACCAGCGGCAGGCCATTGACCAGAATCGTCACGTCATAGCGGTTGGCGTGACTGCCGGTCTGCTCAAACTGTTTGATCACCTGCACTTTGTTGCGGGCGATGTTTTTCTTGTCCAGCAGGTAGATGTTCTGAATGCGGCCGTCGTCAAAGACAAAATCGTGGATGTAGTCGTCGTGAATCTTGCGGGTTTTCTCGACGATGCCATCACTGGGTTTATCCAGCCAAGTCTCGACAAAACGCAGCCACTCGCCATCCAAAAACTGCACCTTGTTCAAGGCTTCAAGCTGCACGCGCACATTGGCCAGTAGCTTTTCTGGCGTGTTCAGGCTGGGCAGGTATTCGTAGCCCTGATTGACCAGATCTTGGATAAGCTCGTGCTCCAGATCGCCTTCGCTCTGGTAGCCCTCCGCCACCTTCCAGTCCGGGTTGTATTTGTCCAGAACGATGAAATGCTTGGATTCGGCGATGGTTTTGTAATCCGTCATTGTTTCGCGCCCTTGTTTTTCAGCAGTTTTTTCACGGCGCGATCAAAATCCGATTCGATGCGTTGCTGTTTGTTGAACTTCTCGTACTCGGCCATGGCCTTGGCGTCGGCCTGCTGGCGTCGGCCTGCTGGCGTCGGCCTGCTGGCGCTGGACGCAGCCATAGCCCTCCAGAATTCGGTACTCATTGAAGGCCAGGAATTTGTCCACGCTGTCGGCAAAGCCTTCCATGGTGAAGGTATTGCGCCGCTCGATGATGCCTTCGATGTAATCGAAAAATGCCGCAACCGCCCGTTCTAGTTTTTTGATGTCGGCTTCAGCCAGGTAGTTTTTCGCCACCAGCACATCGGATTTCAAGACCCGCCCATCCGGTGCGTTTTTGTACGTCTTCAAGCCCATCAGTGGTTTGCCGGCGTCGGCATTCAGGGCAATGAGCTCTGCGGACGTGTGGCCGGTAATCGCGTAGTGGAATTTGTCTTGCACATGGGCGTAGAACAGGCGCGTGGTTTCCGACTTCGGGTCGTAGTCGATGCTGCACTCGGCGAAAATGTCGGTGATCTGCTGATAGATTCGCCGCTCGCTGGCGCGGATGGATCGCACCCGCTCCAGCAGTTCGCGAAAGTAGTCCTTGCCAAAGTAGCGGCCATTTTTCAGGCGCTCATCATCCATGGCAAAGCCTTTGATGATGTATTGCCGGATCAGTGCGGTGGCCCAGATGCGGAACTGCGTGGCCTGCGCCGAGTTCACCCGGTAGCCGACGGAAATCACCGCATCCAGGTTGTAGTACTTCACCCGCTGAACCTGGGTCAGGCCGTCGATCGCGCCGTGGGCAGTGGTATGTTCCAAAATGGAACTGACCACATCTTCCTGCAACTCATTGCTTTCAAAGATGTTTTTCAGGTGCTTGGTGATGGCCGGGCGCTGCACGCCGAACAGTTGGGCCATCCGTTCCTGCGTCAGCCAGATGCTTTCATCGCGCAGCAGCACCTCCACCTTGATCGCGCCATTCGGGGCGGTGTAGAGCAGGAATTCCGTGGTTTGGTCGTGCAATGTGAGCGGGTGTTTAGGCATGGCTGTGTCCCTTTACGCACTGGCGGCCAAAGCGGTTTCTGGCTTGGGGAAGCTCAGCAGCAAGTCGCGGTAATACGCGTATTGCTTCTGGCGCAACTCGATTTCGCGCGGCAAGCCTTCGGTGAGGGAGTGGGTCAGGGCGTCGAATTTGTCGAGGATGGCGACGATGCGGGCTTGTTTATCCAATGGCGGCACAGGAATTTTCAGCTTTCTCAAATCACCCATTGGCAAACTGACCACCGGATTTCCCACAATTTTCTTGCTGTAATCTTTAACCGTCTCGCTGGAATTCAATAGATGAGCAAGGTACCTCGGCAAAATTTTCTCTTGGACCGGCTTAATGACATAAACACCTTCTTTGATATTCCAATTTTCTGGTTTATCTTCAATCACAGCCGTGCGCCCGACTGTTCCTGTGCCTGAAAACAGTACATCGCCAGCATCCAAATTGGAGCGACCATTAATCAACTTCAATGCTTTCTCATTTACCCTGTCAGTTTTTTCAAGAAACGTAACTTTACCGTTCTGAATCTCACGAACAGTCACGTAATATCCTTGGGCATCCGGCGTGTTTAACTGAAAGTTCTGTCGCGGGTTTAGTCCTGTTTTTAGTGAGTAGATAACCTCCGCCAACGTCTTCCACTGCACTTCCCCTTCTTCAAAACTCAACAACTGATCGCGGTAGTAGTTGTATTGTTTTTTGCGGGCTGTCAGTTCGGCTGTCAGTTCGGCTGTCAGTTCGGCTGTCAGTTCGGCGAATGCGTCCAGTATGCGGACGATTTCGGCTTGGATTTCAAGGGATTTTTTGGGGTTGTCTGGGCAGGGGATGGGAATTAGCAAAGGCGCTACATCACGAGGATATACGTGAGGCACTCCACCACCGCTCTTTAGCTCATGCAACTGCTGTTGCATTCCTTGAAGCCAATAGAAACAGTATTTCGGCAGCAAACCGTTGTTAGGCTTCACGGTGAATGCATCGGATACAAAGATCGGCTGCTCCCACCAACTAACAAACCCTGCATACGCCCCAGATCCTGCTATGACGATAGTTTGCCCAGTGCGGTTGCTGGCATTGTGAAAATATGCAGGCGTGCGCCCCCCGGCGATCACAGGGATTTCACCCGGAGTTACATCTTTCTGCGTAATTGAAGTGCCGCGCTTAATTTCAGATACTTCGCCCAAGGGCGTTTCTACAGCACCCTCGCCATTCAAGAGATTTTCCAAGAATTCCACGCCACTCATGCCTCCAGCTCCCCGCCTTCAATCTCCGCCACGATGGCGTCAATGTCCTTGCGCAGTTGGTCAATCTTGGCCACGGTGGTCTTCAACTCGGCATTGAGCTGGGCAATGTCCACCACCTCGCGGGTGTCCTTGGCTTCCACATAGCTGCTGACCGACAGGTTGTAGTCGTTGGCGGCCACCTTCTCATAGGGCGCACACAGGGCAAAGTAATCCACATCCGCCTTGCTGTCGAACACGGCCATGATCTGGTCGATGTGCGCGTCCAGCAGCACGTTGTTGTTGGTCTCTTTCTTGAACAGGCCGCTGGCGTCGATGAACTGGGTGGTGGTGTCGGTCTTGTGCTTGGACAGCACCAGGATGTTCACCGCGATGGTGGTGCCAAAGAACAGGTTGGGCGCCAGCGAAATTACGCTCTCCACATAGTTGTTGTCCACCAGGTACCGGCGAATCTTCTGCTCGGCCCCGCCCCGGTAGAAGATGCCCGGGAAGCAGACGATGGCCGCGCGGCCCTTGCTGGAGAGGTAGCTGAGCGCGTGCAGCACAAAAGCAAAGTCGGCCTTGGACTTGGGCGCCAGCACGCCGGCGGGGGCGAAGCGGTCGTCATTGATCAGCGTGGGGTCGTCGCTGCCAATCCACTTCACCGAGTACGGGGGGTTGGAGACGATGGCGTCAAAGGGCTTGTCGTAGGCGAACTGCGGGTCTTCCAGCGTGTCGCCCAGCTGGATGTTGAACTTGTCGTAGTTCACGTTGTGCAAGAACATGTTCATCCGCGCCAGGTTGTACGTGGTGTGGTTGATTTCCTGCCCAAAGAAGCCTTCTTCGATGATGTGATCGTCAAACTGCTTCTTGGCCTGCAGCAGCAGCGAGCCCGAGCCGCAGGCCGGGTCGTAGATCTTGTTGATGCTGGTCTGGCCGTGCATGGCCAACTGCGCAATCAGCTTGGAGACCTGCTGTGGCGTGAAGAACTCGCCACCTGATTTGCCCGCGTTGGCGGCGTAGTTGGAAATGAGGAACTCGTAGGCATCGCCGAACAGGTCGATGTGGCTGGCGTCGAAGCCGCCGAAGTCCAGTTCCGCCACGCGTTTGAGCACTTTGGACAGACGATCGTTCTTGTCCTTGACGGTGTTGCCCAGGCGGTTGCTGGTGGTGTCGAAATCTGCGAACAGGCCTTTGATGTCCTGCTCGGAGGGATAGCCGTTGGCCGAGGCTTCAATGGCCTTGAAGATGTTGGCCAGGTCGGTGTTCAGGCGTTCGTTGGTGTTGGCATTGGCCGCCACGTTGACGAAGAGCTGGCTGGGGTAGATGAAGTAGCCCTTGGTCTTGATGGCATCGTCTTTGGCAGCCGCGATGTTCGGATCCCTGTCTGACATGGCGGCGTAATTGACAGAAGCGTCGCCGCCGGTGATGTAGTCGATGAAGTTCTCGCTGATGAAGCGATAGAACAGCGTGCCCAGCACATATTGCTTGAAGTCCCACCCATCGACGGCACCGCGGACGTCATTGGCGATATCCCAGATCTTGCGCTGTAGGGCGGCGCGTTGTTCGTTGCTTGTCATCTTGAAAGTCCAGTTTTGATTCGTTGGGTCCGGCTCAGGCTCGATGCTTGAACTGGAGGAAATGGGTTGTTACGGCAAAAGGGCCGCGTTCTATCTCCCTGCTTTCTTCGTTTTGGGTTGATAGAAATCCTTGCGCCTTCAGGCGGTTGCCGACGTATCGCCCGGCTTCTATCACCCATCTATCGGCGATAGCGCGCAGGTTGTCCGATAGGCTGTTCATGCCACCGCCCAGTATCGCCGCCAGCGGTTGTTGCCCGCAAAGCGGACTTCCCCGCGATCGATCAGCTCTTCCAGCGCGCGCTTGACTTGCTTGGGATGGATTTCGCCGCCGACGCGCTGGTGGATGCCAGCCCTTGAGCTGGAAGATGCGTTGCACCGTGTTCTTGTTCATGCCCAGCAGATGCGCCACGGTACGGTAGCCCAACGACGGGTGTTCTTCAATTAGGGCCTTGATCGGCTCGGCCAGTTGCTCCTGCGCCTTGGGCGGAGATTTGACGCTGCGGTCATACAGCGTGCGCCGCGGCAGATCAAAGCAGCGGCACAACTTGACCAGGCTGACCGAATAGCCCTCTGCGGCCAGTCCCCGCTGCACGTCGAGGATCATTTCTCGTCCTCGTCGCCCAGCAGGGACGCCAATTTTTTTCGGGCACGCAGCTCCAGCATGGCTTCGCCATAGGCCTCCTGCAAGTCACTGAGCTTCTTCTCGTACAACTGGCGCACATCCAACGGGTTGGTGCGCAGCGCGTTTTCCATGCTGCGTTTGCCCTCATCCACCCACTGTTGCAGCTCAGACGCAGGCAGATCGAAGGCCCGGCTGGCCTCGGCCACCGTGGTCTTGCCCTGAATGATCTCCAGCACCAGCGCTGTCTTGCGCTTGGCCGTCCAGCGCTTGATTTCGTCTTCCATCAAGGTACTCATCGTTGTCTTCCTTTCGCGATAATACCTGTGCAGGATTTCAGTGGGTCAATACAGCAGTCCGTGCATATAGCTCAACCCTGCAGCCTTGTACTGGCCGTCGTAAACATGCCGCTGCTGGATGTAGGTCTTGTGCGCGGGGATAAGCGAGCAGACTTAGCCCAGCTGATGTGTTTCGTCTAGCACCGCATGCTGCTCTGGCATCGTGATCGGCATGTGGCGCTTGCAGGGATGAATGCGCCTGCGGGGAGCCAAACGAGTGCGCGAGCCCCCAGAGACGAGCGCAAAAAAGCCACGGCAAAAATGCAGCAGCGCGAACGAATCTCGCATCACGAAAACCGCCCGACGCCCGCTGCCTTATCCGGCTCGGTGGCTTGGGTTTTGCAGACTTTTTTTCAAAAGATCTGGGCGCAACAGCTTATTTACCCCAGCACTTCCTGCACCCGTTCCGCCGGGCGGCAGATGAGGGCCTGGGTGGGGGTGACGACGACGGGGCGTTGCAGCAGGATGGGGTGCTGGGCCATGAAGTCGAGGAGTTCGTCTTCGGTCCACTTGGGATTGCCGAGATCGAGTTCGGCGTAGGGGGTGCCTTTTTCGCGGAGCATGTCGCGCACGGGCAGGCCCAGGCGGGTGGCAAGGGCGCGCAGGGCGGCGTGGTCGGGCGGGGTCTTGAGGTATTCGATGACCTGCGGCTGCAGGCCGGCGGCGCGCAGGGCGTCGAGCACCTTGCGCGAGGTGCTGCACTTGGGGTTGTGGTAGATGGTGACGGGGGTGGTGGAGTCCATGGTGGGGTGGTTCCTGCTGGGGTGGAGTTGTACGGGAATGGGAATGGCGACACATGCGGGCGGCGGGGCGCGCCGGCCAGGCACGCGCAGAGCTGCCGGACGACGGCGCTGGCGGGCAAGGAGAACGTCACACCGCCCTGCGGCGCGTAGAGCGCAACACGCGCGCAGCACGCAGGGGCTCGGGGCGCCGTGCGACAGGAGAACGGCAAGGCCCACGGCTGGCGCTGGCGTGTTCGCCGCGCTGGCTGCCGGGGCGCTTCGTGCCCTTGTGCGTGTCTGTTTCTGCCGCTCCCAGCCTTTCCCTTTTACCGGGAGAGGGCTTCCTGCCAGTAGCGCTCGCTACTGTACTGGCTTTTGAGAAAGTCGATCCACAGGCGCAGGCGCAGGGGGAGGTGCTTGCGCTGGGCAAAGACGGCGTAGATGCCGTTGGGGGGCGCGGCATAGTCGTCCAGAACCGATTCGAGCCGGCCTTCGCGGATGTCGTGCGCGACTTCCCAGGTGCTGCGCCAGGCGATGCCGTGGCCGGCCAGACACCACTCGTGCAGCACCTGCCCGTCGCTGCAGTCCAGGGGGCCGCTGGGCTTGATGTGGAGCAGGGCGCCGTGTTCCATGAAGGCCCAGCCCCGTGTCTGCGAGGCTTCGCTGCTGAGGGTGAGGCAGTGCCAGCGCCGGCTGTCGAGCAGGTCCTGGGGATGGACGGGGCGGCCGTGGCGGCGCAGGTAGGTGGGCGTGGCCACGCACAGGCGACGGTTGTCGGCCAGCCGGGTGCTGACGAGGGAGGAGTCCGGCAGGTCGCCCACGCGCACGGCGCAGTCGAAGCCTTCGGCTGCGAGGTCGACCACGCGGTCGCTCAGATTGAGCGAGATGCGCACTTCGGGATGCAGCTCATGGAACCGGGGCACCAGCGGGGCGACGTGCCGGCGGCCAAAGCCGGCCGGGGCGGTGAGGCGGAGCTGGCCGCTCGCGCGCACGCTGCCGGCGCTGACGGCGGCTTCCATGTTGGCGATGTCGCCCAGAATGCGCACGCTTTCTTCGAGGAAGGCGGCGCCTTCGTGCGTGAGCGAGATGCGCCGCGTGGTGCGCACCAGGAGCTTGACGCCGAGCCGGGCCTCCAGCGCGTCGAGGCGGCGGCCGACCATGGCGGCCGCGACGCCCTCGGACTGGGCGGCTGCGGTGAGGCTGCCGCGCTGGGCGACGGCCACGAAGGTTTCGATCTGTTTGAGCTTGTCCACGGCGGGGCGGGCTGGGCAGGGAGGTGGCGGGCCGGACACTCCACCATGGAGGCAGGGGCGAGGCCGGTGCCCGCAGGGGCACGCATCTTACTGTAGCGGCGAAAGCCGCCGCGCAGGCAGCAGGACGTTCTGGACAGTTGACCTGCGGCAAGTCCCGGCTGGAATGTGAGGATTTGTCAGCGATGGTAAGGCGATGCAGGAGCCACTGCGGGCGGTGCAGGCTCTGGCGCTGCGGTGGCCCGGTGCGACTCTGGGCTGCCGGCGGCGAAGGGCAGGGGGCCGCGTGGGGCGTGGACAGGGGCTGGCACGGAGGTGCCCAGAGGGAGATCCCTGCCAAGATGGCATGGCTCGTGCTTGGCTCTGGGGCATGTGACTGCAGGCGATGCCGGGCTCCCGTGCGGGAGCCGGTGCCGCAGGTGGGGGATTGCACTTGTGACAGGGTGTGGTCTTTGTGTCAGGTCGTTGAAACTCCTTGGTTACACTCGGAACATGTCTTCGCTGGAACTGGTTCTCGTTTATTTGCTCGCAGCGGTGCTCGGAGTGGTTGTCTTCCGGAGCATCAAGCTGCCGCCCATGCTCGGCTATCTGGCCGTGGGGGCCGTCATCGGCCCGCACATGCTCGGCATGGTGCACAGCAACAAGCGCATCGACCATCTGGCGGAGTTCGGCGTGGTGCTGCTGATGTTCGTGATCGGGCTGGAGTTCAGCCTCTCCAAGCTGCGGGCCATGAAGCGCCACGTGTTCGGGCTGGGGGCGGTGCAGGTGGGGGCGACCATGCTGCTGTCCATGCTGATCATGTTTGCCCTGCGCTGGCTCATGCCCTCGCTCTGGAAGCTGTCGTGGCAGGGGTCGCTGGCGCTGGCGGCGGTGCTGGCCATGAGCAGTACCGCCATCGTGGTGAAGATGATGGCCGAGCGGCTGGAGCTCGATACCGAATACGGCAAGCGGGTGCTCGGAGTGCTGCTGTTCCAGGATCTGGCGGTGGTGCCGCTGCTGATCCTGATTCCGGCACTGGGCGCGCGCGACGAGGACATGGGCATGGAGCTGCTCATCGCCATGGGCAAGGCGGTGGTGCTCATCGCGGTGCTGCTCTACGGCGGGCAGCGCATCATGCGGCGCTGGCTCTTCATTGTGGCGCGGCGCAAGAGCAACGAGCTGTTCATGCTCAACCTGCTGCTGATCGCCCTGGGGCTGGCGTGGCTCACGGAGCAGGCGGGCCTGAGTCTGGCGCTGGGAGCCTTCATTGCGGGCATGCTGATCTCGGAGACACCGTACAAGTACCAGGTCGAGTCCGACATCCGGCCCTTCCATGACCTGCTGCTGGGGCTGTTCTTCATCACCATCGGGATGATGCTCGACTGGCACCAGATCGTGCGGCACTGGCAGTGGGTGCTGTTTCTGGTGACGGTGCCGGTGCTGTTCAAGCTCGTGGTGGTGTGGGTGAGCGCGTATGTGCTGGGCGCCAGCAACGGCGTGGCGCTGCGCACGGGCCTGTATCTGGCGCAGGCCGGGGAGTTCGGCTTTGTGCTGCTCAATCTGGCGCTGCACAGCGGGCTGGTGCCCACGCCACTGTTCAATGCCGTGCTGGCGAGCATGGTGCTGTCGATGATTGCCACGCCCTTCATCATCATGTACAGCAACCGCATCGTGCTGCGGCTGGTCAACAGCGAGTGGATGCATGAATCCCTCAAGATGACCACCATGGCCCGCCAGAGCATGGACCGGCGGGGACACGTGGTCATCTGCGGCTACGGGCGCACCGGCAGCGCGCTCGGCCAGCTGCTCGACCAGGAGTCCATTCCGCACGTGGCGATCGACCTCGATCCCGAGCGTGTGCGACAGGCCAACAACCAGGGCGACAGCGTGCTGTACGGCGATGCCACCCGGCCCAACACGCTGCAGGCGGCCGGGGTGTCGCGGGCCAGCGCCATTGTGATCACCATGGGAGATACGGCCACCACCTTCCATCTGCTCGATCAGCTGCGAGCCCAGGCGCCCAGCGTGCCCGTGATCGTGCGCACCCATGACGACCGCCAGCTCGATGACCTGCGCGAGGCCGGCGCCACCGAGGTGGTGCCCGAGGCGCTGGAAGGCACGCTCATGCTGGCGAGCCACACCCTGGCGCTCATGGGCGTGCCGGTGCGCCGCGTGCTGCGGGCCGTGCAGAACCAGCGCGGACAGCGCTACCGGCTGCTGCGCGGCTACTTCCGCAACGCCGAGGAGCTCATGAACGACGAGGACGCCGAGAATCTGGAGCGCCTGTCCACACTGGTGCTCGATCCTGCCTCCTGCGCCGTGGGGCAGACGTTTGCGCAGATCCAGCCCACTCTGGCTGCCCAGAGCGTCACGCTGGTGAGCCTGCGCCGGGCCTCCGGCAGCTCGCTGGTGCCGCGCAGCGAGATGGTGCTGGCTCCCGGCGACACGCTGGTGATGAGCGGCCGCCAGCAGGAGCTGCAGACGGTTGTCGCGATGTTCTCCCGCCCCACCGACCACTGAGCGGCCGCTACCGCGTGGGCAGGGCGACGCCGCAGGGCTGGCGGCGCGGGGCAGGGAAGGAGCCGGTCGCAATGCGGTACAGTTTCCCCTGCACACACTCCACCGGGATGCCGCCATGATCGCTTCTTCCACCGCAGACTTTCTGCGCAGCCGTATTCGCACCGTGCCCGACTGGCCGGCGCCCGGCGTGCAGTTCCGCGACATCACGCCGCTGCTGCAGGATGCCCGTGCCTACCGCGTGCTGGTTGATGCCTTCGTGCACCGCTACCTCGATCCTGCCCTGCGGCCCGACGTGGTGGCCGGGCTCGATGCGCGCGGCTTCATTCTGGGGGCCGTGGTGGCCTACGAGCTCAACGTGGGCTTCGTGCCGATCCGCAAGCAGGGCAAGCTGCCCTACGACACGGTGATGGAAACCTACGACCTCGAATACGGCAGCGCCAGCGTGGAGCTGCATGTCGATGCCGTGCAGCAGGGGCAGCGCGTGCTGCTGATGGACGACCTGATCGCCACCGGCGGCACCATGCTGGCGGGCCTGCGCCTGCTGCAGAAGGTGGGTGCCGAGGTGGTCGAAGGGGCCGCCATCATCGACCTGCCCGACCTGGGCGGCAGCCGTCGCATCCGCGAGGCAGGCCTGCCGCTGTATACGCTGCTGGACTTCGCGGGCGAATGACCGGCTCCCCGCAGGGGGGCATGGAACCAGGCCGGGGACGGGCCGGAGCCCGCCGGGAGGGGGCTACATCCCCTTACCAGATGGCAGGAACCGCATGGGCCATCCCGTGCTCCAATCCGGCATCTCTTTCACAAGCGAGACTGTCATGCGCATTGCATTCCTTCCTCTTGCACGCCGTGGGGCGTGTGCTTCGTCTGCCGGGACCGGGCCCGCGCTCGGGCGTATCGGTGGGCTGGTTGGCCCTGTCTGCGGCGCTGCTCGGTGGCTGTGCGGTCTATGTGCCCGGCCAGCGCGTGGTGACTGAAGGCGGCGTGGTGGTGGGCTCGGCACCGCCGCCCATGGTGCAGGAAACCGTCACCGTGCAGCCGTCCATCGGCATGGTCTGGATTCCCGGCCTCTGGTTCTGGGACGGCGGAAACTATCGCTGGCGCGGCGGTCACTGGGCGCATCCGCCTGCCGGATACAGCCGCTGGGCTCCCGGCGCGTGGCATGCCGCACCCGGCGGCCACGTCTGGCATGCCGGCGGCTGGCGTCGCTGAGCGGGCAGATTCCATGGCTCCCGCCCGGGGACGCTCTTCTCCCTCGGTTGCGAGGGAGGGGAGAACGACAAAGGCCCACCTTGCGATGGGCCTTTGTCGTATCTGGGGCATTCGAGCGCGCCCCGGCATGGGGCGCGTCGTGCGTGGCCTCAGGCGGTCTGCTGCGGGGTACCCGAGCGGATCAGGTAGTCGAACGCCGAGAGCGAAGCCTTGGCGCCTTCGCCCATGGCGATGATGATCTGCTTGTAGGGCTCACTGGTGCAGTCGCCCGCAGCGAACACGCCCGGCACACTGGTGCGGTCGTGGTCGTCCACCACGATCTCGCCCATGCGGTTGAGCTCCAGCGTACCCTTGAGCCATTCGGTGTTGGGCAGCAGGCCGATCTGCACGAAGATGCCGGCCACGGCCAGCTCGTGCGCCTCGCCGGTGGTGCGGTCCTGGTAGCGCAGGGCCTGCACCGACTTGCCGTTGCCCACCACCTCGGTGGTCTGCACATGGGTCAGGATGTCCACGTTGGGCAGACTGCGCAGCTTGGCCTGCAGCACGGCGTCGGCCTTCATCTCGGGCATGAACTCGAACAGCGTCACATGGTCCACGATGCCGGCGAGGTCAATGGCGGCCTCGACGCCGGAGTTGCCCCCGCCGACCACGGCCACTTTCTTGCCCTTGAACAGCGGGCCGTCGCAGTGCGGGCAGAAGGCCACCCCCTTGGTCTTGTACTCGGACTCGCCGGGGATGCGCATTTCGCGCCAGTGCGCCCCTGTGGCCAGAATGATGGCCTTGCCCTGCAGGGTGGCGCCGTTTTCCAGCGTGACCTGGGCCAGTGCGCCCGGCTGCGGGGCCGGTGCGAGGGCCGTGACGCGCTGCACGTTCATCACGTCCACGTCGTACTGCTTGACGTGTTCTTCCAGACCGGCCACCAGCTTGGGGCCGTCGGTTGCCTTGACCGAGATGAAGTTCTCGATGGCCAGCGTGTCGAGCACCTGGCCGCCGAAGCGCTCGGCCACGATGCCGGTGCGCAGCCCCTTGCGGGCCGCATAGATGGCGGCGGCACTGCCGGCCGGCCCACCCCCTACGATCAGGACGTCATACGGCGCCTTGGCGCTGAGCTTCTCGGCATCGCGGACTCCGGCGTTCCGGTCGATCAGACCGATGATCTCGTCGACGCCCATGCGGCCGTTGGCGATCATCTTGCCGTCGAGGTAGAGCGTGGGCACTGCCATGATCTGCAGCTCGTCCACTTCCTTCTGGAACAGGCCGCCGTCGATCACCGTCACACGCACCTTGGGGTTGTACACGGCCATGAGGGTGAGGGCCTGCACCACGTCCGGGCAGTTGTGGCAGGACAGGCTCATGTACACCTTGAAGTCGTAGGTGCCGGGTAGCGCACGGATCTTCTCGATCGTGCCGGGTTCCACCTTGGGCGGGTGGCCACCGGTCCACAGCAGCGCCAGCACCAGCGAGGTGAATTCGTGGCCCAGAGGAATGGCGGCGAACGTGAGGTGCTGTTCGCCGTCCTGCCGGGTCAGGGTGAACGAGGGGCGGTGGGTGGCCGTGCCGTCGAGCCACAGCGTGATGCGGTCGCTCATGCCGGCGATTTCCGTCAGTAGTTCGCGCATCCGGCGCGAGCCGTCGTCCGTGCCGAGCGAGGCGGTCAGGGTGATGGGGCGGCGCAGAAGGGTCAGATATTGACGCAGCTGGGCAGCGAGGTCCTGTTCAAGCATGATGTGCTCCTTCATGGGGAAGGGCCGGGGCCCTTCGGATGGCAGGGGAGATGCGGACGAACCCGGCACACGGCCGGGCCATGGACGCATCCGTGGAAGTAACGGGCATGAAAAAGGCCTGCTCACACTCCTTGCTGGAGGCAAACCGAATACTGCCGGGCCTCCGGGGAGGTGCCCATGCGTGTTTTCAGCAGGAGTGTGAGCAGGCCCTTGTCCCGGACCGGCGGCGCCGCCAGCCTGGGAAAGGGAGTCCGGCCCGGCGGCCTGCGCCGCATGCAGTGCGCGCGGCGCAGGATGCCGGTGCCGGCAGGCGAGATCAGATCTTGCCGACCAGGTCCAGGGACGGGGTCAGGGTCTTGTCGCCTTCCTTCCACTTGGCCGGGCAGACTTCGCCGGGGTGGTTGGCCACGTACTGGGCAGCCTTGACCTTGCGCAGCATTTCGCTGGCGTCACGGCCGATGCCGTTGTCATGGATTTCGCACAGCTTGATCTGGCCTTCGGGGTTGATCAGGAAGGAGCCGCGCAGAGCCAGGCCTTCTTCCTCGATCATCACGCCGAAGTTGCGGGTGATGGTGCCGGTGGGATCGCCGAGCATGACGTACTGCACCTTCTTGATGGCTTCGGAGGTGTCGTGCCATGCCTTGTGGGTGAAGTGGGTGTCGGTGGAGCAGGAGTAGACCTCGACGCCCAGCTTCTGGAACTCGGCATAGTGGTCGGCCAGGTCTTCCAGCTCGGTCGGGCACACGAAGGTGAAGTCGGCCGGGTAGAACACGAGGAGGGACCACTTGCCCTTGAGGGTTTCATGGGTCACTTCGAAGAAGTCCTTGCCAGCCTGGAAAGCCTGGGTCTTGAACGGCAGTACGGTGGTGTTGATGAGGGACATGGTTTCTCCTTGTTCAGGGTTGCAAAACGGATGAAGGGTCACGGAAGAGACCGTGCGCCACCCAGTGTGGCGCCGGCACCCTGCCGTAGTGTGACAGACCGTGTGTCCACGTGTCTGCCGCATGGGTTCCATGATAGCGGGGGCAGCGCGCAAGTCCATTTCTATTAATCTAATGGATCAATAGGTAAAGGCTATTCAGGCGCATGGAAGGTGGTGGGTGCGGTTCGAACGGAAGATCAGGCCGGAGGAGGGAGAGGCGTGGTCGAGGCTTCGAGCGCCTTGAGGCGCCGGTACAGCGTGCGCTCGCTGATGCCCAGGGCGCGGGCCAGCTCGGTGCGGCGTCCGCGATGGGCATGCAGCGCCTGCACCAGCGCCTCTTCCTCGATGGCGCGCAGGCTGCGTGGCGGCGTGCCGGGGGCCAGAACGGGCGGTGCAGATGCGGGCAGGGCACCCGGCAGGGGCAGGGCTGCGTTGCCGAGGGGGCTGGGCTGGGGGGCGTCGGCGAGCAGGGCCTGCTGCAGAATGGCCGCCTCGATGGCATCTGCCTCTGTGAGCAGGGTGGCGCGTTCGAGCACGTTGCGCAGTTCGCGCACATTGCCCGGCCAGGGCTGGAGCTGGAGCAGGGCCATGGCCTGCGGGGTCAGGGAGAGCGGGCGCAGGGGAGCAATGCGCACGAGCAGCGAGCGGGCGATGAGCGGAATGTCCTCGGCGCGCTCGCGCAGCGGAGGCAGCCGGATCGGGAACGTGGCAAGCCGGTAGTAGAGGTCTTCGCGAAAGGTGCCGGCGGCCACCATGTCGCGCAGGTTGCGGTGGGTGGCTGCCACCACCCGCACGTCCACATGGCGCAGATCGGTGCTGCCCACGCGGCGATAGGTGCCGGCTTCGAGCAGACGCAGGAGCTTGACCTGCATGCCCAGCGGGATGTCGCCCACCTCATCGAGAAACAGCGTGCCGCCGTTGGCGGCTTCCACCAGACCGGGCTTGGCATGGGAGGCCCCCGTGAAGGCGCCTTTCTCGTGCCCGAACAGCTCGGACTCGAACAGGCTCTCGGCCAGGCTGGCGCAGTCGACCACCACGATGGGCTGCGTCTGGCGATGGCTGGCGGCATGGATCGCGTGGGCTACCCCTTCCTTGCCCGTGCCCGATTCTCCCCGCAGCAGCACGCTGGCCTGCGACGGGGCCACGCGGGCCACCAGGTCGAGCATGTGCCGGAAGGCAGAGGATTCGCCCACCAGCGTGTGCTGGCCTGCCTGTCCCTGCGAGACGGGCAGGGTTTCCATCTTCTCGACGAAGAAGTGCAGCGCGCCCGAAGCGTCATGCAGGGGAACCAGCTCGATGCGCACATAGACCTTGCCATGAGGCGTATGGTGCAGGTGCAGCACCTGCTCGCGCTGGCGCGAGATGCGGGCCTGTGCGAGCGGGCAGGTCTCGCTGGCCTGGTCGCAGGGCATGGGGGAGTGGTGGGAGGCCTCATGGCAGCGCCGCCCGACCAGGGGCTTGCCGTCGCCGTACTGCCGGCGGTAGGCCGCATTGGCCGCCACGATGGTGTAGTGCCGGTCGCACACGATGTGTGGCTCGGGCATGCTTTCGAGATAGGCGATCAGGTTGTTGGGAATCTGCATGGAGCGTAATGGAGCACGGAAGGCGCCAGGGCCGGAGAAGGGGGTGTCGAGTGTCCCGCTGCCCGGAGAGCCGTTTTCCCCCAAGGGGGAGCGGCGGCTGGCAAGGTGATGACAGCAGCAGGGGCATTGCCTTGCATTCTTGCTGCTGTGCGCCATCTTGGCAAGATGGCTGCCAGATTGGCCGGAATTGACCGTCAATCTGTTTCATTCCTCCTTGTTTCTTGCTCCAAGTCATTGATTGGCATGTGTTTTGCAAACTGGCACGGAGTTTGTTAAGGTCTTCGTCATGTTCATGCCCCGAACCCGTCTCATGCGCCATCTCACGGTGGTGATCGTCGTCAAGATCCTTCTGCTGACGGCCTTGTGGTGGGTGTTTTTTCGGGATGCGCAGGCTCCGGTGGACAGCGAGCGCGTGGCAGAGCATTTCACCCAGTCCACCTCGACATCAGGAGCTTCGCAGTGATAACTGATCAACTGGTTGATCTCTCACGGCTGCAGTTCGCGGCCACAGCGCTCTACCACTTCCTGTTCGTGCCCCTGACGCTGGGCATGGTCTGGATGCTGGTGATCATGGAAAGCGTCTACGTGATGACCGGCAAGGTCATCTGGAAGGACATGACCCGCTACTGGGGCAAGCTTTTCGGCATCAACTTTGCCCTGGGCGTGACCACGGGCATCACCATGGAGTTCCAGTTCGGCACGAACTGGGCCTACTACTCCCACTATGTGGGCGACATCTTCGGGGCACCGCTGGCCATCGAGGGGCTCATGGCGTTCTTCCTGGAGTCCACCTTCATCGGGCTGTTCTTCTTCGGGTGGGATCGCCTGAGCCGTCCCAAGCACCTGATGGTGACCGTGCTGCTGGCGCTGGGCACCAACCTCTCGGCGCTGTGGATTCTGGTGGCCAACGGCTGGATGCAGAACCCGGTGGGCTCGGCGTTCAACTGGCAGACCATGCGCATGGAAATGACGAGTTTCTGGGAGCTGGTGTTCAACCCGGATGCCCAGGCCAAGTTCGTGCACACGGTCTCTGCCGGCTATGTGACCGGCGCCATGTTCGTGCTGGCCATTTCCTCGTGGTATCTGCTGCGGGGACGCAATGTGGAGTTCGCCAAGCGCAGCTTCCGCGTGGCGGCCGCCTTCGGGCTGGCGTCTGTGTGCTCGGTGATCGTGCTGGGTGACGAGTCCGGCTACATGGTCAGCGAGGCCCAGAAGACCAAGATGGCTGCCATCGAGGCCATGTGGAATACCGAGCCCGCCCCGGCTGGTCTGAAGCTGATTGCCGGCATCAACGAAGCCGAGCAGAAGAACGACTGGGAAGTGGAGCTGCCCTGGGTGATGGGCATCATCGGCACCCGTTCGCTCGACAAGACCATCCCGGGCATCCACGAGATCAAGGCGCAGAACCGCGAGCGCATCGTGAGCGGCATCCAGGCCGTGCAGGCGCTCGAAGCCCTGCGGCGTGACCGCAACGACGTCCAGGCTGCTGCGACCTTCAAGGCCCACCAGGCCGATCTGGGCTTCGGTCTGCTGCTCAAGAAGTACACCGCCGACGTGACCCAGGCCACCCCGGCCATGATCCAGCAGGCGGTGGATGACACCGTGCCGCACGTCACTCCCATGTTCTGGAGCTTCCGCATCATGGTGGCGCTGGGCTTCACCATGCTGGTGCTGTTCGCGCTGGCCTTCTGGCAGACGCTCAAGGGCCGCTTCACCGAGAAGCGCTGGCTGCTGCGTGCCGCCATCGTGTGCCTGCCCATGCCCTGGATCTCGATCGAGCTGGGCTGGCTGGTGGCCGAGTACGGCCGGCAGCCGTGGACGATCTATGGCGTGCTGCCCACGCACCTGTCGGTGTCGGCGCTCTCCGTGCAGAGCCTGTATGGCTCGCTCGCCGGGTTCCTGGGCTTCTATACGGTGCTCCTGATCGTGGAGATGTATCTGATGGTCAAGTTCGTGCGCTGGGGCCCCGGCAGTCTCGGTACGGGCCGCTATGACAACGAGGTCGCGCACGGCTGAGCGCCGCCCGCATCCAAGAGGAATACGAGGAGCAAACACAAATGCTGGACTATCCAACCCTCAAGATCATCTGGTGGCTGCTGGTGGGCGTGCTGCTGGTCGGCTTTGCCGTCATGGACGGCCATGACATGGGCGTGGGCACGCTGCTGCCCTTCGTCGGCAAGGGCGACGACGAGCGCCGCGTGGTCATCAACACCGTCGGCCCGCACTGGGACGGCAATCAGGTGTGGTTCATCACCGGAGGCGGCGCCATCTTTGCGGCCTGGCCGCTGGTGTACGCCACGGCCTTCTCGGGCTTCTACTGGGCCATGATGGCGGTGCTCTGGGCGCTGTTCTTCCGGCCGGTGGGCTTCGACTACCGCAGCAAGATCCAGAACGCCACCTGGCGCAACACCTGGGACTGGGGCCTGTTCATCGGTGGCTTCATTCCGCCGGTCATCTTCGGCGTGGCCTTCGGCAACCTGCTGCAGGGCGTGCCCTTCCACTTCACGGGGCTGCTCGAACCCATCTACACCGGCAGCTTCTGGCAGCTGCTCAATCCCTTTGCGCTGCTTGCGGGGGTGGTGAGCAGTGCCCTGATCACCATGCACGGCGCCGTCTATCTGGCCCACCGTACCGAAGGCGACATCGAGCGCCGCGCACAGACTGCAGCCACCTGGGCGGCCGTGGTGATGGTGCTGGGCTTCGTGGCGGCCGGCCTGTGGCTGCGCTTCGGCGGCATCCAGGGCTACATGATCACGTCGCCGGTCGATCCGGCCGGGCTGCCCGACCCGCTGGCCAAGACGGTGGTGCGCAGCGCCGACGCCTGGTGGCTCAACTACGGCCGGCAGCCGCTCATCTGGCTGCTGCCTGCCCTGGGCATCGGATCGGCCCTGCTGGCAGCGACCCTGTGCCGCGCAGGCAAGACCCTCACGGCCTTCGTGATGTCGTCGCTCTCCATTCTGGGCGTGATCGGCACGGCAGGGGCTGCCATGTTCCCCTTCGTGATGCCGTCCTCCACCATGCCGAACGCCAGCCTGACCGTGTGGGACAGCGTGTCGAGCCATCTGACCCTGACCGTGATGTTCTGGGCCACGATGATCTTCATGCCGATCATCATCTTCTACACCAGCTGGGCCTACCGCGTGATGCGCGGGAAGGTGACGGTGGCGCACATCCGCGCCAATGACCATGCCGCGTATTGAAAGGAATGCACATGTGGTACTTCGCTTGGATATTGGGTGTCGGGTTTGCCGTGCTGCTGGCCATCCTGAACGCCATGTGGGGCGAGCACGAGGAACACCGTCAGGCGGCTCCCTCGCCCGATGAACACGCCTGAGCCACAGGCACAGGCACAGGCCATGGCATCCGCTCCCCGTCCCGATGACGGACCGCCTTCCGCGCCCCTCCCTGCGGAGGAAGCGCCCGGGGGTTCCCTGAGCCTGCCCCTGCTGTGCGTAGGGCTGGTGCTCATGCTGGGGCTGAGCCTGTATCCGCCCCTCGTGACACGGGCGGACGGCAAGCCCGATCACCTGCTCCTCATGCTGCTGGGCTGGGCCATGGCAGCGGGGCTGGTGCGAGGCATCGGCTTCATCCCGCGGCTGGCAGTGTGGCGCTGGCTGCTGTCGGGGTGGGCCTGCCTGGGAGCCCTTGTGGCCGCTGCAGCCTGGTGGTGGCTGCACGGCGGGGCTTCCGCTTTCCCTTTCGCACACTGATGTGCTCCCGGTCGGTCCGCCTGCTCCAAGGTCCGGCCGGTTTTTTTGTGTGGGGCTCCGTGTGCCCCTGACTCCCGGCAGGGCATGGCGCGGGAGTGCGCGGGACCGAAGGGCCCGGCGTACACTTGCCGGCATGAAACTGCTCTTCGTCGCCGATCCCCTCGAATCCTTCGTCATCTACAAGGACAGTACCTACGCCATGATGCGCGAGGCCCAGTCCCGCGGGCATACCGTGAGCGCCTGCGAGCCGCGCGACCTGCACTGGTCCGCGCACAGCCACAGCGCCACCGGCAGGATCAGTGCCGTGGTGCGCGACATCACCCTCACGGGCGAGAAGCCGCTGTGGTTCACCGAGGCCGAACCCGCAGGCCGCCGCCGGCGCGTGGCGCTGTGCGATATGGATGCCGTCATCATGCGCAAGGACCCGCCCTTCGATGGCGAGTTCTTCTACTGCACCCACATGCTCTCGCAGGCCGAGCGCGAGGGCGCGCGCGTGTTCAACCGGCCCGGCGCGCTGCGCGAACACCCCGAGAAGCTCGCGATCATGGAGTTTCCGCAGTACATTGCGCCGACTCTGGTCACGCGCAATCCGGCCGACATCCGCGCCTTCCATGCCGAGCACCAGGACGTGATCCTCAAGCCGCTCGACGGCATGGGCGGCATGGGCATTTACCGGGTGCGGGCGGACGGACTCAACCTGGGCAGCATCATCGAGACCCTCAACCAGGGCGGCCGCACCAGCGTGATGGTGCAGAAGTACCTGCCCGAGATCGTCGACGGCGACAAGCGCGTGCTCATCATCGACGGCGAGCCCGTGCCCTACTGCCTGGCCCGCATTCCGCAGGGCAACGAGGTGCGGGGCAATCTCGCCGCCGGTGGCAAGGGCGTGGCCCAGCCGCTCACCGAGGCCGACCGGACCACGGCGCGGGCCATCGGGCAGGTGCTTGCGCCGCGCGGGCTCACGCTCATCGGGCTCGACATCATCGGCACCCGGGTGACCGAGATCAACGTCACGAGCCCCACCTGCTTCCAGGAAATCCAGGTCCAGAAGGGCTGCAACGTGGCGGCCCTGTTCATCGACGCCATCGAGCGCGGGGTGTTGACGCAGCGCGTCTGAGCCTGCGGCCGGCGTCCCTGTGGCGCCTTGCGCGCCGGCGCAGCCTGGCAAGGCGGTGCCGAGCGCTTCGGGCGTCTGCCCGCTTTTCTGGAACCCACCATGTCCGCTACCGCAGCCCCTGCCACCGTCTCCCACCGCATGCTCGATCGTTCGGACATGCGAACCCTGGCCCTGTCCTCGCTGGGCGGGGCGCTGGAGTTCTACGACTTCATCATCTTCGTCTTCTACGCCAAGCTCATCAGCGAGCTGTTCTTTCCGCGGCAGCTCGATCCGTTCTGGGCCCTGCTGACCACCTACGGCATCTTTGCGGCAGGGTATTTCTTCCGGCCCGTGGGGGGCATCGTGATGGCGCACTTCGGCGACCGCCTGGGACGCAAGCGCATGTTCACGCTCTCCATCCTGCTGATGGCGCTGCCGACCTTCGCCATCGGGCTGCTGCCCACCTATGCGGCCGTGGGGGTGGCGGCGCCGCTTCTGCTGCTGGCCATGCGCATTCTGCAGGGGGTGGCCATCGGGGGCGAGATTCCGGCGGCCTGGACCTTCGTGTCCGAGCACGTGCCGCAGCGGCATGTGGGGCTGGCCAACGGGGTGCTGTGCGCGGGGCTGAACGTGGGCATTCTCATCGGCTCGCTGGTGGCGCTCGGGGTGGAGCGCAGCTTCTCGCCGGCGGACATCCATGACGGGGCCTGGCGGCTGCCCTTTCTGCTGGGCGGGGTGCTGGGGCTGGTGACCATGTACCTGCGCCGCTGGCTGCAGGAAACACCGGTGTTCCGCGAGATGCAGGCCCGGCGCGCCCTCTGCGAGGGCATCCCCCTCAAGGCGGTGCTGACCCGGCATGTCGGTGGCGTGGTGCTCTCGATGCTGCTGACCTGGGTGCTGACTGCCTGCATCATGGTGGCGCTGCTGTCGACGCCGCAGCTCATGAGCGGCACCTTCCATCTGCCGCGGGCCACTGCGTTCACGCTGCAGAGCTGGGCCATTGTGGCGGGCGCAGTCGGCTGTGTGCTCGTGGGGGGACTGTGCGACCGATTCGGGGTGGGCAACACCCTGCTGGGCGTCGGCCTGCTGGAGCTGGGGGCCTGCACCTTCTACTACACGGGGCTGGGGCACATGGCGTGGGGGACGGTGGCCTTCTGGTATGTGCTCATGGGGGCCGGCACCGGCATGGCGGCTGCGGTGCCTGCCGCCATGGTGCGCAGCTTTCCGGCGCCGGTGCGGCTCTCGGGGGTCTCGTTCTCGTACAACGTGTGCTATGCCGTGTGCGGGGGCGTGACCTTTCCGCTCATCACCGTGCTGTCGCGCCATAGCCCCATAGGCGGCATGTACTACCTGTGGGGCATCTGTCTGCTGGCCATGCTCTGCGGGCTGGTGGTGCGCTCGCAGCGCGAACCGGGCCTCTGACCCACAGCTATCCGGACCACGCCGCCCCCGAACGGGGCGGGGGCTGGCTTCAGACGCCCCGTGCGCGGTCGGCGTGGAAGCGTGCTACCCAGGCCTCGAAGGCGCCTGCATCCATCGCTTCGCGAATCTCGCGCATCAGGTTGAGGTAGTAGTGCAGGTTGTGGATGGTCGTGAGCATGGGGCCCAGCATCTCGCCGCACCGGTCGAGGTGGTGCAGATAGGCGCGGCTGAAGCCATCGCGTCCCCCGGCGGCATAGGGCACTCCGCTTGCGCCCGCACAGGCATAGCAGGTGCAGGTCTCGTCGAGCGGACGGGCGTCGGTCTTGTGCCGGGCGTTGCGGATCTTGAGGTCTCCGAAGCGCGTGAACACATGGCCGTTGCGTGCGTTGCGGGTGGGCATGACGCAATCGAACATGTCCACGCCATGCTGCACGCCGTGCACGAGGTCCTCCGGTGTGCCCACGCCCATGAGATAGCGGGGCTTGTGGGCGGGGAGCTGGTGCGGGGTGTGCGCGGTGATGCGCTGCATGTCTTCCTTGGGTTCGCCCACGCTCACGCCACCGACGGCATAGCCGGGGAAGTCCATTTCCACGAGCTGTTCGAGAGACTCCTGGCGCAGGTGCTCGAACATGCCGCCCTGCACGATGCCGAAGAGGGCGTTGGGGTTTTCCAGCCGGGCGAATTCGTCGCTGCAGCGACGGGCCCAGCGCAGACTGAGCTCCATCGAGGCGCGGGCCTCGGCCTCGGTGGTGATGTGGCCGCGCGTCTCGTAGGGCGTGCATTCGTCGAACTGCATGACGATGTCCGAGTTCAGCACGGTCTGGATCTGCATGCTGATCTCGGGCGTGAGAAAGAGGCGGTCGCCGTTGACGGGGCTGGCAAAGCGCACGCCTTCCTCGCTGATCTTGCGCATCTCGCCGAGGCTCCATACCTGGAAGCCCCCGCTGTCGGTGAGGATCGGCTTGTGCCAGTTCTCGAAGGCGTGCAGCCCGCCGAACTGGCGCAGGATGTCGAGTCCCGGCCGCATCCACAGGTGGAAGGTGTTGCCCAGGATGATCTGGGCGCCCATGTCGTGCAGGCTCCGGGGCATGACGCCCTTGACCGTGCCATAGGTGCCCACGGGCATGAAGATGGGAGTTTCCACCACGCCGTGCGTGAGCGTCATGCGGCCACGGCGGGCCATGCCCTGAGCCCCGTGGGTGGAGAGAAGTTCGAATTGCAGCATGGGCGAGATTGTAGTCAGGCCCGTGCTGCCCTGCCGGCTCCTGGCGGCGACAGGCCGCAGGAGGCTCAGGCCAGGAGGGTGTCGTGTGCTCCCTGCTCAGGGAGGGGGCGGGAGTGCGGATTCCTGCCCCGGCCGTGCAGGATCAGGGCTGTTCCTGCGGGGTGTGCGAATCGGCCACGGTCTGGAAATGGGCCGGCGGGTGGGCGCGGCTGGCGTGGTCGGACTTGTCCCAGGCCCAGGCGGCCAGCAGACTGAAGGAGAACAAGATGACGAGGGACGCCAGAAGGCGCCCGAGCAGACCGACCATGATGTGAGCAATTCCTGTGCAATGGATGTCAGATTGTGCCAGCCGTGCACCGCACTGGGTCGGCGGGCTGCGCGGAAAGCGGGCAGAAGCCGCCAGGAATTACCGATCGTTGCATTTGCCGTGCGGGGCGTTGGCGCAGGGCAACGGTTCGGGGCGGCAGGCACCGCAGCGGTGCGCAGTGCCCGCCCCGTGCGGGATCAGGACTGTGGCTGCAGCGCCTGTGCCTGCGGTTGGCGGGCCAGCAGCATGGCATCTCCGTAGCTGAAGAACCGGTAGCGCTCGGCAATGGCATGGCGGTAGAGCGCCATGACGTGCGCATGTCCCGAGAGGGCGCTCACCAGCATCATCAGCGTGCTCTTGGGCAGGTGAAAGTTGGTGAGCAGCAGATCGACCACCCGGAACTGGAAGCCCGGGGTGATGAAGATGTCGGTATCGCCCACGGTCTCGCCGGTGGCGGCCCAGCTCTCCAGTGCCCGCACGCTGGTGGTGCCGATGGCCAGCACCCGCCCGCCGCGGGCACGGCAGGCCTCGATGGCGGCGATGGTGGTCTCGGGAACCTGGTAGCGTTCGTGGTGCATCACATGGTCGGCGATGCGCTCGGTCTTGACCGGCTGGAAGGTGCCGGCACCCACATGGAGCGTCACGTTGGCACGCTGCACGCCCAGGGCATCGAGCCGCTCCAGCATGGCCTCGTCGAAGTGCAGGGCCGCCGTGGGGGCAGCCACGGCACCGGGCTGGCGTGCGAACACGGTCTGGTAGCGGCGCTCATCCTCTTCGTCGTCGGCGTGGGCGATGTAGGGCGGCAGGGGCACATGGCCGTGGCGGGCCATGAGCGTGTAGGGGTCGTCGCTGAAGCGGAAGCGGAAGATGGGGCCGTCTTCATGGGGCCAGCGGCCGAGCAGGGTGGCGGTGAAGCCACCGTCCATGTCCAGCACGGTGCCGGGTGCGGGCTTCTTGCTCACCTTCATGTGGGCGGCCACGGTGTACGGCTCGCCCGGCTCCAGCAGCACCCGCTCCACCAGGAGTTCGAGTCGTCCGCCGCTCGGCTTGCGGCCATAGAGGCGGGCCTTGACCACCTGGGTGTCGTTGAAGACCATGAGATCGCCTGCCCGCAGCAGGCCGGGCAGGTCACGGAACTGACGATCCACAGGCTGCTCGCCCGTGCCGTCGAGCAGGCGCGAGCCGCTGCGCTCGGCAGCGGGGTGCTGGGCAATGAGCTCCGGAGGAAGGTCGAAATCGTAGTCGCTGAGGGTATGGGTGGAATCGGCGCACATGGCAGGCAGACGGACGCAGGCAAAGGCGCTAGCTTACCGCGCGCAGCACCACCGCTGCACATGGCCTCCCATGCGGCCCGATGCGGGGCAGGGGCAGTCTTCGCCCATAGGGCGGATCATGGGCGGATGCCGGACGCTGCGGCCGTCGACGCAGAGGCGGCCGAGGCCGGGGACGCCGGCGGGGCAATGGCCGGGCCGACCGTGAAGTGGACGTGCACGTCCGTCTGGCCGAGGCGGGCCTTGAACCAGTCGATGATGCGCTGGCGGTCGGCTTCGCGCAGGGGGGCTTCGGTGCGCACTTCCAGTGCGTAGGCCGGAGTGGAGGTGCCCTGCGGATACAGGAACAGTCCTTCGCCGAGGAACACGTTGGACACGGACGGGTACAGCGCCCGCAGCTCGCGCACCATCGCATCGGTCTGCCGGGTCAGGGCGTTGCGCCGGTCGAGCTGGCTCTGGGTCTGCTGGAGTTTATCGGTCATCTGCCGCAGGGCTTCTTCCTGCCCCTGGACCACGCCAGCGGTGTCGCGCTGGATGTCCTGCAGCAGGGAGGATCGCAGCGAGCCCATGTCGGGCTGGAGGCGGTCGGTCTGGTAGACCTTGAGGGTGCTGCCGCGCAGTGGCGTGGCAGCAAGGCGGTCGCGGATTTGGGCCAGCGTGGCCTCGGGGACGGGGGAGCCGATGAGGGCCACCTCGATGGCCCGGCTTGCCGGCGTGACGCGGATGTCCGTCACGTGGCTGAGCGGAAAGCTGAACTGCTGGGCCACGAACTGGCGGGCACGCGACTTGTAGAGCTCCACGTTGACGAGCTGGGTGGCCAGCCATGCGCTTGGCAGGGCGGTGGCCAGCGCCACGAGCCACAGCACGATCTTGACGCGGTATTCGGTGCGGCGGTCGATGAAGCGGTGCGCGGGCATGTGCATGAGCCGCAGCGCGATGAGGGTGGGCAGGGCGATGAAGACGCAGTTGATGAAGTACAGGTAGAGCGCGTTGCCGAAGAAGTGCCACTGCTGGGTGGCAAGGCCGTAGCCGGCGGTGCAGATGGGCGGCATGAGCGCCGTGGCAATGGCCACCCCTGGAATGACGTTGGTGGTTTCGCGCCGGGTGATGCCGAGCACGCCGGCGATGCCGCCGAAGAAGGCGATGAGCACGTCCCACAGCGTGGGCGAGGAGCGTGCGAGCAGCTCGGAGCCGGCCTCGCGCAGGGGGCTGATGGCAAAGTACAGCGCCGAGACGGCCAGGCTGATGCCTGTGGCCACGAGCAGGTTGAACGCCGAGCGCTTGATGAGGGCAAAGTCGTACACCGCCATGCTGTAGCCGATGCCGATGATGGGCCCCATGAGCGGCGAGATGAGCATGGCGCCGATGATGACGGCAGTGGAGTTGACGTTGAGCCCGATCGAGGCGATCAGGATGGCCGACATCAGGATCCAGGGAGTGGTGCCCGTGAGCTCGACCGAATCCCGGATGCGGGCATCGATGTCGGCGGGGGCGGCCTGGTCGATGCCGAGCTGGAACTTGCGGCCGAAGCGCCGCGGCAGATCGGGATGGTGGGCAGACTCGGGCTCCAGGGCAGGAGCGTCGGGGCGGGAATCGGGCTGGGTCATGGCAGGGAGTCGGATCGGAGAGGGAGAGTCGGATCGGAGAGGGAGCATGGAGCGCGTCGTCAGGCATCCTGCCGCAGGGTGCGCTGGAGCACGCCGCCCATGGTCATGCCCTGCACCAGCAGGGAGAACACCACCACGCAGTAGGTGAGCGCCAGGATGGCCGAGCGCGCCTCTCCGGCCGGCAGCGAGAGGGCCAGTGCCACCGAGATGCCGCCGCGCACGCCGCCCCAGGTGAGCACCTTCCAGGAGCCGGGGGGCAGGCGCAGCCAACGGCCGAAGGCCCAGGTGGGCAGTCCGGCCGACACGAAGCGCGCCAGCAGCGCCACTCCCACGGCGCAGGCGCCCAGCCCCAGCAGCTGGGGACTGAAGGGGATGAGCAGCAGCTCCAGCCCCAGAAAGACGAAGAGCACCGCATTGAGGATCTGGTCCATCAGCTCCCAGAACATGTCCACGTGTTGCCGGGTCAGCTCGGACATGGCCGAGGCCCGTCCCGCGTTGCCCACGAGCAGGCCGGTGACCACCATGGCCAGCGGGCCGGAGCATTCGAGGTGCAGCGCGAGCTGGTAGCCCCCGAGCACGCCCGCGAGCGTGAGCATGACCTCCACCACGTAGTTGTCGATGCTGCGCATGAGCAGGTTGAGCAGCAGCCCGAGGGCCAGCCCCAGAGCCAGGCCGCCTCCCACCTCCTGGCCCACGGTGTGCAGGATGCCCTGCATGTCGGGGCTCTGTCCGCTCACGGCCATGCGGGTGAAGAGCACGAAGAGCACCACGCCCACGCCGTCGTTGAACAGCGATTCGCCCGCGATGGTCACCGACATGCTGGCCGGGGCCTTGTAGCGCTGCAGCAGTCCCATGACGGCCACCGGATCGGTGGGCGAGATCAGGGCGCCGAACACCATGCAGTACCACAGCGACAGCGGCAGCCCTGCCCAGCCCGCCAGCATCCAGGTGATCCAGCCGACGATGACGGTGGACACCAGCGTGGCCACGATCGACAGGGCCAGCACCGCGAGCCGGTAGCTGCGCAGCTGGTCGAAGCGCACGTGCAGGGCGCCGGCAAACAGCAGCAGCGAGAGCATGCCGTCCATCAGCATGGCGGAGAAGTCCACGTCGTTCAGAAAGGCCGTCACCGGCCGGTAGGCGAACTCCCACCCCAGATGGTGCGTGACCACCAGTCCGAGCGAGAGCACCATGGCGATCGTCATCACGCCCACCGTGCCTGGCAGGCGGATCCAGCGTTCGTTCACGTAGGCGAACAGGGCGGTGACGACGAGACAGGCAACGGCAATATCGAACATGGGCAAGGAGGCGGCGGTGGCAGGCGTGCAGGGCACGCACCGGCAAGGGGCTGCAGCGTGTGCGGCAGAAGGACACAGACAGGGGACGAGCAGACGATGTCCGCCTGCGCAGCGGCCCGGGGCAAGGGGACTCGGCACGGGCCGCCATGCGCTGCATTATCCCCTGACGGCTGGAGCCTGGGGTGTGCCCGGGGCGTGGGGCGGATCGGCGCAGCCGGCATCGAACTGTCACATGATTGCGGTACCCTCGAAGACCGGAATACACAGACTGGCCCCCTGTGCGCGCGGAGGGCCGGATGCACGAGGAGACCCCGCGACATGAACAAGGAAGAACTGGTCCAGCGCCTGCAGAGCGACCTGCTCGACGGCTACGACGAAGAGCTCGAAATGGAGCTGGAGGACCGCAACATCGACCGCCTGGCCCAGGTGATGACCGACAGCGATGCCTACAGGGAAGCCCGGAGAACCTACTTCCGCGAGCTGTTCCGGCTGCAGGCCGAGCTCGTCAAGCTGCAGGACTGGGTGGTGCACACCGGCTACAAGCTCATCGTGATCTTCGAGGGGCGGGATGCGGCCGGCAAGGGCGGCATCATCAAGCGCATCACGCAGCGGCTCAATCCGCGCGTGTGCCGGGTGGCAGCCCTGCCCGCGCCGAGTGATCGCGAGCGCACGCAGTGGTATTTTCAGCGCTACGTGAGCCATCTGCCGGCAGCCGGCGAGATGGTGCTGTTCGACCGCAGCTGGTACAACCGCGCCGGTGTCGAGCGGGTCATGGGGTTCTGCAGCGACGACGAGCTCGAACAGTTCTTCCGCGACGTGCCCGAGTTCGAGAAGATGCTGGTGCGCTCCGGCATCAAGCTCATCAAGTACTGGTTCTCGATCTCCGACGACGAGCAGCACACCCGCTTCCTCGGGCGCATCTACGATCCGCTCAAGCAGTGGAAGCTCAGCCCCATGGATCTGGAGAGCCGGCGCCGCTGGGAGGACTACACCCGCGCCAAGGAAGACATGTTCGAGCGCACGCACATCCCCGAGGCGCCCTGGTGGGTCGTGCAGGCCGACGACAAGAAAAAGGCCCGCCTCAACTGCATCGAGCACCTGCTCAGCCAGATTCCTTACTATGAGATCGACCGCCCCGAGATCGTCCTGCCAGAGCGGGTGCATCACCTCGACTACGAGCGCCACCCCGTGCCGCCCGAGATGATGGTGCCCGAGAAGTTCTGAGGCGCGGTCGGGGCGCACACCCGCCGGAGGCGGGGCTATCGGCCTCCGGCCGCCCTGACCTCGGACAGAAACGCCTCGAACGTGCGTCTGGCCGCCGGGGTGAGAGAGGGCGCAAGGCGCGCGAACGGAATTTCCGCATCCTCGGCACAGGCCTGCACGACATGGGGCATCTCGGGCGTGAAGGCCATGCCTCTGGCAGTGAGGTGCGGGCTCCAGAACGTGGTGCTCCGTGCCGCGTCCCGGCAGTCGGCATCGTGGCGGGGATAGGCGGCCTCGATGAGCCGGCGGAACGCCGGGGTGTAGGTGGGGGGCAGATCGAAGGCATCTGCTTCCCTGTCGGTGCCAGCGCCGGCGCCGGCGGGCGGTCTGGGGCGTTCCCTGTGCAGGGCCGTGGCGGTGAACCATGAATAGAGATCGACCACCGCGCCGTGCCGCAGGTCCCAGGTCTGGTAATCCACCCCGGCGCTCGGATGAGCGCCCCCGCAGGTGACGGAGGTGCTGTTCTGTACCACCAGCCAGCCCGGGGTCAGGATCAGTGGGGTCAGCGTGGTCGAGATCGCGCCGTCGAGTCCGCTCTGTCCCAGCGCGGCCCGTGAACAGGCGAAATGCGCCGCATCCTCCCGGCTGCGGGGCACCGGCCGGGAGAGTGCCGCGTTCACCCGGCGGATTTCGGGCGAGTCGCCAGGAAGCTGGAAGGTCTCGATGGACGAGTCCTCGAACTGTCTGCCGGGATCGACCTGCACGCGCGTGTAGGTCCGGCCCATGAGGGTAGCCGGCCGTGTCGTCACCACCGGGCGGGTGTAGCGGGGCGCACTGAAGGCCACGCTGCCGCAGGGCGACTCGCCGGCGGAGGTGCTTGTCTGCGGGACCGGGACGCGCTGCAGCCGCAGCGGCAGCGTGCGGGAGCCGCTCTGCCAGACCCCTTGCAGATGATGGTCGTCCAGTGGGGCGATGCGCCACAGCGGCCCCTTGCCAGGTGTGCGGCCGTACGGGGACTCGCTCCACACCGGGAGCGTGGCACTGTTCGTGGGGCGGTCGAGCGGCCCCAGTGAAATGATTTTCAGGTGCTTCAGGTAGTAGTAGGCTCCGAAATCCCGGTCCAGACAGACCTGCACCGGAGCCTGACCGATGGTGCCGCGCCACACCCCCTGCCAGGTCGAGGGTGCGGGACTCTGGGCCTGTGCAGGGGCAGCGGCGAGCACCAGCGCGGTGCCGAGGAAACTCGTCAGCACGGCCTGCAGCAGGACGGAGCGAGGAAGGCGCAGGGCCCGATGACAGCGCATGGAAGATTCCTGGTCGAGGAGGGCAAAAAAGGATCAGTCGCAGGACTGCGAGGTGGCAACGAGGACGTGCCGGGCCTCGGTGGCCATGCGGGAGAACACGATCCGGGCATCAGCCACGGGAATCCCACAGCGGCAGGTCGCGCACGCGCCGCATCGTCGTGCCCTGAACCTTCTGGCAGTGCATGATGGCCTTGCCCACGGTCGAGAGATTCAGGCCTCCGCTTGCCCCCTCACTCCATCCCTTGAGGTGATCATAAAAATGAGGCGACACCTGGATCGCCTCGTGGACGCTGCGTGGTGGGCTCCCCTGACCACCAACGGAACCTTTGGGCCCCAGGTCTGCCCTCAACGATTGTCGGGAGGCTTTGCCGCAGCGTCTTGCCCTCAATTTACTGCATAGGGGCCTGCAGTGCAACGCAAGGGGCGATATGGGGGTGAGGGATGTGTACAGCCCGCTGTACACGGGCGCATTCCATGCGGCGGTGGTGCACCTGGGGTTGGACGCAGCCCAGCCTCCTTCAGCAGGGCCTGCGGCACAACCACGCCCCACCTCACTTCCATGCCCTGTGTGCGATGCCGGAGGGGGCGCCCTGCATCGCACGGAATTCCCCAACGAAAAATGGCCTCGAACGACGAGGCCATGCAGCTATTCCGTCATGGGGTCTGCGGCCCATGGCGGGGGACGGCGGTCGGCACCTCTTGGAGAGGTACCGCACCGATCGCGCCTATCCTGCTCAGAACGGGGCGTCGATGTCCACCACGTC
This sequence comes from Allobrachymonas sp., assembly GCF_041912815.1. Classification (NCBI taxonomy): domain Bacteria; kingdom Pseudomonadati; phylum Pseudomonadota; class Betaproteobacteria; order Burkholderiales; family Comamonadaceae; genus Allobrachymonas; species Allobrachymonas sp. Next base: position 28,667 of record NZ_JAYRLV010000003.1, on the reverse strand, counting down.
GATGAGCTTGTGGTTCACGAACTCCTTGATGCCCAGGCCCAGCAGCTCACGGCCATAGCCGGAGCGGCGGATGCCGCCGAAGGGCAGGTCGGCTTCCACCTTGGTGGGGTGGTTGACGAACACCATGCCGGTGGAGATCTGGGCTGCCACTTCGGCGCCGTGGGCAGTGTCGCGCGTGAACACCGAACCACCCAGGCCGAAGGGCGAGTCGTTGGCGATGCGGATGGCATCGGCCTCGTCGCGGGCGCGGAACAGCATCGACACCGGGCCAAACAGCTCCATGGAGTACACCGGGTTGTCCTCGCCCACCTCGGTCAGGATGGTGGGCTGCACGAAGGCGCCCTGCGTGGGCACCGGCGCACCCACCTGCTCGGCGCGTGCGCCGTGGGAGATGGCGAATTCGATCTTTTCCTTGAGCTCGTCGGCAGCGCCCTGGGACGACAGCGGTGCAAGCGTGGTGGCAGGGTCGAGCGGATCACCGGCCACGAGTTTGGCCACGCCCTCGCGGTACAGGGCCAGGAAGCGGTCGTACACCTCGTCGACGATGATCATGCGCTTGGAGGACACACACACCTGACCGCCGTTCCAGTGGCGACCGAACACGGCCCACTTGACCGTCTTTTCCAGATCGGCATCGGCGAGCACCACAAAGGCATCGGCGCCGCCGAGTTCCATGGTGGACTTCTTGAGGGCCTTGCCGGCCGCAGCGGCGACGATGGAGCCAGCCGCTTCGGAGCCGGTCAGGGCCACGCCGTGCACGCGCGGGTCGTTGAGCACCAGCTCGATCTGGCTGTGGGCCATGTACAGGTTGATGAAGGCGCCTGCGGGCAGACCGGCTTCGCGCATCAGTGCCTCGAAGGCGGCAGCGGACTGCGGCACGTTGGAGGCATGCTTGAGCAGCATGGTGTTGCCGGCGGAGAGCTGGGGCGCCAGGATGCGGGCGATCTGGTAGTAGGGGAAGTTCCAGGGCTCGATGGCGAGCAGCACGCCCAGGGGTTCGTGCACCAGCACGGCCTCGCCTTCGGCAGCGTCGAGCACCGGCAGCTTTTCGGGCTTGAGCAGCGCTTCGGCGTTGCGCACGTAGTATTCGAGGATCTTGGCGGAGAGTTCGACTTCGGCATGGGCCTCGGTCAGGAGCTTGCCCATTTCCAGGGTGAGCAGGCGGGCGTAGCGGTCTGCGTCCTTGCGCAGCAGGTCGGCGGCTTTCTGCAGGATGGCGGCACGCTCGGCAAAGGATGTCTTGCGCCAGTCGAGGAACGCGGCATGCGCCTGGTCGATGGCGGCCTGCACTTCGGCGTCGGTGGCGGTGGGGAACGTCTTGAGGGTTTCACCCGTGTACGGGTTGACGGTTGCATAAGACATGAAGGTCTCCTTTTTGGAAAAAGAAGGCGTGGCCGGCGTACTCCTGGAATCATGCCGGACCGGGGGACTCATGAACTGCCGAAACCCTCGGGCCCCTGACTTCGGAACGCTGTCCGGCGGTCTTTCCGATCCGCGCGCCGACACGCCCGTTGTCCTGTCGGCGGGCCTTTGCAGGTGTGCGCAGATCGCGTCCGCAGGAACTGTGGGGCACTCTAGCACCGGCCCCATGCTGCGGTGCAGCCGGTTGCGGGCATATCCCTGCTGAACGGGAGGGTGACTTGCAGACGGCGTGCAGCCGCTGCACTTTGAGGCTATGGAACATACGCCGTGCAGCGCTCGATGCGCAGTGCCCAGGGGCGGAAGCTCTGCTCCTGCAGAGCCAGGCAGCCTCAGCCGGCAGAACCGTCCGCCGGCTTGTCGTAGCCGTGCTCGACGGCATACACGGCGGCCTGCACGCGGCTGTGCAGGTCGAGCTTGCGCAGGATGTTCTGCACATGGACCTTGATGGTGCTCTCGGCCACGTCGAGGGTGCGGGCGATCTGCTTGTTGCTCGCGCCCCGGGCCAGCCAGGTCAGGGTCTCGCGTTCGCGCGGGGTGAGGGATTCGTATTCGGGCGGCACGCTTTCCACGACGGGGGCGCGCAGCTTCTGCACGAGCTTGGCCGTCATCTCGGGCGAGAGCACGCTGTCGCCGGCCACGGCGCGCCGGATGCTGCCGAGCAGGAAATCGGCATCGATCTTCTTGAGCAGGTAGCCGCGCGCGCCCATCTTCATGCATTCGGCCAGGTCGTCGCTGTCTTCCGAGACGGTGAGCATCAGCACGGCGAGATCGGGATGCGTGTCGAGCATCTGCGCCAGGGCATCGCGGCCGTGCATGACGGGCATGTCGAGGTCGAGCAGCACCACGTCCGGGCGCAGCTGCTGGGCGAGCTTGACCCCTTCGAGGCCGTCGCCGGCCTCGCCCACCACCTGCAGGTCGGGCTGGCGCTGCAGCAGGGCCTTGAGGCCGCTGCGGAAGAGGGTGTGGTCGTCCACGAGCAGGATGCGGATGGGCGCATCGGACGAAGCGGAGGGGAGGGGAGAGGCGTCGGTCATGGTCAGGTGGCAATGCGTTGTTGCTGTGGGAGCACCAGCTCCACCCGGGTGCCGCCCTGCGGGGCCGGGGTGATGTGCACGGTGGCGTGGATGCGGCTGGCGCGCTCCTGCATGATGGACAGGCCGACATGCCGGGCCTTGCGCTCCTGCATCTGCGCATAGTCTATGCCACGGCCGTTGTCGGTGACGGTGAGGGTGAAGTCCGCCTCGTTGCGCACATGCACGTCGACATGGCTGGCCTGGGCGTGCTTGCGCACGTTCGAGAGGGCTTCCTGCAGGATGAATATGACCTGCAGCTGCTGCTGCGGGTCGAGCGGCAGGCCCGTGCCGGTCAGGTCGAGGTGGGTGGCCACATGCGTCTGCTGCTCGAAGCGGGCGAGCAGGGTGCGGATGGCCTCGGGCAGCTCCTGGCGGTTGATGCGCACGCGGAAGTTGAGCAGCAGCTCGCGCACGTCCTCGTAGCTTTCCTGCACGCCGGCGCGGATGAAGGCCAGATTCTCCTGCGCCTGTGCGAGCTCGCCGTCGCGCAGGGCGGTGTCGAGCATCTGCACTTGCAGGTTGAGGAAGGACAGCGACTGCGCGATGCTGTCGTGCAGCCCCTGCGCCATGAGGTTGCGCTCCTCCATGACGGCCAGCTGCCGGTCGCGGGCGGCCAGGCGGGTGTTGTCGATGGCCACGCCCAGGTGGCTGCCCAGCACTTCGAGCAGGTGGCGCTCGTCCGTGTCCAGCGTGCGCGGGGTGCGGAAAAACAGCGTGAACACGCCGATGTTGTGCTGTCCGCTGCGAATCTGGAACACCGAGATGCCGTGAAAGCCCGCCGTCTCGCAGGGACGCACGGCCGGGCCTGCCTCGCCGGCTGCGGCACCGCTCTGGACGATGGGGAGCACCGCAGGCAGAAGCTCGCCGGGGCTGGGGCCGGGATCGGACGCGGCGGCGCGCCGGAGGTCCTCGGCGCTGAAGAAGTGCACCACGGCGTCGGGCTGGTTGGCAGCCTGGCCGCAGAAGCAGCCGTCCACGCGGGCACAGACGTCCTGGTGCTGCAGCTCCTCGGGCAGGCCGATCTCGGCGACCTCGTCGATCTTGCCGCGTGCCTCGTCGAGCAGACGCACGCTGCCGCCGTCGGCCTGCACCAGCGCCATCACATGGCGCAGAAAGCCCGCGCAGATGTCTTCGAGGTTGTGCGACTGGTGCAGGAAGGTGGTGACCGCATACAGGGCGCCGAGCTGCCGGTTGTTGGATTCGAGCGCGTGGGTCTTGTCGCGCACCTTGCGCTCCATGTCCTGCACCAGCCCCTGCAGGCGGCTGGCCATCTGGTTGAAGCCAGAGGCCAGCGCCCCGAATTCGTCCCGGCTCTCGATGTCCACCCGGCTTCCCAGATCGCCCTGACTCAGGCGCTGCATGCCCTGGTGGAGCAGGTCCACGGGCAGGATCACCATGAGATAGAGCAGGTAGATCATGCTGATCGAGCCGACCACCGCCATGCCGATGAGCGTGAGCTGGAAGATGCGCAGCAGTGCGGTATTGGAGGCGTTGTCGATCTCCACCAGCCGCACGAGCTGGTCGATGCGGCCCACGAAGCGGTCCACCTCGGTGTCGAGTGCCGCGTTGCCCAGCCGCTGGGCTGACGCCGCCGTGAGCAGCGGCAGCATGTGGGTGTGCCACTGCTGCCGCACGAGCTCCGCCTGTGCGCGCACCTGGGGCTGGTCGGGCAGGAACAGGGGGCGCGAGGGATCCCCCGCGATCAGGCGGTCGAGCGTGTTCGTGAATTCCTGCTTCTCGGCCCCCACCACCGCCGGGGGCTGGTTCTGGCTCAGCAGCTCCATGGCGTGGTAGGTGTGCATGCGCAGGCTGCCGGCGTCGTTGATGGCGGCGGCGCCGCCCTGCAGCTTCCACGACAGCACGAGCGTGTAGCCGATCGACACCATGGCGGCCACCAGCCAGACCAGCGAAAGCAGCAGCAGCTTGCTCGCCAGACTGTGGCGGTTGGGGAGTTGGTCGAGATTCATGGCCGCATGATAGAGGAGCCGTCTGGCCCGCGTGCCCGGGCGGCAGGGAGTCCGCGCGGGCCGGTGCGGGATGGAGTCGCCCGCGTCAGCCGCCCGTCATCGACATGAAGCGCACGATCTTCTCGGGGCGGGCCAGAAAGTCGTGGCGTTCCGGCTTGCGGTCGATGGCGGCGCGCAGCGCGGCCTCCAGTTCGGCGTCGCTGCAGCCGGCGCGCAGCAGCGGGCGCAGCTCCACACGGTCCTCCTGACCGAGGCACAGGTACAGCGTGCCGTCCACCGACAGGCGCACCCGGTTGCACGTGGCACAGAAATGCTGCGACATGGGCGTGATGAGGCCGAGCGTGAATCCGGTGGCCGGATTGCGCCAGTACCGGGCCGGCCCTCCGCCCAGCGGCTCGATGGCCGGCAGCAGGCCCAGGCGGGGCTGCAGCTGCGCCAGCAGCGGGCCGAGCGCCAGTCCGCGGGCGGCGCGGCCGGTCTCGCCCATGGGCATGGCCTCGATGAGCCGCAGCACGAAGCCCTCGTTCATGCACCACTGTGCCATCGCCTCGATGTCCTGCACGTTCACCCCTTCGAGCGGCACCATGTTGATCTTGATGCGCTCGAATCCGGCGTCCCGGGCGGCGTGCAGGCCGTCGAGCACCGGCTGCAGGCAGTCGCTTCCGGTAATGGCCTGCACGCAGTCGGCCCGCAGGGAGTCGAGGCTCACGTTCAGCCGGCGTACCCCCGCTGCGCGCAGGGCGTGCGCCTGCCGGGCCAGCTGGGTGCCGTTGGTGGTGAGCGAGAGGTCTTCCATGCCAGGCAGTGCGGACAGCCGCCCCGCCAGCTCCGGCAGGCCCCGGCGCAGCAGCGGTTCGCCTCCCGTGAGCCGCACGCGGCGCGTGCCCATGCGCACAAAGGCCGCCACCACGCGCTCGATCTCGTCAAAGGTGAGCCAGTGCTCCGGCTCCTCGAAGCCCCGGAACCGGCGGGGCATGCAGTAGGTGCAGCGCAGGTCGCACTTGTCGGTGACCGACACGCGCAGATAGTCCACCGTGCGGCCGTAGCGGTCCTGCAGGCTGGCGGAGGAGAGGGGCTGGAAAGAGGGGGGCGAGGCGGTCATGCTCCGGTTATAGCCTGTGGCGTGCGGCGGCACAGCTCCCCTGCGGAAGGGGGCCGGCTACTCCTTTCGGAGAGGGGCCCCCGCCGTGCGCTCGCAGCAGGCCGCAGCGCCGAAATGCACTTCCGGCAGCCTTGCGGGATAATTCCCCCAGTCGCTTTCCCCTCTTTTTCCATTCACGCACTCCGGGGGCGGGTTGCCTGCGCGGCCCGTGTCCTGCTGCCCACACATGAAGATCGCCCTCCTCGTCCTGCTCCTTCTCTTTGCGGCCTCGGCCACGGTCATGCACCTGCGCGGCAAGGTGCGCCTGCGCCTGTCGCGGCAGGCATTCGACCACTCGACCTTCATGGCGCCCATCAATGTCTTCATGCTGGCGTTCTCGCGCGTGCCGCGCACGCCCTATCTGCCGGTCGAGACCTTCCCCGAGCTGGCCGTGCTGCAGGCCCACTGGAAGGAAATCCGGGAGGAGGCCGAGAACCTGTCGCGCGCCATGCAGATCAAGGCTGCCGCCAACAACGACGACGCCGGTTTCAACTCCTTCTTCAAGACGGGCTGGAAGCGCTTCTATCTCAAGTGGTATGGCGATGCCCATCCCTCCGCCGCCAAGCTCTGCCCCAAGACCACGGCCCTCGTGGCCGGCCTGCCGAGCATCAAGGCTGCCATGTTCGCCGAACTGCCCGACGGTGCCCGCCTCGGCATCCACCGCGATCCCTATGCCGGGTCGCTGCGCTACCACCTCGGACTCATCGCACCGGGCAACGAGGCCTGCTACATCGACGTCGACGGCCAGCGCTACAGCTGGCGCGAGGGCGAGGGAGTCGTGTTCGACGAAACCTATCTGCACTACGCCGACAACCACAGCGGCCAGAACCGCATCGTGCTGTTCTGCGACGTCGAGCGTCCCATGCGCAACCGGTTTGCGCAGGCTGTCAACCGCTGGATCGGCGAGCACATGGTCGCTGCGGCCAGCTCGCCCAACAGCGAGGGTGATCCCAAGGGGCTGGTGAGCCGGCTGTTCCTGGTCTCCTTCTACGCCGGCAAGGCCCGCCGCCGCTTCAAGAACTGGAACCCCACCGTCTATCGCCTCACCAAGCTGGCGCTGCTGGCCGGGGTGGTGGCGCTGTTCGTGTGGTGGTGAGTCACTCGCCTGTGCCTTCCCAGGCGTCTGGCATGTCGGGGCCGGCATGGCGTGCGCCCCGGACACAGGCCCGCGCAGGCGGGGATTTTCTGCTCCCGCTATGATGGTGCCGCCGCGGATGGGGCCAGAAGGCCCCTCCCGGTCGCGCCGGCGTGCCAGCCCGATTCCGGGGGGTGCCGGGCGACGGCAGAGGCCTGTGTGCCGTGGAAGTCAGGGATGACCTCCCGCCGCAGGCGACCTGCATGGCCGATCCTTCCCTGTCTATGAATGCTTCTACCCTGAGCACCCTGTCTTCCCGGCTTGCTGCCCTCACTGCCGACCGCGTGGGCGGCATGCGGCGCGGACTGGAAAAGGAGAGCCTGCGCGTGCGTCCCGACGGCATGCTCGCCCTCACCCCGCACCCGGCCGAGCTGGGTGCACCGCTGACCCACCCGCACATCACCACCGATTTCAGCGAGTCCCAGATCGAGCTCGTCACCGGCGTGCACCCCAGCCCCGAAGCCTGTCTCGACGAACTCACCCGCGTTCACCGCGAGGTCTACCGCGTGCTGGCCGCACATGGCGACGAGATGCTCTGGGTGGCCAGCATGCCCTGTGGCCTGCCCACCGACGAGACCATCCCGCTGGGGCGCTACGGCACCTCCAACATCGGACGCGCCAAGAGCGTCTACCGCATGGGGCTGGGCCACCGCTATGGCAGGCGCATGCAGACCATCTCCGGCATCCACTACAACTGGTCGATGCCCGGCATCGACAGCGAGGCCTATTTCGGCCTCATCCGCAATTTCCGCCGCCATTCCTTCCTGCTGCTCTATCTGTTCGGCGCGTCTCCCGCCGTGTGCAGCACCTTCGTGGCCGGACGCGAGCATGGGCTCGAACCTCTGGGCCCGCGCACCATGCACCTGCCCTGGGCCACGTCGCTGCGCATGGGGCGGCTCGGCTACCAGAGCGATGCCCAGGCCACGCTGGCCGTGAGCTACAACCACCTGGAAGGCTATGCCGCCTCTCTTCAGGAGGCGCTCACCGTGCCTTATCCGCCCTACGAAGCCATCGGCATCCGCAACCTGGGGGGCGAGTACAACCAGCTCTCCACCACTCTGCTGCAGATCGAGAACGAGTTCTACGGCACCATCCGGCCCAAGCGGGTGATCCACCAGGGCGAACGGCCCCTGCATGCCCTGCGCGAGCGTGGTGTGGAATACGTCGAGGTCCGCCTCATGGACCTCAACCCCTTCCTCGATGTCGGCATCGATGCCGGCACCATGCGCTTCCTCGATCTTTTCCTGCTGCATGCGCTCCTGACCGACAGCCCGCCCGACACGCCCGAGGAGCTGGCGGCCCTCAAGCACAACCAGCACCTCACAGCCTCGCGCGGACGCGAACCCGGCCTGCGGCTGGAGCGCCACGGAAGCGAGGTGGTGCTCACCGAATGGGCCCATGAGCTTCTGGAAGAAATGGCTCTTATTGCTGCCCACCTCGATGCCGTGGGCGGTGGGCAGGCCCATGTGCAGGCGCTTGCCGAGGCGCGCCGGCGTCTGGCCGCGCCCGAGACCCTGCCGTCGGCCCAGGTGCTTGAGGCGCTGCGGCGCGATGTGGAGCAGGGCAGCTTCGTGGGCTTCGTGCGGAGCCGCTCGGCTGCCACGCGCGCCGCCATGCTGGCGCAGCCGCTGGCCCCCGACCAAGAAGCCGCCTTCCGGCACATGGCGGAGGCTTCGGTGGCGGAACGCCAGCGCATCGAGGCCGCCGACACCATGCCGTTCGAGATCTTCCGCCAGTGCTACGTATCGGCCGAACGGCTCATGCCGGCTGCCATGCGGCGGGCCCAGACGGCAGGCTGCGGCAGCTGAGCTGCAGCGGAAAGGGCCGCAGCGTGCGCGGCCCGCTGCACAGCGGCACAAGGGGGAAGGAGTCCGGGCAGCAGGCCTGCACGCTCACCGGGCGTGCTCCTGCGGTGGGAGAGTGGCTCAGCCCTTGATGGTCTGCTCCAGCACGTGCAGCTGCTGGTTCAGGTCGGGATCGTTGGCGCGTTCGCCGCCGATCTTGCGCACGGCATGCAGCACCGTGGTGTGGTCGCGCCCGCCAAACATCTCGCCGATTTCCGGCAGGCTCTTCTGCGTCATTTCCTTGGCCAGATACATGGCAATCTGGCGTGGCCGTGCGATGTTGGCGGGCCGCTTCTTGCTGTGCATGTCGGCGACCTTGATCTTGTAGTAGTCGGCCACCGTCTTCTGGATGTTCTCGACGCTGATCTGGCGGTTCTTGATCGACAGCAGGTCGCGCAGCGCCTCGCGCACGAGCTGGATGTCGATCGGGCGGCCGCTGAAGCGCGAATACGCCAGGATGTTCTGCAGCGCCCCTTCGAGTTCGCGCACGTTGGCCCGCACGTTCTTGGCCACGAAGAAGGCCACTTCCTCGGGCAGCTCGCGGTCCTCGGCCTGCGCCTTGTTCATCAGGATCGCCACGCGCATCTCCAGCTCGGGCGGTTCGATCGCCACCGTGAGGCCGGAGTCGAAGCGCGACACCAGCCGCTGCGTGATGTTGGCCAGCCCCTTGGGATAGGTGTCGCTGGTCATCACGATGTGGCTCTTGCGCGAGAGCAGCGCCTCGAAGGCGTTGAAGAACTCCTCCTGCGTGCGGTCCTTGTTGGCAAAGAATTGCACGTCGTCGATCATCAGCAGGTCGAGCTGGTGGTAGCGGGCCTTGAACTCGTCGAAGGCCTTGCGCTGGTAGGACTTGACCACGTCCGTCACGAACTGCTCGGCATGGGTGTAGAGCACGCGCGCCGAGGGGCGCAGCTCCAGCAGCTTGTTGCCCACGGCCTGCAGCAGGTGGGTCTTGCCCAGGCCCACGCCGCCATAGATGAACAGCGGGTTGTAGAGCTGCCCCGGCTGCGAGGCCACATGCAGCGCGGCAGCGCGTGCCATGCGGTTGGCACTCCCCTCCACCAGGTTCTCGAACGTGCGGTTGGGGTCGAGCCGGGTCGGGTTGGCGCGCACGCCGGCCTGCGGCGGCAGGGAGGGGGGCGCCATCAGCGGATCGGCAGGCGGCAGGGGCTGCGGTGCCGCCATGGGCTGCACCGGCGGCGCCATCAGGGGCTGTGCAGCCGGCTGGGCGGCCGCGAGCGCGGCCCGCGACACCCCGGCACGGGGCCGGCGGCTGGCGATGCCCAGCTCCACTGGCACGGGCTGGTCGGCGAGCTGCTCCAGGATCTCGACAATGCGCGGCAGGTACTGGGCGCGGATCCAGTCGAGCTTGAAGCGGTTGGCCACCAGAATCTGCACGTGCTGCTCGGTCACCGAGGCCTGCAGGGGCTTGATCCAGGTGTTGAACTGCTGCGAGGGCACATCCAGCGCCAGAACGTCCAGGCAGGCCTGCCACAGATCGGCATCGAGCGGTTCACTGGCAGACGGGGAAACTTCGGCGGGCATGGACACAGGCAACACGGGGCGGAAAAGGACTCGGAGGGCGCGGGGCGCCGGAGCGATGGAAGTATAGCGGCCTGTGGATAACTTGGGCAGCCCCGACCGGCCGGGGCGCCCCGATGGTGGGGATTTGGCACAGGTGCTTGACGCGCCCGGCAGGCTCGCGGTATGCGCGGGGCAGGGTGTGTCGCAGGAGCCGCGGCCCTCTGCAGAAGCCACAATCTGCACGAGCTGTGGGGGCAAATGGTTGATTCGACGAAAAAAGTTTGTGATAATCCGAGGCTTTCCCGAAATTTTGCGGGAGAACGAGGGTCCGGCGAGCCGCCGGGCCTGGCATAACAACAGGTTTCTTTCCCAGGAATTTCTCCCATGAAACGCACTTACCAGCCCTCCAAGACCCGCCGCGCACGTACCCACGGTTTCCTCGTGCGCATGAAGACCCGTGGCGGCCGCGCCGTCATCAACGCTCGCCGTGCCAAGGGCCGCAAGCGCCTGGCCGTCTGATTTTCCTGCGATGACTGGCGGGCGCTGTGCCGTCCGCGAGCCATCCATGCGCCATGGACCAGCCTGACGCCTGCCCCGCGAGCCTGCAACGGTTGCGCAGCAGTGCCCAGTTTCAGGCGGTGCTGCAGGGCGCGACCGTGGGGCGTACGCCCCATTTTGCGTTGCATGTCCTGCGCTGGCAGCCCCGGCAGGAAGGGGCTGCAGCCTCTTCCCTCCTCTTTGCCGATGCCCACCGCCATGCGGGGGTGCTCGTGCCCAAGCGCTGGGCCCGCCGGGCCGTGACGCGCAACACCATCAAGCGCCAGATGCGCGAGGCCGTGCGGGCGCACCTGCCCGAACTGCCGGAGTGCTGTGCGCTGGTGCTGCGTCTGCGCAGCGGCTATGACCGCAAGGTGTATGTGAGCGCCACCTCCGACGCTCTCAAGCGGGCGGTGCGGGCCGAGCTCGACCAGCTCTTTCTGCAGGCCCGGTCCTGCTGGGCCTCTCTCCCGTCCCCTTCCCGCCCTGCGCCGGCACCCCGCCGCAGGCCTTCCGCCGCGCCGGCAACGGCCGGGGGGCAGGGGGCGCCATCTGGCACAATGCGGAGCGCATCATGAAACATCTCCTCATGCTCGGGGTCAGGGCCTACCGGCTGCTGCTGAGTCCGTGGGTCGGGTCGCAATGCCGGTTCGAGCCCACCTGCTCGGCCTATGCGCTCGAAGCCCTGGAGCGGCACGGCGCGGCAGCCGGCAGCTACCTCACGCTGCGCCGTCTGGGACGCTGCCAGCCCTGGTGCGAGGGGGGATGCGATCCCGTGCCGGAGCAGGCACCCCGCCTGTTCAGCGGTCTGGCAGGCCTGCGCCGCCGCGCACCCGCCCCGTCTTCCTCCGACGAATCCCCGTCATCCATCACGCACTGCTCATGAACGATTTTCGCCGTACCTTTCTGTGGGTCATCTTCGGCATCTCGCTGATCCTGCTCTGGGATCAGTGGCAGATCCACAATGGCCGTCAACCGACGTTCTTCCCCGGCAGCACGCCCCTTGCAGTGACTGCGTCGGCTCCGGCCTCGACCGGCGTGCCGGCTGCTGCTCCGGCAGCAGACGCATCGGCCGCTGCGGCGCAGCCTGCACAGGCGGCATCGGCTCCGGCCGCAGGGCAGAACGTGACGGTCACCACCGACGTCTACCGCCTCACGTTCAATACGCAGGGTGGCTCTCTCGTGGGGGCGCAGCTCCTGCAGTATCCCGAGGCCAGCAACGACCGCAACAGCCCGCCCATCGTGCTGCTGGAAAACGCAGGCTCCCACGTCTATGAGGCGCAGACCGGACTGGCGGGCGGCACGCTGCCCAACCACCTCACGCCCATGCAGCTCGTGGGCTCGGTCCACAACCTGGCCGATGGGCAGGACAGCCTGCAGGTGCGCTTCGAATCCGCGCCCGTGGGTGGCGTGAAGCTGGTCAAGACCTATACCCTCAAGCGCGGCAGCTACGCCATCGGCGTGCAGCACAGCGTGGTCAACGTGGGCACTACCGCCGTGTCTCCCCAGCTCTACGAGCAGCTGGTGCGTGACGGCAGCAAGGCTCCGGGCGGCAACCGCTTCTATTCCACCTTCACCGGGCCGGCTTTCTACAGCAGCGAGGGCAAGTACCAGAAGCTCACCTTCGAGGACATCGACAAGGGCAAGGTCACCCTGCAGAAGGACAGCAGCGACGGCTATGTCGCCATGGTGCAGCACTATTTCGCCAGCGCCTGGCTGCCGGCAGCCGGCACGGCCCGCGAGAACTACGTGCGCAAGGTCGACGGCCTGTATGCAGCTGGTCAGGTCATGGGCCTGGGCCAGATCGCTCCCGGAGCGACCAAGTCGGTGGACACCACGCTGTTCATCGGGCCGCAGGACGAGCAGGTCATGAAGGCGTTGTCGCCCAACCTCGACCTGGTCAAGGACTATGGCTGGCTGACCATCATCGCCCGTCCGCTGTATGCGCTGCTGACCTTCCTGCACGGCTTCCTGCTGAACTGGGGCTGGTCCATCGTGGCGCTGGTAGTGCTGCTCAAGGCCGCCTTCTACTGGCTCAACCACAAGGCCTATTCGAGCATGGCCAAGATGAAGGCCATCAATCCGCGCATCCAGGCGCTGCGCGAGCGCCACAAGGACGAGCCGCAGAAGATGCAGCAGGAGATGATGCGCATCTACCGCGAGGAAAAGGTCAATCCGCTCGGCGGCTGCCTGCCGATCATGATCCAGATTCCGGTGTTCATCGCCCTGTACTGGGTGCTGCTCGCCAGTGTCGAGATGCGCGGGGCGCCGTGGATTCTGTGGGTGAAGGATCTGTCCACGCCCGATCCCTTCTACATCCTGCCGATCCTGATGACGCTGTCGAGCCTGCTGCAGGTGTGGCTCAACCCGACGCCGCCCGATCCCATGCAGGCCAAGATGATGTGGATCATGCCGCTGGTGTTCAGTGTGATGTTCTTCTTCTTCCCGGCCGGTCTGGTGCTGTACTGGCTGACCAACAACCTGCTGTCGATCGCGCAGCAGTGGATCATCAACCGCCGGCTCGGCGTGCAGTAAGTGCAGCAGGGCACCGTGTCTGCCGCATGCGGCAGGACGGTGTTCCGGTGCTCTTCTGCTTTTCCTGAAACAGGCGCTCCTTGCGGGCGCCTGTTTTTTTTGTGCATGGGCGGAGGCGGCCCGGATGCGCTGAGTGGGCCGGTCGGCGGCCGTCGCTCTCAGCGGTCCGGCTGACGGGCAGGCGACACGGGCTGTCCGTTCCGGGACACGAGTTCCAGGCGGCCGTCGTCGTGCAGGTCGAGCACGTCGAAGTCGCAGGCGAGGTGCAGGTGGCCGTGGTAGTGGGCCGTGGCTTCGTCACGCACGGGGGCAAGGCGTTCGGGCGGACCATCGAAGCGGGGGCTGAAGTGCGTCAGGATCAGGTTGGGCAGACCGCAGTCTTCGGCGAAGCGGGCCACATCGGCCGCGCAGCTGTGCAGGTACTCGGGGCCCACGCGCTGGAGCACGGCTTCGGTGTAGGTGCTTTCATGCACGAGGAGCTGGGCGCCGGCACAGGCCTCGGTGAGGAGGGTGGGCATGGCGTTGTCGCCTGCCACCACGGCGCACAGATGCCGCTCTTCGTGCAGGCACACGGCGTCGGGCCGGATGCGCTGGCCCTGCCACTCCACTTCGCTGCCCTGCTGCAGGGCCTTCCACAGCGGGCCGCGGGGCAGGCCCAGGCGTCGCAGGGCCTCGCCGTCGAGCCGCGTCCGGTGCTGGATCTGTTCGATGCGGTAGGCGTGGCTGGGCACACGATGGGCCAGCGGGTGGCGGGTGATGTGCAGGTCGTGGCGCGAGACCACGGTGTCGTGCGGCTCCACGGGGTGGACATGCAGCGGGTAGGGCAGGCAGAGGTCGCCGCAGCGTTCGGTGGCGGCCACCCAGTCCAGCACGGCCTGGGGGGCGATCAGGGTGAGCGGCTCGGTGCGGTGGTGCATGGCGCAGCTCGACAGCAGCCCCGGCAGGCCGTAGCAGTGGTCGCCGTGGGCATGCGTGATGAGGATGGTGTGCAGGTCGTGCACCGACAGCGCAGAACGCAGGATCTGGTGCTGGGTGGCCTCGCCGCAGTCGACGAGCAGCCAGGATTTGCCCGGGCCGGTCTGGACGGCCAGCCCCGTGACGTTGCGCCGGCGCGTGGGAACACCGGCCGAGGTGCCGAGAAAGGTGAGCTGGAGCATGGGATGCAGGAAATGGACAGGACCGGGCGCCCGGACGGGAGCACCCGGCCATGGGCCCATGGGGCAAGCCTACCATTTTCCGCTGGATGGCTGCAGCCGGCAGGAGGGCGGCACGGCCATAATCACGCCATGACCGATGATCGCACTCCCCCCCGTTCCCGCCTGGTGCTCAGGCGTTCCGCCGCGCCGCAGGCGGCCCCCGAGGCACCTGCGCCTTCCCGCGGCAAGCCCCCTGCCCGCCGTTCCGACGGATACCGGGGCGAAGCCCCGTCCGCACCGCGCCGCAATGTGTGGCGCAGCGAGGGCAGCGATGCGGCGGACCCCGCTGTCCGTCCTGCCGGCGGAGGACGTTCGCCCGAGGCGGGACGGGAGCAGGGACGCAGCTGGGGAGGCCCCGAGCGGGAGGGGCGCAGGGCGTTCGGTGGTGCGGGACGGGCCCGGGAGGAGGGCGCGCGAGGCCCACGCGAACGTGAGGGCGCACCGCGCCGAGGCCCTGGAGCCCACCCGGAGTCCGCCGGACGCGGCTGGAATGACCGTCCGCCACAGGGGCGTTTCCCTGCACAGGGGCAGGACGCGCAGCCGCCCCGGCGCCGGGCACCGCTGGCACCGGCCGTGCCGGTGGCCGAGGGGCAGCATGCCACACCGCGCCGGGGTCGGGGAGCGCAGGCGCCCGGTGCGACGTCTGAGCGCACACCCAGTCCGGTGGGAGGACATGCGCAGGGAGGCATCCGGCTCAACAAGCGCATGGCCGATCTGGGGCTGTGCTCGCGCCGCGAGGCCGATGACTGGATCGAGCGCGGCTGGGTGCTGGTGAACGGCGAGCCGGGCCACATGGGGCAGCGGGTGTCGATGGAGGATGCGGTGACGGTGGACCGGGCCGCGCGCGGGCATCAGGCGCGGCAGGTGACGATCCTGCTGCACAAGCCGGTGGGCTACGTGAGCGGCCAGCCCGAGGACGGGCACCAGAGTGCTGCGACGCTGATCGGGCCGGCCAGCCACTGGCGGGAGGATCGCAGCCGGCAGCGGTTTGCGCCGGGCCAGCTCCATGGGCTGGCGCCTGCCGGGCGGCTCGACATCGATTCCACCGGGCTGCTCGTGCTCACGCAGGATGGCCGGGTGGCGCGCCAGATCATCGGCGAGGACAGCGACATCGACAAGGAATACCTGGTGCGCGTGACCTATGACGCCCGCGGGAACGGTGAGGTGGTGGAGCGCGATGTGCAGGCGGTCTTCCCGGAAGAGCGGCTGGCCCTGCTGCGCCATGGGCTGAGTCTGGATGGGCAGGTGCTCCTGCCTGCCGGGGTGGAGTGGCAGAACCCCGAGCAGCTGCGCTTTGTGCTGCGCGAGGGGCGCAAGCGTCAGATCCGCCGCATGTGCGAGGCCGTGGGGCTGCGGGTGGTGGGGCTCAAGCGCATCCGCATCGGGCGGGTGCTGCTGGGCCAGCTGCCGCAGGGGCAGTGGCGCTATCTGGGGCCGGACGAGGGGTTCTGACCGGACGGGGCCTGACCGGAGGGCGTGTGCGGCAGCAGGGCGGCCGCTGCGGGCCGCACCTGGCTCCGGTCAGGGGCAGGAAGGGTCAGTCGGCCAGCACCTCGAAGTCGATCACCACGCCTGCCGGGCTGCGGTCACGGTAGGTGACGCGGACGCGCTCGCCGTAATGGGCTCCGATCTGCTGCAGCAGCGGCAGGGGATCGTGGTCGTTGACGAAGCGCATGGTTTCGCCGGGGTGCAGGGCATCGAGCGCCCCGAAGATGGCGGCATGGCGGAAGCGTTTGGCAATGCCGCGGGCATCGAAGGGGTAGATGCTGTCGGGGCGGGTGTGGTCGTGGGCGTGGGCGGGCTGCACGGGAATCGAGATCATGGGAAATGTCCTGTGATGACTGTCGGAAGGAAGGCCGCAGTATTCCGTGCCGGCGCGCTTCTGCCATTGATTGCCGGCAAGTTCAGGCGTTGAGCTCGGCAGCCAGCGTGGCCACCAGCTCGGCCGCCGGCAGGACGCGGGTGCGTGCGACGCTCGTGCCGGCCCAGCAGGCCGCGTGTGCACCGACGCCCTGCCGCTGCGCGGCGGCATGCAGCTGCTTGGCGGCATCGTAGGCGATGGGGTAGTCGGGTGGAGGTGGGCTGCCGGGGGCTTCGCACCAGGTCATGAAGCGGTTGGCGATGCCGCGGGCGGGGCGTCCCGAGAACACGGAGGTGAGCCGGGTGTCGCTGCCCCGCGCGTGCAGCAGGGCCGTGCGGTAGCTGTCGGACGCGGCCGATTCCGGGCAGGCGATGAAGGCGGTGCCGAGCTGCGCAGCCACGGCGCCAAGGGCCAGCATGGCGCGGATGTCCTGCCCCCGCATGAGTCCCCCGGCTGCCACGATGGGCAGCGCGGTGTGCCCGACCAGGTCGCGCACCAGATCGGCGGTGGGCAGGCACGCATCGGGACCCGCCGGGTCGAACAGGCCCCGGTGACCGCCTGCCTCGATGCCCTGGGCCACGAGGGCGTCCACGCCGGCTTCGGCGATGCGGTCTGCCTCCTGCACGCTGGTGGCGGTGGCCAGCGTGTACATGCCGGCGGCGCGCAGGGCCTGTACCCAGTCGCGCGGCGGCAGCCCGAAGTGGAAGCTCACGGCGGCGGGGCGCAGTTCGAGCAGCAGGGCGAGCATGGCCTCGTCCTCGACGAAGCTGCGGTAGATCTCGTGCAGCGCAGCAGGCGGGGATGCCTGCACTTCGGCAAACAGGGGCGCGAGGTGGGCCAGCCATGCGGCCTCGCGTGCGGGGTCGTGCCGGGCGGGAGCGTGGCAGAACAGGTTGACGGCAAAGGGGCGGTCGGTCAGGGCACGGGTATCGAGGATGGCCTGCCGGGCCTGTGCGACGGTGCTGGCCCCGAGCCCCAGCGAGCCGAGGGCTCCGGCCCGGGATACGGCGGCGGCCAGGTGCGGCGTGCTCACCCCGGCCATGGGGGCCTGGATCAGCGGAATGCGCAGCCCGAGGCGCTCGGACAGTGAAGAAGAGGGGGTAGGCATGGGCATGGCTTCCGGACAGAGAGCAGACAGGAGGAGAGGGCACGCACGGGCTTCGGTGTGGGGCGCACAGGGGGAGGGCAGGTGCGCGCGTCGTGCACCGTGTGGCGTGAGACAAGCATACGGCATGCCCCGTGCCCTGCCGCAGGGGCGGGGCGGGCAGAAGCGCAGGAGGCGCGGGCGGAGGTTCACCAGCCGTGCGGGGGACGGGTGGGGTGGATCAGGCTGTCGAGCACGGGCTGCACGCGCTGGAGCACGTCGGCGGGCATGGTGATGGGGCGGCCCCATTCGCGGGTGGTTTCACCGGGCCATTTGTGGGTGGCGTCGAGTCCCATCTTGCTGCCGAGGCCGCTCACCGGGGAGGCGAAGTCGAGGTAGTCGATGGGGGTGTGCTCCACCATCAGCGTGTCGCGGGCCGGATCGCAGCGCGTGGTCATGGCCCAGATCACGTCGGGCCAGTGGCGCACGTCGATGTCGTCGTCCACCACGATGATGAACTTGGTGTACATGAACTGGCGCAGGTGGCTCCAGACCCCCATCATCACGCGCCGGGCATGGCCGGGATAGGCCTTGCGGATCTGCACCACCGCCATGCGGTAGCTGCAGCCTTCGGGCGGGAGGTAGAAGTCGGTGATCTCCGGGAACTGCCGCTGCAGCAGCGGAATGAACAGCTCGTTGAGCACCTGCGCCAGCATGGCCGGCTCGTCCGGGGGGCGGCCGGTGTAGGTGCTGTGGTAGACCGGTGCGTGGCGGTGGGTGATGCGCTCGACCGTGAACACGGGAAATTCGGCCTGTTCGTTGTAGTAGCCGGTGTGGTCGCCGTAGGGGCCTTCCAGGGCATGGGCATAGCCGCTGGGGTGGTGGGGGTCGGGGTGGATGTGGCCTTCGAGCACGATTTCGGCGTGGGCCGGCACCTGCAGGGGCAGGGTCATGGCCTGTGCCACCTGGGTGCGGCCTCCGCGCAGCAGGCCCGCGAACTGGTATTCCGAGAGGCTGTCCGGCACGGGCACCACGGCGCCCAGCAGGGTGGCGGGGTCGGCCCCGAGTGCCACGGCCACTGGGAACGGCTGCCCCGGCTGGTGCAGGGCGTGGTCGCGGAAGTCCAGCGCGCCCCCGCGGTGCGGCAGCCAGCGCATGATGAGCTGGTGGCGATTGAGCACCTGCTGGCGGTAGATGCCGAGGTTCTGGCGCGGCTTGTGCGGGCCGCGCGTGATGGTGAGGCCCCAGGTGATGAGCGGGGCCACGTCGCCGGGCCAGCAGTGCTGGATGGGCAGGCGGGTCAGGTCGACGGCGTCCCCGTCGAGCACTTCCTGCTGGCACGGAGGCTGGCCGATGGTGCGGGGCGCCATGTGCCACAGCGACCGGAGCATGTGCCCCATGCCGGCCACGTCGCGCAGGCGCTGGGGGGCGGAGGGCTCCCGCAGGTTGCCCAGGAGCTCGCCGAGCTGGCGCACTTCCTGCAGGCTGTGCACGCCCATGGCGTGCATGATGCGCTGCGGCGTGCCGAACAGGTTGGCCAGCACCGGGATGTCATGCCCCGTCGGATGGGTGAACAGCAGGGCAGGCCCCGCGTGGCGCAGGACCTGGTCGCACACGGCGGTCATGTCGAGGTGCGGCGAGACGGGCAGGTCCACGCGGCGCAGCGCACCGTCGTGTTCGAGCTGGGCCATGAAGTCGCGCAGGTCGTGGTACATGGCAGCAGGCTCAGGCGGTGGGGGTGCACCGCAGGGATGCGGGAATGGGAGGCGGCACCGGGGCTGGCTCCGTGAGGGGGGCGGTGGCGTGGAGCCCCTCCCACTGCGGGGAGAGCGTCTGGGGCAGATCGAGCAGGTCGAGGAGGCGCGCGACCGTGTGGCGGGCCATGTCTTCCATGGTGCGCGGGTGCTGGTAGAAGGCGGGCACCGGCGGGTAGATGATGGCGCCCATCTCGGTCAGGGTGGTCATGTTGCGCAGGTGGGCGAGATTCAGCGGGGCTTCGCGGGCCACCAGAACCAGGCGCCGCCGCTCCTTGAGCATCACATCGGCGGCGCGGGTGAGCAGGGTGTCGCCCAGCCCGTGCGCCAGGGCCGCGAGCGTGCGCATGGCACAGGGCACCACCACCATGGCCTGGCAGCGGAAGGAGCCGCTCGCCAGCGGCGCACCCAGGTCGCCCACCGGGTGCTGGCGGTGCACCAGCGGCAGCAGGTCGGCGGGGGTGAGCTGCATTTCGTGCTGCAGGGTGAGGCTTCCGGCCTGGCTGATGACGAGGTGTGTCTCCACGTCGGGGAGGGCGTGCAGCGCCTGCAGCAGGCGCACAGCGAGCAGGGCACCGCTGGCGCCGGAGATGCCGACCACGATGCGGCGCGGGGAGGGGGCGCTCATGGGGCAGGCTGTGGCGGCGTGGCCAGTGCGGCGACGAGGTGCGCCAGAACGGAGGCCGCCTGGTCGGGGTCGAAGTCCTGCTGCAGCTTCTTCTTCACGCCGTGCGTGTGCAGCAGGACGTGGTGTGCCGGGACCAGACCGTGCCGCTGCAGGGTGTGGCGCACGCATTCCAGCGGGCAGCCGTCGAGCGCGATGAGGGGCCGGCCCGAGCAGGCCGTGCGGACCAGCGAGGGCACGTCGCCCCCCACTCCGGCGATGCACGACATCTCGGCGATGCCCTGCCGGTCCAGCTGCAGGGCGAGGTGATTGGCCATCTGGGCTGCGCTGGAGCAGCCGGAACAGGAGTAGACGAGCGGGAGGTGCTGGCGGGCCATGGCGGGAGCGTCCGGCAAAGGGCTAGTGGGAGAACAGGCGGCTGCGCAGCCGCTGGAGGGCGGCGCCCAGCGGGGCGGGCAGCGGCAGCCGGGCCGGGTCGAACACGGGCAGCTCCAGGGCATCGAGGGTGTTCTTGACCATCAGGCCCAGTTCGGTGTCGCCTTCCATGGCGAGCCGGCGATGGAAGAACAGGGTGTCGGGGTCCTGCGTGCGGCGGGCCAGTGCCACGTAGTCGCTGGCATGGGCACGGATGGTCAGCGCAGGGGCGGTGTGGCGGGGGCTGGCGGGCACGAAGCGGGTGCCCTGCCAGCTGAAATCGAAGGCGATGCCGGCATCCTTGACCTCCAGCCGCAGCGGGCGGCCCTGCAGGGCCTCGCGCACGTCATCGGGCAGCTGGGGGGTGAGTGCCGCATTGAGTGCAGCGCAGAACAGCGCCGCACCCGGCCAGTGCGGCAGGTGCCGCAGCACCGCCCCCACGGGAGCAGGAAGCACGAAGGAGTCGGGAAGGAGTGGGGACATGATCGGGGCGGAAAAAACGGCAGGGGCAAAGGGAGCAGGGAAAGTTCACGCCGATTCCGGCACCAGTTCCATGCCGGGGCGGCCATGCCAGTAGCCGTTGCAGGGCTGGTCGGGCAGCAGGGGCGTCATGCGGGCGTGGGCCTCGGCGGGCGACAGGTGGCCGTCGATGGCCTCGCGCCACAGGGACACGAGTTCCGGCATGTGGTGCGACTGCGGACTCAGCCGCAGCACGTCCACCCCCAGGGCCTGCAGGGCGGGGAGCTCCTGCACCAGATTGCAGACGCGGGCCGACTGGGTCTGGATGCCGTTGAGGGTGAGAAAGGCCTCGCCCTCGCGGGTCTGCAGCAGCAGGCCGTCGGGGTGCTCGATGCAGCGGAATCGGCAGTCGTCCTTGGGCAGGTTGTGGTGCCGTGCAGTGAAGCAGCGCGCCGAGAAGGCCAGCGGCATGCGGCCGAGCGCGAACACCTCGGTCTGCAGGCCGGCGGGGCGCTGCCGCAGCAGGGATTCCAGCTCGGAGCGGGCCATTTCGAGGGGCGGCACCCAGCGCATAGCACCCAGGTCGGCCATCCACTGCAGCGCGGGCGGGTTGTAGAGGTTGAGATGCGGCCCGGCCACGAACGGACGCTGCCCGAGCGAGGCCGCCCGCACGGCGCCCATGTCGTTGGCCTCCATCAGGAGCTCGTGCCGTTCGGCGATGCGGTGCACGGTGGCTGCATCGCTGCCGGACTCGATCAGCACCTGGGTGGAGAGCACCACCTGCTTGCCGGCTTCGCGCAGCTGCGCGGCCACTTCGAGCCAGTCAGCGAGGCGCAGCTCGTGGCGGCGCGAGCACACGGTTTCGCCCAGGTGGACGATGTCCACCGGCGTGTCGGCCATGCGCCGGTAGAACGCGAACACGGTCTCGCGCGGCCAGTAGTAGAGCAGGGGGCCCAGCGACAGCTGCATGCGGCCGGGCTGGCGCACGTCCTGTGGGGAGGGGGTGGCGTCTGTCGTCATGGCGGTCATTTCCAGGGGCGGTGGTAGGCGCCCAGGGTCTGCTGCTGGCCTTCGGAGACTTCGGCGAGCGCATTCATCCAGGACGAGCGCGGGGTGTAGCGGTGCGGGTTGTCGCGGCAGGCGTCGAGCGCCTCGCGCAGCACGCGGGTGACCTGCGCCACATAGGCCGGGCTGCGCTGGCGGCCCTCGACCTTGATGGCGCGCACGCCCATGGCCTGCAGCTGCGGCAGGATCGACAGGGTGTTGAGGCTGGTGGGTTCCTCGATGGCGTAATAGCTGCTGTCGCCGCGCATTTCGCCCACATCGAAGCGGCCCTTGCACAGCGTGGGGTAGCCTGCGCTCTCGCCGGGGGCGTAGCGGTCGATCAGCACGCCATGGAGCCGGGCTTCCAGCCCCCTGGGCGTTTCCTGCCAGCGCACGGCCTTGGCCGGGGAGCACACGCCGTGGGTATTGGGGGCCTCGCCGGTGGCATAGGACGACAGCTGGCAGCGCCCTTCGGCCATGACGCACAGGCTGCCGAAGCCGAAGACCTCGATCTCGACCGGCGTCTTGCCGCACAGCTGCTCCACCTGCGCGAGCGACAGCACCCGGGGCAGCACCGCCCGCGAGATGCCGAACTGCTCATGGTAGAAGTTGATGGCATCGGCATGGGTGGCCGAGCCCTGCACGGACAGGTGGAGCCGCATCTGCGGATGCGTGCGTGCCGTGTACTGCATCAGGCCGGGATCGGCCATGATGAGGGCGTCCACGCCCATGTCGGCGGCCCGGTCCACCGCGCTGCGCCAGACATCGACCGAGTCGCTGCGGGCATAGGTGTTGAGCGCCAGCAGCACCTTGCGGCCCTGCGCGTGGGCGTAGGCCAGGCCGGTCGCAATGGCCTTGTCGTCGAAGTTGAGCCCCGCAAAGTTGCGGGCATTGGTGGCATCGCGGAAGCCGAGGTAGACGCAGTCGGCCCCGTGGTCCACCGCCTGCCGGAGTGCGGGCAGGCTGCCGGCCGGGCAGACCAGATCCATGCGACCCGCGCAGGCGTGCTGAGGGGTGGAAGCGGCCATGGCTCAGGCAGCTCCAGCCGGGAGGGGGAGAGAGGGGAACAGCGCCCCGCGCCCACAGACGGGCGGTGCGGATATGAACAGGAACGGCATGGCAGCAGGCCTGGGCCACAGGAGTCGGAAAGGGCGCAGTATTGGCCCCCGGTGCCAGTGCCGTCATTGACCGCCGGCAAGAATCACGCCCCCGTGCCGCGCGCGCCGTGCGCCCTGGAACGTGGCGCAGCAGTGCCTCAGGCAGCCGTCTGCTGCAGGGCAGCCAGCAGCTCGGCGCCGTAGCGTTCGAGCTTGGCGTCGCCCACGCCGGCAATGCCGCGCAGGGCTGCGAGCGTGTCGGGCGCGGCCTGGGCAATGGCGGCCAGCACGCTGTCGTGAAAGATCACGTAGGCCGGCAGATTCTGCCCCCGGGCCACGTCTGCACGCCAGCTCCGCAGTGCCTCGAAGCGGGTGCGTGCATCCATGTCGAGCGTGGCAGCCACGGCGGAGCGCGCGGCCGAGCCAGCGGCACCTGCCGTGCGCCGGCTGCGCCGCTCCTGGGGCAGGCTCCGGCGCAGCAGCAGCCGCTCCTCGGCGCGCAGCAGCGGGCGCGCGGCGGGAGTGAGGCGCAGGGTGTTGAAATGCGCGGCATCCACCTGCAGAGCCCCGCGTGCCACGAGCTGGCGCAGCACGCTGCGCAGTTCCGCCTCGGGGGCAGAGGCAGCGAGGCCGAAGGTGCTCAGGCTCTCGTGGCCATACTGGCGCACCTTGTCGGTGGTTTTGCCCCGCAGCACATCCATCACGTGCGCGGCCCCGAAGCCGATGCGGCTTTTTTCGTGCAGCCGGTACACGGTCGACAGCAGCATGCGCGCCAGCTCGGTGGCGTCCTCGACCTCGGGCGGGTGCAGGCAGTTGTCGCAGTTGCCACATGGCTCGGAGGCTTCGCCGAAGTAGGCCAGCAGCCGCACGCGGCGGCAGTCGGTGGCTTCGGCGAGCGCCAGCAGTGCGTCGAGCTTGCCGCGCATCACCTGCAGGTGCGCCTCGTCGGCGGGGCTTTCGTCGATCATGCGGCGCTGGTTCACCACGTCCTGCAGGCCATAGGCCATCCAGGCCTCGGCAGGCAGGCCATCGCGCCCGGCGCGGCCCGTTTCCTGGTAGTAGGCCTCGATGTTGCGGGGCATGTCGAGGTGCGCCACAAAGCGCACGTCCGGCTTGTCGATGCCCATGCCGAAGGCGATGGTCGCCACCATGACCACGCCCTCCTCGCGCAGGAACCGGTCCTGATGGCGCTGGCGCGTGCCCGCGTCGAGCCCGGCGTGGTAGGGCAGGGCGTCGATGCCTTCGGCGCACAGCGCCGCCGCCACCTCCTCCACCCGCCGGCGCGACTGGCAGTACACCACGCCCGCTTCGCCCACATGCCCCTCGTCGTGCAGAAAGCGACGCAGCTGCGTCATGGGATCGCGCTTCTCGACGATGCGGTAGCGGATGTTGGGCCGGTCGAAGCTGCTCACGAACTGTCGGGCCTGCTCCAGATGCAGCCGCTCCACCATGTCGGCACGGGTGAGGGCATCGGCCGTGGCCGTGAGGGCAATGCGCGGCACGCCCGCAAAGCGGGTGGCCAGCACGTCGAGCTGGCGGTATTCGGGGCGGAAATCATGGCCCCACTGGCTCACGCAGTGGGCCTCGTCGATGGCAAAAAGCGCCAGCTGTCCCTGCGCATGGAGCCGGTCGAGCAGGGACTGAAAGCGCCCCGTCATCAGCCGCTCGGGGGCCACATACAGCAGCGTGTGGTGGCCGGCCAGCAGCGCCTCCTCCACCTGCTGCGCCTCGCCTGGAGCCAGCGTGGAATTGAGAAAGGCTGCCGGCACCCCTGCCTCGTGCAGGGCGCCCACCTGGTCGTGCATCAGCGCCACCAGCGGCGAGACGACGATCGTCACCCCCAGCCCCGCCGCCTGCCGGGCAATGGCCGGAATCTGGTAGCACAGCGACTTTCCCCCGCCCGTGGGCATCAGCACCAGCGCATCCCCGCCCGCCACCACCGTGTCGATGATCTCGGCCTGCTGCCCCCGGAAGGTCGCATAGCCAAACACACGCTGGAGAATGGACAGAGGGGCGGAAGCAGGGGCAGAAGCGGAATCGGTCACGGCAGGGGCAGGGCAGGCGCAAGGAGAGGACGGGGCAGCAGGCCAGTGTAGCGCGCAGGCGCTGCGCCTGCGGAGCCTTGCTATGGGCGCTGGCGGGCAGCCTCGTAGATCGGCATGAGCCTGGGAATCTGGGCCCGCATGCTCGCCATGCGCTCGGCCGACGAGGGGTGGGTCGAAAGGAAGCTCGATCCCGCCCCGGCCCCGGCCGCGCGCATCTTGTCCCACAGCGTGAGCGCGGCCGTCGGGTTGTAGCCGGCGCGTGCGGCCAGTTCGAGGCCGTAGGTGTCGGCCTCGCTTTCCATGCTGCGCGAGAAGGGCAGATCCAGCATCATCTGCTTGGCCATGCCGGCCATCTGCATCGAGGCGTCGCTCGCGCCCAGCAGGGCCCCGCCGAGCTTCAGGGCCAGATTGCCCGCCGCCTGCTGCGACATCTGCTCGCGCACGTGCTCGCGCAGGGCGTGGGCCATCTCGTGCCCCATGATGGCGGCGATCTCGTCGTCGGTGAGCTGCAGGCGGTCGATGATGCCGGTATAGAACGTCACCTTGCCCCCCGGCATGACGTGGGCGTTGAGCTCGTTGCTGCGGATCAGCACCAGCTGCCACGGCCAGCGCGCCGCATCCGGGCGGAAGTGCGCCACCTGCGGCACCATGCGCCGCATGATGCGCACCACCCGCGTGTACTGCGGGCCAGACGTGATCAGCGCCCCCTGCGCGCGGGCCTGCGAATTCTGCTGCGAGAACGCCTGCTGCGAAGACTGCAGCACCTGCTGCTCCGACACCATCATGAACTGCGAGCGGCTGCCGCCTGCCACGCTGCCCTGGGTGGTCGTGACGCAGCCACCGAGCAGGGCCAGACAGGCGGCGGCCGTGGCGCAGACCGTGCCGAGACGACGGAAAAGAGCGGGCATGGGACAGATCCTTTCAGGGGCAGGGGAAATGGGCAGCACGCGGTCGGCAAGGCATGGGGCACCGCAGCCCCAGACTCTGCATGCATCAAAGCGGGCATGGTAAGCCATGCGCCGCAGCTCCCGCCAGAGCCCCCGCCCCCGCGCTTGAAAAATCCGGTTTTGCCCCGATCTGCGTTCCTGTTGCCGTTCCGCATCCCGGCGTTCGGGGCCGCAGGCCACCGACCACTGGCCCGGCAGAGCGGCGCTTCCGTCGTTTTTCCCTTCATTCCGTCTCCCGCGAGACACGAGAGTCCACCCATGAGCCAGAACAACCACGCCTTCCAGGCCGAGGTGACGCAGCTGCTGCACCTCGTTACCCATTCCCTGTACTCCAACCCCGACATCTTTCTGCGCGAACTCGTCAGCAACGCCTCCGATGCGTGCGACAAGCTGCGCTTCGAGGCGCTGGCCAACCCTGCGCTGTACGAGAACCAGCCCCAGCTCGAACTGCGCATCTCCTTCGACAAGGCCGCGCGCACCGTCACCATTGCCGACAACGGCATCGGCATGAGCGAGGCCGAAATCATCGAGAACCTCGGCACCATCGCCAAGAGCGGCACCAAGGAATTCGTCAGCCGCCTCTCCGGCGACCAGAAGGCCGACTCCCAGCTCATCGGCCAGTTCGGCGTCGGCTTCTACTCCGGCTTCATCGTGGCCGACCGCATCGTCGTCGAAAGCCGCCGTGCCGGACTCCCGCCTGAAGAAGGCGTGCGCTGGACCAGCACCGGCAGCGGCGACTTCACCACCGAAGCCCTCACCAAGCCCACGCGCGGCACCTCCATCACCCTGCACCTGCGCGACGACCGGCTCGACTACCTCAACGGCTTCAAGCTCAAGAGCCTCATCCGCGAATACTCCGACCACATCGGCCTGCCCATCTACATGCCCAAGGAAGAGTGGAAGGAAGGCGAAGACGGCCAGCCCGGCGACATGGTCACCACCGACGAATGGGAACAGGTCAACGAAGCCAGCGCCCTCTGGACCCGTCCCAAGAAGGACGTCACCGCCGATCAGTACAAGTCCTTCTACCAGACCCTCACCCACGACAATGAAGACCCGCTCGCCTGGAGCCACCACCGCGTCGAGGGCAACACCGAATACACCCAGCTCCTCTACATCCCGAGCCACGCTCCCTACGACCTCTACCAGCGTGACCACCGCCGCGGCCTCAAGCTCTACGTGCGCCGCGTCTTCATCATGGACGACGCCGAAGCCCTGCTCCCGCAGTACCTGCGCTTCGTCAAGGGCGTCATCGACGCGAGCGACCTGCCCCTGAACGTCAGCCGCGAACTCCTGCAGGAAAGCCGCGACATCCGCCTCATCCGCGACGGCAACACGCGCCGCATCCTCTCCATGCTCGAAGACATGGCCAAGGCCCAGGCCACCCCGCCCGAAAGCAGCGAAGGCAAGATCGACATCGCCTCGGGCGACGCCGTGCCTGCGCCCGCCCCGGTCGAAACCGACGAAGCCGTCACCGACGTGGTCGACAAGCAGGCCGCCACTGCAGCCGACACCGCCGCCGAATTTGCCCAGAACGCCGCTGGCACCGACAAGTACGCCCGCTTCTATGCCGAATTCGGCGCCGTCCTCAAGGAAGGCCTTGGCGAAGACAACCACCACCGCGACCGCATCGCCCGTCTGCTGCGCTTTGCCAGCACCCAGAGCGACAGCGCCAGCGTGAGCCTCGCTGACTACAAGAGCCGCATGAAGGACGGCCAGGAAGCCATCTACTACCTCACCGCAGACAGCCTGCAGGCCGCCAAGAACAGCCCGCAGCTCGAAATCTTCCGCAAGAAGGGCATCGAGGTCCTGCTCATGACCGACCGCGTCGACGAATGGGCCCTGCAGTACCTGCCCGAATTCGACAGCACCCCGCTGCAGAGCGTGGCCAAGGGCGCCGTCGACCTCGGCCAGCTCCAGGACGAGGAAGAAAAGAAAGCCGCCGAAGCCGCACAGGAAGCAGCCCGCTCCTTCCTCGACCAGCTCAAGGGCGCCCTCAAGGACCAGGCACAGGACGTGCGCACCACCACCCGCCTCGTCGACTCGCCCGCCTGCCTCGTCTCCGACGACCAGGGCATGAGCGTGCAGCTGGCACGCCTGCTCAGGCAGGCCGGCCAGCCCGTGCCCGAAGTGCGCCCCGTGCTCGAAATCAACCTCGACCACCCGCTCATCCGCAAGCTCGAAGCCGCCGCAGCCGACCCCGCCCGCTTCGAGGACCTGGCCCACATCGTCTTCGACCAGGCCCTGCTCGCCGAAGGCGGCCTCCCCACCGACCCCGCAGCCTACGTCCGCCGAGTCAACGCCCTCCTGGTCTGACCCCGGCCCCCCAAGCCATTGACCTGCCTCCTGCCTGCTGACAGGCGGCGCGGCAAGTCAGTGCGGAGAGCCGAAAACACAAACCCCGCATGCCCTTTGGGGTGTGCGGGGTTTTGTGCGTCAAGAAACGACAAACAACAAACGAAAAACAACAAACGCGAACCTGCGTGCAGGGTCATTCCCCGTGCGCGAGGGCACCACCATGGCTCTCAGAGCGTGTTCACGATCCGATAGCAGATTCAGAGAGAATCGATGGATGCGCACCAAGACCTACCCCAGCGACATCAGCCGCGCCCAGTTTGCCCACATCCTGCCCTTGCTGGAGACAGCCCGTCGCAAGACCAAGCCCAGGACGGTGGATCTGTACGAGGTGTTTTGCGCCGTGTTGTACCTGCTGCGCACTGGCTGCCAGTGGCGAGCGCTGCCCAGTGACTTTCCCAAGTGGCGCACGGTGCATTCGTACTTTGCCAAGTGGAGCGAGGTGGACAGGGATGGGGTGAGCCTGCTCGAGCAGGCATTAAAAAAAATCAGGTTGGCGCGGCCCGCAAGAGACTGGGGCGCAGCGCCTCAAGCAAGTTCTTGATCTGCGACGCGCAGAGCGTGAAGAACACGGACACAGCGGGCTGCAAGGGCTATGACGCGGGCAA